>NZ_DATFBA010000078.1:0-30956 GCF_035254065.1 Geomonas sp.
CCGGTCGCCCTGGTGGTGGAACCGGACGGGGCCGAACGGGTGGTGCTCGCCGAGGGAGAGCACGAAGAGCAGAAGAAGAAACGTCGGCGCAAAAGACGGCGCGGCAAGGGAGGCGGCGCCGAGGCGGCTGCCCACCAGGCAGAGGTCGCCATCGACCTTCCCTCCGAGGGCGCTGAGCTGCTCCCCGCTGAAAGCGTTCAGCACGCGGAGACAGGCGAGACGGCGGCCGAGCATGCCGAGATGACCGGCGAGCACCCGGCTGAGGAGGTGAAGAAGAAGCGCCGGCGCAAGAGACGGCGCGGCAAGGGGCACGAAGCGGCCGCACAGGAAGCAGTCATCTCCTCCGGGGAAGCGGCGCCCGCCCAGGCTGCCGAGTTCCAGCCCGCCGTCAGCGAACAGACTGCGGCTGCGGTGGTTTCCGAGGCGACCCAGGCGGTGACCGTGGAAGCGGTGCCGGTCAGCGAAGCACCGGCCGAGGCCGCGGCTGCTGCAACCGGGAAAAGGAAGCGGCCGGCCCGCAAGAAGGGACCTGCCGAAGCCGCGGTTGCCGGCGCGGAGATGGTCGCGGCCGAGGCCCCGACCGGGATCGTGGAAGCGGTGGAAGCGCCCCTGCCCAAGCGGGGCAAAGGGAAGAGACCGGCCAAGGAGAGCGCAGAGGTAGTCACCGCCGCAGCGGCCGGAACCATCGAGGTCGGCGAGGTCGTCCCTGTCGCCGAGGCCGTCGAAATCACCGTAGCCGGCGAGCGGGGCGCGGCACAGGCCAAAGGGAACAAGGCTCCCCGTAAACCGGCCTCCAAGCCGGCTACCGCCGCCAAGCGAGGCAAGGGGGCCAAGGCGGAATCGGCCTCCGCCGCAGGTGCCGCGGCTTTGCCCGCGACTGAGCCTACCGCACAACCGGCTCCGGCGGCACCGGTTGCCGGAGAACCGGCGGCAGGTGCGGCACAGGCAGCGGCTAAACCGAGGGCGAAGCGGCCGGCCAAGACCAAACCTGCCGCGGCGGCACAGGGGACCGGCCTGGAATCAGCAGCCGCCCCGGTCGAGACGGCCGCGGGGCAGGAAGCTGCTGCCGGCTCGGAACCTGCCAAGAAAAAACGTGCACCCCGCAGGAAAAAGGAAGAAACAGGTCCCTGATGACACCACCGTTGCGATTGAAGGTACTGATCACCACCTTGCTATGTGTCGTCTGCTGCGCCGGTGGAGCCTCCGCAGCCACCTTGGAGCAGTTGACCCCCTTCTTCACGGCTCAGCACTACACCTGGAAGGAGTACTACGGCGGCAGGCGCCTGCTGGACGAAGACGGCCCCCTGTTCTCCGGCGGAGTCAAGGTGGGGATCCTCACCGATCTGGCCATGACCATCACCGCCAAAGCCGAAGTCTTCGGCGGCGTCATCAGCTATGACGGGGAGACGCAGGCGCCCAACCCGGTCCCGGTGAAAACCGACGTCACCTACGTCGGCACCAGGGGGGAAGCGGATTTTGGCTACCGGCTCCCCCCCGACCTGCTCAACTTCGAGCCCTTCGCCGGCATAGGCTACCGCTGGTGGACCAGGGATCTGCACGACTCCCAGACCGCGACAGGGGTGCCGGTCTCCGGCTACACCGAGACCTGGGACAGCGTCTACTGCCGGCTGGGCGCACGGGGGAGCTACCGTCCCTCCTCCGACTGGACCATGTATGTAGAGGGGGGCGGCAAATATCCCTTCTACACCGGCAACAGCGTCGACTTCGCCGGTGCCGGCACCGTGACCTTCCACCCCGGCTCCCTCTGGAGCGGCTTTGCCGAGGCTGGAGCCAGTTACCGGAACCTGAAGGTCGCCTTCACCTACGAGGGGTTCCGCTGGTCGCAGTCGCCGCTCAAGAGGGTGGGCTACCAGGCCTTCTTCCAGCCCGAATCCACCTCCGACATCATGGGGTTGAGCCTGGGATGGAATTTTAGATGATGGGACTATAACCTCGTTGCACATGATCCAACTTTCTCCACTCAGGAAAGGTTACGGAGTCCGGTATGGTTGATGAAATCGCAGGCGAGCAGGTTCTGCTGAGGATCTTCATCGGGGAGAGCGACAAGTTCCAGCACATCCCCCTCTACGAGGCGCTGGTCGAGCTGTTCCGTAAGGAAGGGCTGGCCGGAGCCACCGTCCTGCGCGGCATCGCCGGCTTCGGGCCGCACAGCATGCACCACAGCGACCGGCTGCTGCGACTCTCCTCCGACCTGCCGGTGGTGGTCGAGATGGTCGATGACCGCCAGCGGATCGAGGCAGTGCTCCCCAGGGTCAGGGAGATGATCGACGGCGGCATGATCACCATGGAAAAGGTGTTCGTCTGGCGCTACGCGCGGAAGCACGAGGCTTGAAAGGTACCCCTCATCTGCTACACTACCTGTTATTCATGAATTAGAAACATTCATGAGAGGAGCAGACGATGGGAATGGTGGACAACTTGAGCCCTCTCTGGATCGAGAACCAATACCAGATCTGGAAGAGCACCCCTGAGCAGCTTTCCGACGAATGGCGCGCCTTTTTCACCGGCTTCGAGCTGGCTGGCGCCCCGAGCGCGGCGGGAGCCCCCTTAAGCGCCGAGGAAGCGCTGAAACACTCCGCAGTCCAATCCCTCATCTACCGCTATCGCGACATCGGCCACCTCCTGGCCTGCACCGACCCCCTATCGCCGTGCCCCCTGGAGCATCCGCTGCTCGCGCTCTCCGCTTTCGGGCTGGATAGCGACGACCTCGACAAGACCTTCCACACCCGCCGATTCATGAAACAGACCGCGACCCTCAAGGAGATCGTGCAGGTGCTGAGGAGCACCTACTGCGGCTCCACCGGAGTCGAGTTCATGCACATCCAGGACCCCGACGAGCGCCAGTGGCTGATCGACCGGATGGAGCCCACCGGCAACCGGGGGACCTTCAGCGCGGAGCAGCGACTGACCATTCTGAGGAAGCTCAAGGAGGCGGCGCTCTTCGAGCGGGCCCTGCAGAAGAAGTTCCCCGGCCAGACCCGCTTCTCGGTGGAAGGGGGGGACGTGCTGATCCCGCTTCTGGACGCAGCCGTGAGCGAGGCGGCCTCGCTGGGGGTGACCGATATCGTGTTCGGCATGCCGCACCGCGGGCGCCTCAACGTGCTGGTCAACATCTTCGGCATGCCCTATGAGAGCATGTTCGCCGAGTTCTCCGACAACGCCGAGTACGGCGTGGTCGGCGAGGGTGACGTGAAGTACCACAAGGGGTACTCCGCAGACCTCACCTTGGGAGACGGGCGCACGGTGCACCTCACCCTCACCTCCAACCCCAGCCACCTGGAGGCGATCGACCCTGTGGTGGAGGGGAAGTCCCGCGCGCGCCAGGACCGCCTGGGCGAGGGGGCCGAGCAGCGGGTGCTCCCCCTGCTGATCCACGGCGACGCCGCCTTCTCCGGCCAGGGGATCGTGGCGGAGACCCTCAACCTCTCCCAACTGGCCGGCTACCGGACCGGCGGCACCCTGCACATCGTGCTCAACAACCAGATCGGTTTCACCACCCTCCCCGCCGACGCCCGCTCGACCCACTACGCAACCGACGTGGCCAAGATGGTCAAGGCCCCCATCTTCCACGTCTACGGGGACGACCCGGAGGCGGTGGTGCACGCCGTGCAGCTCGCCTTGCACTACCGCGAGCGCTACCAGAAGGACGTGGTGGTGGAGGTGATCTGCTACCGCCGCTTCGGCCACAACGAGGGGGACGAGCCGTACTTCACCCAGCCGCTCATGTACGAGGCCATCAAGCTCCGCCCGCAGCTGCACGCGCTCTACGAGATGGAACTCCTCTCCCAGGGATTCGAGGAGGACGACCTGAAGCAGATCGAGGCGGAGGTGGCCGACCAGATCAACCAGCAGAGCCCCCGCGATACGGCTCCGGCCGAATCAGCCTTCCTCGCCCGCTGGAGCGGGATGAAGCCGGGTGTCCACCGGGGACCGGTGGAGACCAAGGTGGCGGCCGAGCCCCTTCTGGAGCTCTCCGAGCGGCTCTCGGTGATCCCGGCGAGCTTTCATCCCCACCCCAAGGTGGCAGCCCTGCTGCAGAGACGGCGCGAGGCGCTCTTGAAGGGAGGGCCGCTCGACTGGGGGAATGTGGAGACGCTCGCCTTCGCCACCCTTTTGAATGAGGGGATTCCGGTCCGCATCTCCGGGCAGGACGTCAGGCGCGGCACCTTCAGCCACCGGCACGCGGCGCTCTTCGACCAGGAGGACGGCACCCCCTACTACCCGCTGGAAGCGGTGGCGCGGGAAGGGGCGACGTTCCGCGCCTACGACAGCATGCTGGCCGAGTTCTCCGTGCTGGGGTTCGAGTACGGCTACTCCATCGAAGCCCCCGAGGCGCTCACCATCTGGGAGGCGCAGTACGGCGACTTCGTGAACGGCGCCGAGGTCATCATCGACCAGTTCATCGCCAGCGGCGAGGCGAAATGGGAGCGCTCCAGCGGCCTCGTCCTGATGCTGCCGCACGGCTACGAGGGTCAGGGAGCCGAGCACTCCAGCGCCCGCATCGAGCGCTTCTTAGCCCTTTCCGCCAGCGGCAATATGCAGGTGGTCTTCCCGAGCACCCCCGCCCAGCTGTTCCACGTCCTCAGGCGCCAGATGCTGCAGAACTTCCGCAAGCCACTGGTCCTGTTCACCCCCAAGAGCCTGCTCCGCCACCCGATGTGCGTCTCCCAGCTCGACGATCTCACCTCCGGCCAGTTCCAGGAAGTTATCGCGGAGCCGGCCCGGCAGGGTAGCGTGAAACAGGTGCTGATCTGCACCGGCAAGATCTACTATGACCTGGCCGACCGGATAGCCAAGGACCAGGTGGCCGAGATAGCGCTGGTCAGGGTCGAACAGCTCTATCCGCTGGCGGCCGACCTCTTACGGGAGGAGCTGGAAAGATACCCGAGCGGCACCCGCTTCAGCTGGGTGCAGGAAGAGCCGCACAACATGGGCGCCTGGCGTTTCTTGAGGCCCCAGCTCACCGAGATGTTGGGAGCAGCGCCGCGCTACGTCGGACGCCCCGACGCCGCGGCTCCCGCCTCCGGCTCACATCGCCTGGACCGTGTGGAACAGGAGCGCATCATCACCGAGGCGCTCAGCCAGTAGCCCGGCGGTCCACCGAGGCCAGTCAAATCCATTCTTCACTCTCACCAACATCCCCTCTCCCGCAGGGGGAGGGTCAGGGAGGGGGAGCGCTGCCGCAATCTCAAGCAGAGCCCCCCGCCAACCTCCCCCCTTTGGGAGGAGGAGTTTCCAAGCAAGGGTCCTCTCTGGAAGAGGGGCCAACTTACCTCACTGCAGGGGGCGTTATGGACATCAAGGTGCCGTCAGTCGGGGAATCCGTCTACGAGGCGCTGATTGCCAGGTGGTTGAAGAAGAGCGGTGACCACGTGGAAAAGGACGAACCGCTCTGCGAGATCGAGACCGACAAGGTGACCCTCGAGGTGACCGCCGAGGCCGCCGGGGTGCTGAACATCCTGGTCCCCGAGGTGGAGACGGTGAAGATCGGGGCGGTGATCGGCACCATCGAGGAGGGAGCCCAAGCCGCGGCGGGAGAAGGTAAGCCGGCTGCGGCCGAGGCGCCAAAACCCGGCACTCCCTCCAAGGCACCACAGGCACCGCCGGTGCGCGAGCCGAAGCCGGAGACGCCGCCGGTCGAGGAGCCCAAGCCGGAGACGCCCCCGGTGCGCGAGCCGCAACCGCAGGCCCCACCCGTCAAGGAGCCCCCGAAAGAGCAGACCATGCCTCCCATCTCGCCTTCGGGCCGCAAACTGGCCCGGGAGATGGGGGTGGACACGCGCGAGCTGCAGGGGAGCGGGCGCGGCGGCAGGATCACCAGGGAGGATCTCCTGAAAGGGCAGGAAGCCCCAGCGGCCAAGGCGCCGGCAGAGCCCGCCCCTCGCCAAGAGCCAGCAGCCGCGGCGCCGGTGCAGGGGAGCGCCCGTGCGGTGGCTCGCGAGCCGTCGGCGGGGCAGTATCAGCGGGAGGGGGGCGCTGCGCCCGCCGTCTCGGCACCGCTCCACGCAGAGCAAGCTGAGCGCGTCACCCGCAAGGCCATGTCCCCCATCCGGAAACGGATCGCCGAGCGGCTGGTAGCCGTCCGGCAGCAGACCGCCATGCTGACTACCTTCAACGAGGCGGACATGTCGGAAGTGATGGGCCTGCGCAAGAAGCATGGCGAGTTCTTCCAGAAGCGCCACAACGTGAAGCTCGGCCTGATGTCGCTCTTCGTACGGGCCTGCTGCCAGGCCCTCAAGGAATTCCCCGAGATCAACGCGAGCATCGAAGGCGACGATATCGTCTACCACAACTACTGCGACATCGGCATCGCGGTCGGCAGCGAGAAGGGGCTGGTGGTGCCGGTGCTGCGCGATGCCGAGACGCTGACCCTCGCCCAAATCGAGCAGCGCATCGTCGATTTCGGGGAGAAGATCCGCACCAACAAGCTCGCCATCGCCGACCTGGAGGGGGGGACCTTCACCATCTCCAATGGCGGCATCTACGGCTCGCTCCTCTCCACCCCCATCCTCAACCCGCCGCAGAGCGGGGTGCTCGGCATGCATGCCATACAGGAGCGGGCTGTGGTGAAGGATGGGGAGATCGTGATCCGCCCCATGATGAACCTGGCGCTCTCCTACGATCACCGGATCGTGGACGGCAAGGGGGCGGTGGGATTCCTGAAGCTGGTCAAACAGTTCATCGAGGAACCGGAAGAGATGTTCCTCGAGAGTTGAAAAGCAACCCCATCCTCACCTCAGCCCTCCCCTTGAAGGGGAGGGGTCCACAGCGTCCCCTCTCCTTCAAGGAGAAGCTTGCCGCGCCGTAGCCATGGCGGAGGCGGGGGACAGGGTGAGGATGGTGACGTGAATTGAACGGAGGATACGCAATGTCTGAAGAGATCTTTGACCTCATCGTGATCGGGGCCGGCCCCGGCGGCTACGTGGCGGCCATCAGGGCGGCGCAGCTCGGCATGAAGGTCGCCGTGGTCGAGAAGCGGGAAACCATGGGAGGCGTCTGCCTCAACGAGGGGTGCATACCGAGCAAGGCGCTGCTCGACACCAGCGAACTGTTTCACCTCGCCAAGGACCGTTTCGCTGGACACGGCATCGAGGTGGCGCCACCGGCCATCAACGTCGGCAAGATGATGGCGAGAAAGGACGACGTGGTGAGGAAGCTCACCGACGGCGTCGCCTTCCTGTTCAAGAAGAACAAGGTACAGACCTTCATCGGCGAGGCGAAGCTTTTGGGGGCCAACCAGCAGGGTGACCAGCAGGTGCAGGTCTCCGGCGCCGCTGCCGCCACCATTACCGGCAAGAAGGTGCTCCTTGCCAGCGGCAGCGAGGCGGTGCAGTTGCCCTCCCTCCCCTTCGACGGGGAGAGCGTGGTGAGTGCGCGGGAGACCCTCTGCTTCCCGGAAGTGCCGGGGCATCTGCTGGTGGTCGGTGGAGGATACATCGGCCTCGAGCTCGGCTCGGTCTGGCTGAGGCTGGGCGCCCAGGTGACCGTGGTGGAGATGCTGCCGCGGCTGGTGGCGGGGAGCGACGGACAGGTTGCAGACGGGCTGATGCGGGCGCTCAAGAAGCAGGGGATGCGCTTCATGATGGAGGCCAAGGTCGCCGGGGCCGAGAAACGGGACGGTAAGCTGGTGGCGAAGGTCGAGGCCCAGGGCGGAGTCCAGGAGATCGAGTGCGACAAGGTGCTGGTGGCGGTCGGGCGCCGGCCGCTGACCGAGGGGCTGGGAGTGGAAGGGCTCGGCATCAGGCTGGAGCGCGGCCGCGTGGTGGTGGACGCCGACTACCAGACCAGCGTGCCCGGCATCTACGCCATCGGCGACCTGATCGCCGGCCCCATGCTGGCCCACAAGGCTTCCGACGAGGGGGTGGTCTGCGTCGAACGGATGCAGGGAGAGCCGAGCGAGGTCGATTACGCCTGCATCCCGGGCATCTGCTACACCTGGCCGGAGGCGGCCTCGGTCGGCAAGACCGAGGAGACACTGAAGGAACAGGGGATCTCCTACAAGAGCGGCAAGTTCAATTTCATGGGGAACGGCCGGGCCAAATGCATGGACGAGACGGAAGGCTTCGTTAAAATCCTCGCCGAAAGCGAGGGGGGGCGCGTGCTGGGGGTGCACATCCTGGGGCCCCGCGCCTCCGACCTGATCGCCGAGGCGGTCACCGTGATGAGCTTCGGAGGGAGTGCCGAGGACATCGCGCTCACCGTCCACGCCCACCCCACCCTGTCGGAAGCCGTGCGGGAAGCCGCGCTGGACGTGGACAAACGGGCGATCCACGCCTGATGGCTCCTTCCGGCAGACGTTCAACTGCCAAAAGCAATCCCCCCTGTCCCCCCTTTATCAAGGGGGGAACGTGATAGCGGTACGTGGAGGGCGGCACGTCTCAAGCGGTGGGTCCTGCCCACTCTTCAACAGAACTTCAGCCTCTACGTCCCCTCCCCTTCAAAGGGGAGGGACAGGGTAAGGATGGGATTTTCCCATGATCGTCCACGACCTCGGCACGATGGGATACGGCGAAGCGTTCGAGCTCCAGGAGCGGCTCCTCTCGCAGGTGCGCGGTGGCCAGGAGGAGGCACTCCTGCTTCTCGAGCATACCCCGGTCTACACCATCGGCGCCGGCGGGAGCCTCGACAACCTGCTCGACCCGACCCTCGACGTCAACCGGGTCAACAGGGGTGGCGACATCACCTACCACGGGCCGGGACAGCTGATGGGCTACCCGATCATCGACCTCGCCAGCCGCGGTCGCGACCTGCACCGCTACCTCCGCTTCCTGGAGGAGCTCCTGGTGGAGGTGAGCGAAGCCCTCGGCGTCACCGGCTTCACCTGCGCCGGCCGCACCGGTGTCTGGACCACCCGCGGCAAGCTCGCCTCCATCGGGGTCGGCGTCCGGCGCTGGGTCTCCATGCACGGCTTCTGCCTCAACGTCTCCCCGGACACCTCCCCCTTCCAGCACATCAACCCGTGCGGCATGGCAGGATGCCCGATCACCTCGCTCGCCTTGGAGCGCGGCGCAGAGCCCGCCATGGCGGAGGTTAAGGAACTGGTGGTCAGCCGTTTCGCCCCGCTGCTCGAAGAGCGGCTCCCCCGCTGTCAACATCCGTAAAACTGCAGCCGAGGCACCGCACTGAGCGCGGGAACGGTTTGGCAGATACACTTTAGGCATGCATGGCGCTTCCAGTCACCCTTTCCCCAAGGAGGATCCCATGTCCGACAACGATTGCAAGGTTCCCGTCGAGAGACTGAGATGGGTCTGCGACCCCGCTGCATTCACCTTCACGACCACCGAAGACATCGCCAACCTCACGGGGGGACTCGGCCAGGAACGAGCCCTCGCCTCCATCGACTTCGGCCTCGGCATGGCCAATCACGGCTACAACATCTACCTGGCCGGGGAGCCCGGCACCGGGCGCAGCACCACCATCTGCAACATGCTCACCAAGAGAGTGGCGGACACCCCGCCTCCTCCCGACTGGTGCTACGTCAACAACTTCTGCAACCCGGACGCCCCCATCGCCATCTCGCTCCCCGCCGGCAAAGGGCCCGAACTCGCGGCCGACATGAGGGAACTGCTGGACTACGTGCGGGCCAACATACCCACCGCCCTGGAGAGCAAGGACTACGAGACCGACCGGGTGCGCATCATCGAGGAATATCAGGAGAAAAACGGCGAGATCTTCTCCGAGCTGGAGCAGGAGGCCTCCGAGAACGGCTTTGCCCTGCAGCGCACGGTATCCGGCCTGGTGATCGTTCCCCAGAAGGAGGGGCGCAACTACACCCAGGACGAGTACGAGGCGCTGGAGCCGGAAGAGCGGGAGCGGATGGACGCCATGGGGCGCGCGCTGACCGAGAAGCTCAACGACGCGCTGCGGCAGGTGAGGGAGAACGAGAAGGCGCTGCGCGACGACCTGGCCAAACTGGACCGGGAGCTGGGGCTATCGGCGATCGGCCATCACCTGGATCCCCTCAAGGCGAAGTACGCAGGCTTCCAGAAGGTCCTCCACTACCTGGAATGCGTCCAGGAAGACCTGCTCTTGAACCTGGAGGACTTCAAGCCACAGACCCCGCCCCCGCAGATCCCGGGCCTCAGGCTACCCAAGCAGGAGCCGACCTTCGAGCGCTACGAGGTCAACGTGGTGGTGGAAAACGACCCGGAAAGCGGCGCCCCCATCGTCTTCCCGACCAACCCCACCTACAACAACCTGTTCGGCAGGATCGAGAACGTCATGCAGATGGGAGGGATGGCCACCACCAACTTCACCCTCATCAAGCCGGGTGCACTGCACCGGGCCAACGGCGGCTACCTCATCCTGGACGCGCGCGAGGTGCTGATCAACCCCTTCGCCTGGGAATCGCTCAAGCGCTGCATCCGCAACTCCGAGATCAAGATCGAGGACGTCCTGGAGCAGTACCGGTTCATGACCGTGGTCACGCTGAAACCGGAACCGATCCCGCTGCACGCCAAGATCATCATGATCGGCTCGCTCTGGATCTATTACCTGCTGTTCTACATGGACCCGGACTACCGGAAGTTCTTCAAGGTGAAGGCCGACTTCGACAGCAGGATCAACCGCACCCCGGAGGTGATGCAGGACTACGCGCTGTTCGTGGCGACCCACTGCAAACAGGAGGGACTGCTCCCCTTCACCGCCAGCGGGGTGGCGGCCCTCCTGGAGCACGCCGCGCGCCAGGTGGAGGACCAGGAGCGGATCAGCGCGCAGTTCATGGAACTTTCCGACATGATCAGGGAGGCGAGCTACTGGGCGGAGCTGGGGGGAGGCCAGGTGGTGGATCGCAAATGGGTCCACAAGGCGATCGAGCAGAAGATCTACCGTTCCAACCGGATCGAGGAGAGGATACAGGAGTACATCGCCGACGGGACCATCCTGTGCGACACCGAGGGAGGCGTGGTGGGGCAGATAAACGGCCTTTCGGTGATAACCATGGGGGATTACACCTTCGGGCGCCCCTCCCGCGTCACCACCCGGGTCTCCCTGGGGCGCGCCGGCATGGTCAACATCGAGCGGGAGGTGAAGCTGTCCGGCCCGATCCACGACAAGGGGGTGCTGATCCTGACCGGCTACCTGCGCGGCAAGTTCGCCAAGGAACGTCCCCTCTCCTTCTCCGCCTCCATCTGCTTCGAGCAGTCCTACGAGGGGGTCGAGGGGGACAGCGCCTCCTCCACCGAACTCTACGGCCTGCTCTCCGCCCTTGCCGAACTTCCCATCCGGCAGGGGATCGCCGTTACCGGCAGCGTCAACCAGCTCGGCCAGGTGCAGCCGATCGGCGGGGTCAACTACAAGATCGAGGGGTTCTACGCCGTCTGCAAGGCCAAGGGGCTGACCGGGGAGCAGGGGGTGATCATCCCCAAACTCAACGAGCGCAATCTCATGCTGAAGGACGAGGTGGTGGAGGCGGTCCGGGACGGCAAGTTCCACATCTGGAGCGTGGTCGACATCGACCAGGGGATCGAGGTGCTGACCGGTGTGCCGGCAGGCAAGGTGGCAGCCGACGGCAGCTACCCGGAGGGGACCGTCAATTACCTCGTCGACCGCAAGCTTAAGGGGATGTTGGAGAACATGCGCCGCTTCGCGGTTGCCGACAAGGAAGCGGGGAACGGCAGCAAGGGGGAAGTAGCGAAAGTCGATTGAGATTACGCAGGAAATCGTTTATATCTGTGGCCAACGCGGGAACCCCATCCTCACCCCTACCCTCCCCTTGAAGGGGAGGGAGTACCCGGAAGACAGAAGGCATACTGACCACATGTGCCGCCGCGCCCTCCATCCTTAACAAGCCGCCGCGCTTTACGTCCCCTCCCCTTCAAGGGGAGGGACAGGGTGAGGATGGGGGTCTTCCCACATCACGCAGCAAACGAGGCCGCCTTGCCGAAACCCTGCTTCCTGATCGTCAACCCCACCTCCGGGACCTACTCCCAGAAAAAGATAGATCACATCATGGCCATCCTCGCCGAGAGAGGCTTGCCGCCGCTGCTGATGCCGACCGCCAGCGCCGCCGACCCGGCCCGCTTCGCCGCGCGCATCTGCCAGGAGAACGAGGCCCCGCTCATCCTGGTCGCCGGCGGCGACGGTACCCTGAACGGCGTCCTCAACGGGCTCGCGCCGGGCGCTGCCACCCTCGGCGTCATCCCGCTCGGCACCTCCAACGTGCTGGCGCGCGAACTGGAGATCCACTCGGTCGAGGATGCGGTGAAGCGTGTGATCCGCGGCGAGTGCCGGCCCATCCCGGTTGGTGAAATGATCTGCGGAGGCGAGAGCAGGCGTTTCCTGCTGATGGCGGGGGTGGGGGTGGACGGCGCCGTGGTCCGCGGAGTGCGACTGCCCGAGAAGAGGCTGGTGGGGAAGGCGGCCTACGCCCTGTCGGCGCTTCGCCTGCTGTTCGCCTGGGACCGCACTCCCCTCATGGTAACCGCCGACGGCAGCAACCTCAGTTGCGACAGCGTCATCGTCTGCAACGCCGCCAAATACGGGGGGAATTTCGTGCTCTCCCCCGGCGGCGGCCTTTTCACTCCCGGCTTCCAGGTCATCTGTATCAGCGGAGGGAGGCTTGCCTATCTGAAGATCTTCCTGCGCCTGCTGCTGGGAAAGATCTCCGGCAGCCGTTCGGTCACCATCTTCACTGCCAGCGAGCTAAAGGTGGAGGGGGGAAAGGCGGTGCAGTGCGACGGGGACTTCTTCGGCTGCGCCCCGCTCACCCTGAAGTCGATCCCCGACTTCGTGCGGGTCATCGTGTAGTGGTTGGCCGGCTGCTAACCCGGCCATGGATTGGGCTCTCCGCCTATTTTCCCGCTTGACAATCACCTGGCAATATCGGTAAATGACCGGAATTCAGCGACAGCAGCCCTGCTGCCGCCTTGCTATGCAATGCACTGTAGATGCTATTGAGGGGGGACCGTGACGAAACCGAAGATACTGTTGGTGGACGATACCAAGCTGATCCTGGAACTGGAGAAGAGCTACCTGAAGCTTTCCGAGGTGGACGTGATCACCGCCGGCAACGGCCGGGAGGCCCTGGAAGTGATCAGGAAGGATCCCCCCGACCTCATCTTCATGGACCTGAACATGCCGGAGATGGACGGCATCAGCTGCCTCGCCCAACTCAAGAAAGATCCCTTCTACTGCGACATCCCCATCGTGATGCTGACCACTGAGGGAAACGAGCACGACCGCGAGCGGGCGGCACAGGCCGGCTGCAACGGGTACCTCACCAAGCCGATCGACCGCCGCGAGTTCCTCGCCATGGCCCGGAAGTTCACGGTTGCCGTGGACCGGCGACAGTTGCGAGTCTCCTGCCAGATTCCCGTCCTCGTCCTGGACGGTACCACCCCCCTCGCCGGACATACCCTCGACATCAGCGACGGAGGGGTCTACCTGGTGAGCGACCATCCGGTCCGCCAGGACGCCCGGCTGAGAATGGCCCTGTACCTGCCAGGCAAGGCCCCCTTCCTGATGGAGGTAAATGCACGGGTGGCCTGGACCAACGGCGACGACCACCGCGTCAAACCCGCCCTTCCGGTCGGTTTCGGCGTGGAATTCCACAACCTGGACGAGAGGCAGACCGCCGCCCTGGAGTCCTTCCTCGACGCCGAGGATGCCAGCCGTTCCTGCGACGGGACCGCCTGAACTGCGTCAGCGACGGCCAAGCAGTAGCGCACACCTGAACCAGATCCAAACCAGCAGAGAAGCAGCGCGGTCGGCGAGACCGTTGTCGATCAACCGCCCCAGCCACCGGTCGTGCAACGCGAGGAAGGGCCCGCCCTTGCCAGCGCCCCCCTTGCCGATCAGCACATCCAGCCAGAAGGGAACTTGCCAGGCGTTGGACCGGACATAGCGGCCGGTTTCCCGCCACAGCACCCCTCTCCTGTCGCGCGGCAGTGCGGCAATCCTCTCCTTCAAAACCTTCAGAAACGGGAAAAGCTCCAGCCTGTGGGTGGCATCCTGGCTAAGGTAGCACTCCTTGAGCGACGCCATCAGGTCCAGGTGGCCGGTATGGGCGAGGTCCATCAGGATGGCGTTCAGGGTCTGCCTGGCAAGAAGCCCCTCGGCCAGGAAACGACGGGGTGAGGTCCTGATGCGGGCGGGGAGGAGCAGCCACCCTCCCACCTCCCTGATCCGCTCAGCCAAAAAGGTGTCCTCCATGATGGGCAAGCTGGGATCGAAGGGCCCGACCTCGCCGAAGAAGCTGGCCGGGATCAGCATCCCCTGGTCGCCGTGAGTGCAGCCGCGCCGGTCCAGCGACGCCTTGGCGCCGTAAAAGCGATAGGGTAAGGGGGGGAGCTCAGGGAAATCGAATTCCAGGATGAAGTGCCCGGCCAGAGGAGTGGCGCCGGAAAGTGTCGGGGTGAGAGCGTCGATCCCCTTGCGGAAGGCAAGAGGGTCGGGGAAGCGCGAGTCGATGTGCAGGAAAAGCAGAAGCTGCGCACGGGCAAGGCCGGCGCCGACGTTCATCTGGGCCGCCCTCCCCTTCCCCCCGTCCACCACCAGCAGCGGAAAGGGGAGCTGCCCGGCCAGCGACTTCGCGGCTGCCACCGTGCCGTCGCCGGACTCCCCGTCCGAGAGGATCAGCTCGAAACGGGTGTCACGCTGCCGGGCAAGCTCTTCGAGGAAACGGTGGAGCTCCGCTTCCTCGTTGAGGACGGGTACTACGACGGAGAGTTCGGGAGAATCATCATAAGACAAGAGAGTCCGCTCTTTCCACCAAGTTGGGAAGGTCCGGTTTGGTGAGGATGTCGCTCGCCCCCAGGTTTTTCCACTTCACCTTGTTGTCGTCGCTGGCCAGCGAGGAGAAGAGCACGACCGGGACCTGGTCCAGGCCGGACTCCTTCCTGATCAGCGCGGTGAGGTGAAGGCCGTCCATGCGGGGCATTTCAATATCGGTGATGATCATGTTCAGGACCTGGGACATATCGCCGCCGAGGCCTTCCGCCTTCTCGCGCAGCGCGGTCACCTGCGTCCAGGCGTCCTCGCCGTTTTCAGCCTCCACCACCTGGTAGCCGGCCCCCCGCAGGGAGTCGCAGATGGTGCCGCGGATGAACTTGGAGTCGTCGGCGACCAGGATGGTCTTGGCGGCGCGGTTCACCGACTTATCTGACAGCATCAGTTCGTCGCTCGGCCTGGAGAGCGCGTCACTGCGGGAGATCTCACCCACGATCTTCTCGAAATCGAGGATCAGGATGATGCGGTCCTCCATCTTCACCACGCCCGTGATGTTGGCATCGTGGATCGCCTTCACGGGCGGCTCCACGTTCTCCCAGGAGATGCGGTAGATGCGGGAGACGGAGTGGACCAGGATGCCCACCACCACCCGGTTGAATTCCAGGACGATGACCCGCTCGGCGGCGATCCCTTCCGTGTTCTTGTTGAGCGCCCGGGAGAGGTCGATCAGGGTGATCACCTGCTCCCTGAGCTTGATCATGCCGCAGACCGCCGGGTGGGCGTTCACCACCTTGCGCAGGCCGGGCAGGCGGATGATCTCGCGAACCTTGGCGACGTTGACGCCGAAGTAGCAGGGAACCACGTTTCCCTTGCTGTCGCGCTCGTCGATCCTGAACTCGACGATCTCCAGCTCGTTGGTGCCGCTTTCCAGAAGTATCTTCTTATTGGGTTCCATGCCTCCCCCGATTTCGCTTTGTTTGCCGATCTATGCCTAAGTAATCGGCAGCTTTAGCGAAATCATGAGGAGGAAAAACAGTAACCTCCCTCACCCGGCCTTCGGCCACCCTCTCCCCTGAAGGGGCGAGGGGGAAGCGGAGGGAGGGGGCAAGGCTACTCCTTCCGTACGTCGACCCGGTTGTCGTAGAAGGTGCTGCCGCCCCCCTGGTCGGTCAGGCGCTGCGAGGTGAGCGCGTTTACGCTGCGGCTGCCGGGGGCGAAGGCGGTCCACCACACCCCTTCGGCGACCACCACCCCCGCCGGCACGTGGTCGGTTACCGTGAGCAGGAAAGTAACCTCCCCCCGCTCGTTGAAAGCAACCACCCGCTCGCCGTCCAGAAGCCCATTGGCCCGTGCATCGTCCGGGTTCATCTGGAGCCGCATCCCCCCTTGCTTGGCCCGCAGCTCCTCCTGCTCGTAGAAGGTCGCGTTCAGCGCAAAGGGGCTGGGTGCGGTCATCAGCCGGAAGGGGAGCTCACCGTTTTCCTCGTGGGTCGGCAGGTAACGCGGCAGCGGCATCGGCTGCTGAGTGTTGAGGATCTCGATCTTGCCGGAAGGGGTGCCCCACCCTTCCCTCGCCACGGTCAGCTCGACGGCGAGACCCGCATCCAGCCTGCCGGTATCGATCCCCTCCCGAAGCTTGGAAGGGATGGACAACAGGTGGTCGATCATCTGGTCAGCGGTCAGGGCGAAGATCTCCTCCCGGAAGCCGAGCTCGGCCGCCAGCAGCGAGAAGACCTGCCAGTTCGACTTGCTCTCCCCCACCGGCTCGATGGCGGGGCGGGCGCGCTGGATGCAGTAGGTGCCATAGGCCCGGTAGATGTCGCTGGTCTCCACCGAGGAGCAGGCGGGGAGCACGATGTCGGCGTGGCGGGCGGTGTCGGTCAGGAAGCGCTCGTGGACCACGGTGAAGAGATCTTCGCGCGCGAGCCCCTTGAGGACCGCGTTCTGGTCCGGGGTGACCGCCGCCGGGTTGGAGTGGTAGACGTAGAGCGACATCACCGGCGGGTCGGCCAGCTCGTTCAGCGCGTGCCCGAGCCGGTTCATGTTGACGATCCGGGTAGGGGGCTGCATCAGGTCCTCGCGCAACAGCTGGTCGGTGGCAAAGGCCCCGCCGGTCGAGGTGTCCGGGAAGCAGCCGCCGCCCTCCTTGCCGTAGGCCCCCACCAGGGCGGGGAGACAGGAGATGCAGCGCACGGTCATCGCCCCGTTGCCGTAGCGGGAAAGGCCGCTCCCCATCCTGATGAAGGGAGCCCGGGCGCTACCGTACGCCTTGGCCATCTCCTCGATGACGGCAGCCGGCAGGCCGGTGACCCTGGCGGTCTGCTCCGGTGTCCACTCCGGCAGCACCTCCTGCCTGAGTTCCTGGAAACCGAGCACGTTGGCGGCCAGGAAGTCGTCGTCGGTGAGGCCGTCACGGGAAAGGATGTGCATGATGCCAAGGGCCAGGGCGCCGTCGCTTCCCGGACGAACCAGGAAGGTGCGGTCGGCGGCCGAGGCGGTCGGCGTCCGGTAGGTGTCGATCAGCCAGACCTCGCCCCCCTTGGCCTTCACCTCCCTGACCGCGTTCATGAAGTGGATGCTGGTAGCGGCGGCGTTGATTCCCCACAGGATCAGGAGGTCGCTCTTGCCGGCCGTATCCGGGTGCGGCGTCGGGGTCTTCCCCATCACCGCCTGCCAACCGGCCCCCTTGGCCGGGGAACAGATGGTGCGGTCCAGACGGGAGGCGCCCAGCCGGTGGAAGAAGGGATGCCCGGCGTTTCTCTGTACGATCCCCATGGTCCCCGCGTAGGAGTAAGGGAGGATCGCCTCGCCGCCAAACTCGCCGATGATGCCGCGCCAGCGCTCGGCAATGGTGGCGATCGCCTCCTGCCAGCTGATGGGGGCGAAGCGGCCTTCGCCTTTGGCCCCGGTCCTCTTCAAGGGGGTGGTCAGCCTGAGCGGGGAGTGCACGCTTTTCTCGTAGTGCAGCATCTTGGGGCAGAGAAAACTGCGCGTATAGGGATGCTCGGGGTCCCCCTTCACGGCGACCGCCTTCCCCCCATCGACCTCCACCAAGAGCCCGCAGGTATCGGGGCAATCGAACGGGCAGACGGATCTCTTGATGACGCTCATGACTCACTCTCCTTGGCCGCAGGCTAACTAGCTCAGGTCATGCAGTATTACGGTTTTTAGCTGCCGAGATCAATACAAAACGCCACCGGAGCTTCATGTCCGTGCAGGGTGGCCACCTTTCACAGTAACAATAATCTTGCCACTGTTACGTCCCCCCTTGATAAAGGGGGGACAGGGAGGATTGTATTTCCCCTGTCACGCCGCCGCACCCCATCCTCACCCTGTCCCTCCCCTTGAAGGGGAGGGGACGCCGTGAGGTCGTTGCCGATGAGGGAAGTTTTCATAATGACGCGAGGATTCCCTTTCCCCTGCCCTCTCCCGTAGGGCGAGGCAGAGTTGGCGGCAGAGGGGAAGAGGAACAGGAGTATAAAAAAGTCTTTTCCACCACTGTCGATGCTGCTATAAAGCCCGGATGCAAAGGGACGTCAAAGAGGTCACACTAGGCGAGATCGCCCGCACTTTCCTGGAGATCGGGGCCAGCAGCTTCGGCGGCGGCATGGCCGTGGTGGCCGTGGTGGAGAGGCGCTGCGTCCACGACAAGAAGTGGCTCGGGCACGACGAGTTCATGCACGGGCTGGCCTTCGGCCAGGTGCTGGGCCCCTACTCGCTGAACATCTGCACCTTCGTGGGGAGCTACCTGCGGGGATTCGCCGGCGGCGTGGTGGCCACCGTCTCCTTCCTCACCCCATCCTTTCTGCTGGTCACCCTTTTGAGCCTGCTCTATTTCCATTTTCACGAACTCCCCGAACTGAAGGCCGCCCTGATCGGCTCCAACCCGATCGTCATCTCGCTGGTGCTGGTGGCCGGCATCGGCATGGCCCGCAGAAAGGCGGCGGAGCTTCCCACCGCGCTCATCGCGCTGGCGGCCTTCGTGGCCTCCGCCTTCTTCGGCGTGAGCGCTCTCACTGTCCTTCTGGTTGCTGGCTGCGTGGGGATTGCCAAGGGATGGTATGCGGGGAGGATGCGCCCGTGACCGGCATCCTGAAGTTGTGCTGGATATTCTTGAAGGTGGGGCTGCTCTTCTTCGGCGGCGGCTACGTACTGATCCCGCTTTTGCACCGGATCATGGTGGACCAGATGCACTGGCTCACCCTCAAGGAGTTTCTGGACGGGGTTGCGCTCTCCCAGCTCACCCCGGGGCCGCTCGCCATGCTGGCGACCTTCGTCGGTTTCCAGCGCGGGAGTTTCCTCGGCGCCCTGGCCGGCACCGTCTGCGTCTTTCTCCCCTGCACCTCGCTCATGCTGTTTCTCACCAGCCGCTACGAGCGGTTCCGGCGCATCGACGCCTTCAACGATTTCCTGGACGGCATCCTGCCGGCGGTGGTGGGGCTGATCTTCGCGGCCGGCTACACCTTGTCGAAGAGCTCGCTCACCAGCCTCCGCGACCTGATCCTGCTCAGCCTGGGATTTTTGGTGCTCCAGTTCACGGCCATAGCGCCTATGGCCGTGATCCTGGGAGCAGCCTTGACGGGACTGATCTTCCACTTCAGCTGATACTGCGTCCTACTTCTTGTGGCACTTGGTGCAGTTGCCCTTGGCCGCGAAGGCCCGCTTACCGTTGTGGCAGGTGCCGCAGTACTTGCCCGCGTAGATGTCCGCCATCTTGAACTTGGCTTCCCTCTTCATCGCGAACACCTTCGGATGGCACTCGCTGCACTTGAGCCCCTTGCCGGCGTGGTCGTCCCCCTTGAACACAACTTTCCCCATCGGAGTCTGCCAATCCACGCTCTTGCCAGCGGGAACCGCTATTGCCTGGGTAGCCGTCACCAGCACGGCCAACGCTATCACCTTGCCTACGAACCTTTTCATATCTCTCCTTTGCTTGCTGTTTAATGTGACAAACAGCATCTCATTTATCACATACCCGGCCGTTGTCAACACTTTCTCATTACCTTTGCGCCGCCCGGCCGCACAGGCAAACCAGCATAAGCTCTTGCAAATTAAAAAGAGCGCTGTTTAATGTGGTGATGGTTTCTGCTGTCTCATAAGAAACGGGGCACGGCGATGCAGGAAGACGACTACGGGGAATACCGGCACTATCTCCAGGAAGGGATGCGGATAGAGGTGGGCATCCCGCTGTCGGGGGGCGACGTCTTCCGAGACTGGGCGGTGGTAGCCGAGTCGGCCGGCGACGAGCTGCTGGCGCAGATCTCGCGCGACGTGCTCCCGGCCAACGTGCGGGTCGACCTCGGCTTCATCCTCGACGTCAGCATCTGGATCAACAAGGAGGCCTACACCTGCAGCGGCATCGTGACCGAGAAGAGGGGCGGGCGCGTGCTGCGGATCAGGCTGTTCGGCAGGTTCACCCCGCGGGAACGACGACAGTTTTTCCGGATCAACCTGGAACTGAAGGTGAGCTACGCCTTCACGTCCGACGCCAGCCGGGCCGACCTGGAAAGGGACTGGGCACACCGCAAGGAACATGAGCAGATGAAGTTCCAGGGGTATGACGCCTACGTGATAGCCGCCCACCATGCGCGCTACCAGCCGGCAGTGAAGCTGCAATGGCAAGAGCTGGCCGGAAGCGAGGTGAACCTCGGTGGCGGCGGCATCCTGCTGAGTATCCCGGAACCGGTAGGCCCCGAGGAGTGGCTGGCCCTGGAGATCTCCCTTCCGCTGACGCCGCGGCGCCTGGTCCACGCGGTGGCGCGCGTCATCCACGTGAGACCGGTTACGCAGCGCGGGGAGGAGCGCATCCGCGTGGGTCTCCAGTTCGTCTTGCTCGACGAGCGGGACCGCGATCTGCTCTTCAGGCACATATCGGTGACCCAGATCGCCCTGCTGCGCAAGGCCAGCGAGCTGCGCGAACTCCCCGAGCCGGCTGGAGGGCCGGCCAAGACGCAAAAGTCGAGGGAGATGCTCCGCCTCGCCCTGCTCACCTTGCTCCTGCTGATCCTCGCCGTCATCCTGGCCAGGTGCCTGATCCGGCATCGACAGGCCGGCTCTCCCAATGAGATTGGGGAGACCTACCAAAGAGCCCTCAAACAGTACCGCCACCAGCAGTAGTCCCAGTGTGACCGGCATCTTTGAGAGATTGCGTTGGCCCGCAAAGTATTCTATGATGCAACCTCGGAAGATCTGTCATGTTTTGGCATGTAAAGGGGGGGAAATGGCAGGCAGGATAACGTTTGTTGTGCTGGCTATCCTTACGTGTTGCGGCATATGTGAAGGCGCGGACCAGAGATGGAACAACTTCGCCGAGGACAGCGACCTGAAGTACTATCTCGACCGCAAATCGGTGGTCCCCTTACCGGATAATATCTACCTCTTCTGGATCAAATCGGTAGCCAAAGACAGCGATTACTTCCAAGCGGAATACAACCTCGCCAAGATCTCCTACGTGCTGACCAACTACGAAATGGATTGCGCGGTCTCCCGCTACCGCGTCCGCAGCACCGTGATGGTGGATAAGAACCGGCGTGAGCTTAGCAAGATAGTCCCGGTCGCCGGCGAGGTCACCTTCGAGCCGGTCCAGCCCGAGACCATGCTGGAACTGGCACAGGAGGAGATCTGCAGCGGGAACGAAAAGACCGGCGGCGTATCGCAGGCCGCCGCGCCGCCGGTACCTGCCCCTCAGCCGGCAGACGACGCGCTTGCCACCCCGGAGCCTGGTAACCCGTTCGAGCCCGCCCTGCCCCCCGCAGAGCCCGAGCAACGGCGGGCGCCGGCCACCGCCGCCCGCCAGGCCCTTCCCGCGGCGCCACCCGAGACCGCCACGCCGCAGCTCCCCGCGGCCGCGAACGAGACAGCCGCCCCCGAAGCCCCGCTATCCATTGGAGGACAGCAGTAAGATCCAGCACCATCACCCGTGTTTGCTTTTGGTCTGTCCATCCATACTACCGCCAAGTGTCCCCTCTCCCCCCGGGAGAGGGTTAGGGTGAGGGAACTTTCCACCCAGATACGAGGCTTCCCTCACCCCGGCCCTCTCCCGTAGGGCGAGGGGGAGTTGGCATAAGGGGGATGAGGTAGTAGCAGGAGGAGTAAACGAATTTGAAAAAGGATGAACCATGACCAACATGATCAGCGCCGAAGGGCGCAAACGATTGCAGGAGCGCTACGACTTCCTGTGGGAGAACGAGCGGCCGCGCATGGTTAAGAATATGGCCGATGCGGCGGCGGAAGGTGACCGCTCGGAAAATGCCGAGTACATCTACTCCAAGAAGCGCCTGCGCGAGATCGACCGGGAACTGAAGCACCTCGGTGACCGGCTCAAGGTACTGAAGGTGGTGTATCCGCCGCTCAACCCGACCTCCGTAAGCTTCGGCTGCTGGGTCACCTATGAGGACGAAAACGGCGAGGAACGCTGCTACCAGCTGGTGGGCCCGGACGAGTTCGACGTCAGCCAAGGGCGCATCAGCATCGATTCCCCGGTGGGGAAAGCACTGGTCGGCAGGAAGGTCGACGACGAGATCACCATCAAGCGTCCCGCCGGCGACCTGACCGTTACCATCCTCGATATAAGTTCCAGCAGGGCCAAATAGTCGCCCCTGTGACGCCCCCAACGGGGGAGTTGCTACCCGTCTGAGCGATCCCACCACGACAAAGCCGTTAGCCACTGCGAAACTTCGGAAAGAACCAGCATCGGAGACAATGGTCTCGCCTAATTTGGAGTTACTTTCGCTATGCCGGTCCAAGAAATCGCCGTTCACCCTGAGCTTGTCGAAGGGCGTGGAAACCTTAGGGCGAAGTTACGCTGGAGAAGTTCCGTGATGCTTCGACAAGCTCAGCACGAACGGCCACCGATTCAAATCGGGTGCAGGGACCAGAGCGGACTGCGCTAACCTGACAGAGGTTTCCCGGTAATGGCCCCGCACGCGCCCCTCGTATACGGTAACAATGTCGAATACTTCGACGTTGCATCGCTGTTAACTTGGTGCTATCTTTTTTCAGTTTGCTGATGAATCAAGCCAACGAGGTCACCATGAAGATACTGTCACGATACGTGCTTGCGCTGGTTATTTCACTTTGGGCCACCGCTTCCTGTTTTGCCCAGGAGGGGCTGGCGGACAAGGTGCAGGAATATACCCTCAAGAACGGGTTGAAAGTCCTGCTGGTCCCCCGCCACAGCTCGCCGACGGTGGCGGCCTGGATCCGCTTCAAGGTGGGGAGCGTGGACGAGAGAAGCGACGAGCGGGGGCTCGCCCACCTGCTGGAACACATGCTCTTCAAGGGGACCAAGACGCTCGGCACCAGGGACTACGCGGCGGAAAAACCGCTTTTGGACCAGATCGAGAAGACGGCGCAACTGCTCAAGGCGGAGGAGCTGAAAAAGGATAAGGCCGACCAGAAGGTGATCGCCGACCTGAAGGCGGAACTCGACCGGCTGGAGAAGGAAGCCGGGAAGTACGTGATCAAGGAGGAGTTCGCCGATATCTACTCGAAAAACGGCGCCACCGGCTACAACGCCTTCACCTCCAAGGACGGCACCACCTACATCATCAACCTCCCCTCCAACAAGCTGGAGCTGTGGGCCTCCATCGAATCGGACCGCATGCAGAACGCGGTGCTCCGGGAGTTCTACACGGAGATGAAGGTGGTCAAGGAGGAGCGGCGGCGCTCCTACGACGCGGAGCCCGAAGGCAAATTGTGGGAGACCTTCATCGCGGACGCCTTCAACGCGCACCCCTACGGCCAGCCGACCATCGGCTGGATGTCCGACATCGACAACCTGACCCGCACCAAGGCCGAGAACTTCCTGCACAAGTACTACTGGCCCAACAACGCCGTGATGGCGCTGGTGGGCGACCTCGACCCGCAGCAGACCATGGCGCTCATCGAGAGGTACTTCGGCTCCATCCCGCCGGGGACCCCGATGCCGCCGGTGCCGGTCGAGGAACCGGTGCAGGCGGGCGAGAAGCGGACCGAGGTGATCGGGGACGCCGAGCCTGAGCTGATGATCGGCTTCCACAAGCCCACCCTCCCGGCCCCGGACGACTACGTGTTCGACGTGATCGACATGCTGTTGACCAACGGCCGCACCTCGCGGCTGTACCGCAAGCTGGTCATGGAGAAGCAGATCGCCACCTCGGTCAACTCCTTCAACGCCCCCGGCACCCGCTACCCCAACCTCTTCATCATCGGCGCCACCCCGCGCGCGCCCCACACGGTGGCGGAGGTGGAAAAGGCGATCGAACAGGAGCTGGACCGGCTGAAGACGCAGCCGATGACCAAGGATGAGCTGCAGCAGATCCTCAACCAGCTGGAATACCAGGAGTCGAGCCAGATGCAGTCCAACGGGGGGATGGCCAGGGAGCTGACCGAGTACGAGGCGGTGGCGGGGACCTGGCGCTACCTGATCGAGCACCGGCATAAGGTCGCCAAAGTGACCCCGGAGGACGTGATGCGGGTGGCGAAGCAGTACTTCACCCGCGACAACCGGAACGTCGGGTTCATCACCACGAAGCAGTAAGAAGCCTTTTTCACCACGAAAGACACGAAAGCACACGAAAAAAGTCGAAAGCCAAGCTCTCCGCCATGACCGCCCCCTCTTCTCAACGGGGATGGGATCGCTTCTGATTTTGTCGACAGGGGACCAGGAATGATTTCTACAACCCACTCCAGAACCTTTTTCACCACGACCTTAAAGCGGCTGCCGGTGCTTTGCCTGCTGGCCGGGCTGGCCGCCGGCTGCGCGACCACGGCTGGCGGCGGGAGCGAGAAGGCCCCCAGCGCCAAGGCGGAGGCCGCCAACCCGCGCACCATGGTCTTCCCTCAGCTGAACTTCCAGCTCCCCAAGAGCGACCGGGTCACTCTCGACAACGGGATGGTGGTGTACCTGCTGCCGGACCACGAACTGCCGCTCGTCCACCTGACCGCCTACCTGAAAGCGGGGAGCGTCTTCGAGCCGGCCGACAAGGTGGGGCTCGCCTCGCTTACCGGCGCTGCCATCAGGGAAGGGGGCACTCGCAGCACACCGCCCAACAAGCTGGACCAGGAGCTGGAGTTCATGGCATCCGCCATCGAGTCCTCCATCAACGCCGATCACGCCACCATCTCGGCCTCCACCCTCTCCAAAAACCTGGACCGCACGCTGGAGCTCTTCGGGCAGGTGATGACGGAGCCCGCCTTCGACTCAGCCCGGGTGGAGATGGATAAAAACCGCGCCATCGAGGGGATCCGCCGCCAGAACGACGACCCCAAAGGGATCGCCGCCAGGGAACTGAACAGCGCCATCTACGCGGGACACCCGCTGGGACGCGTCCCCACGCTCACCTCGGTGCGGGCCATCACCCGCCAGGATATGATCTCCTTCCACCAGCGCTACTTCTACCCGGAAAATGTGATCATGGCGGTCTCCGGCGACTTCGACAAGGAAAAGCTGCTAGCGGGGCTCAAGAAGGTGTTCGCAAAGTGGCCCAACCGCCAGTCTTCCTTCCCGCAGGTCGCGGAGCCCAAGGAGGATATGAAACACGAAGTACTGCACGCGCAGAAGGAGGTTAACCAGTCGGTGATCAGGATGGGACACCTGGGGATCGACAAGAACAACCCCGACCTCTACGCGATCAAGGTGATGGACTTCATCCTGGGGGGCGGCTTCACCTCGCGGCTGACCCAGGAGGTCCGCTCCAACCAGGGGCTTGCCTACAATGTGGACAGCTACTTCGAGACCGGCCGGCGTTTCCCCGCCCCCTTCATCATCGAGACGGAAACCAAGTCGGAGACCACTGCCCGGACCATCGCGCTGGTGAACTCCATCGTGGACGGCATGACCAAAGCCGAGGTCAGCGACCAGGAACTGAAGCTCGCCAAGGACCACATCATCAACTCGTTCATCTTCAGCTTCGAGCGAAGCGACGCGGTGGTCACGCAGCAGGCGCGGCTCGAGTTCTACGGCTATCCGAAAGGGTACCTGGAGAACTTCCGCGACAACATCGCCAAGGTGACCAAGGAGGACGTGCTGAGGGTGGCCAGGAAATACCTGCAGCCGGAGGCGATGAAACTCGTGGTGGTGGGGGATGAGAAGAAATTCGACCGTCCGCTCAGCGAGTTCGGCCCGGTCAAGGAGATAAAGCTGGTCATCAAGTAGCGACAAAGACCAGGGGCAAATCCCCCCTGTCCCCCCTTTGACAAGGGGGGGACCTGGAGCGGGAATTTATTGGTTGAGCTGAGTCATTAGTAGTGCAGAGTGCGAAGATCGAGCAAGGGAGGTGATTTGATATGGCAACGTGGAAATGCAAGAGCTGTGGCTTCACCAAGGACGGCAGATGCAAACCCCAGAAGTGCCCCCAGTGCCAGGAAAAGGGGAACTTCGAAAAAGCTGAAGAGTAGTACTGGTAGTACTCTCCGATAAAAAAATCCTCTGCCTCCCGAAGGAGACAGGGGATTTTTTTTACCTGTTCGCCTGCTGCTCGGGAAGTGTGAAATAGAAGGTAGCACCCACGCCCGGTTCGCCTTCCGCCCAGACCCGACCGCCGTGACGCTGGATGATGTTCTGCACGGTCGCCAGTCCGATACCGTGCCCATCGCCGGTCGTGCCGGGCAGCCGCTGGAAAGGGACGAACAGTTTGTCCGCCTGCGCCATGTCGAAACCTCGCCCGTTGTCACGGACGAAATAAACCGGTGCTCCCTCCACCTCGGTCATCCCGAAGCTGATGACGGCATGTTCCCAACAGCAGTATTTCCAGGAGTTCCCCATCAGGTTGTCCAGCACGATCCGAAGCAGGTGGGGGTCGCACGCCGCGGTAACGCCTTCCATCATGCTGAAGCTGACTTGGCGCGTCGGATCGAGCTTTGACAATTCGTCGGCCACCGATTGCGCGAGCCGGCTAAGATCGACGGCCTCGACGGTCAGCTCGCAGTTGAGGGCACGGGAGAAATCGAGCAGGGTACTGATGAGTTTGTTCATGTCCATCGTGCTCTGATGGATCTCGCCGATGTATCGCCTGCAGGACTCGTCGAGGTCCGCGCCGAACAGCTCCTCTATCAGCTGGCAATAGCCGTTGATGACGGTAAGGGGCTTGCGCAGATCATGCGAGACGCTGTAGTTGAAGGCCTGCAGCTCGATGTTGGCGGCCTCCAGCCCCTTGCTCCGCTCCAGCAGGTCGCGGTTCAACGACACTACCTCCTGTTCCGCCAGATCCCGTTCCCTGATGGCGCGGCGCAGGCGGCCTCCCCCGGTGAACAGGCCGACCAGCCCGACCGCCCACAGGACAGAAAAGCTGGCGGCGCTCACCGCCACCTTGTGCTGGGAAATCTCCTGCAACGGCGCCATGGGTACCGCCACGCTGATCCCACCCCTGATCTCCCCCTCGCGGTAACCGTCCTTGGCATGGCAGGCCAGGCAGTCACGTTGAGTGAAGAGGGGCGTCATCAGACGCATGAAGCTTTTCCCGTCCAATGTCTCCACCGAACTCACCTCTTTTTCACCTCTGGCGAACGCCTCGAAGGCGGCAATCTCCCACTGGTCCGGCTTGTTCTCCGGGCGAACCGGCCGCATGCTGGTGATGTGCCCCTTGATGTCGAAGGCCTTGGCAGAAGCCTCGAACACCAGCCGGGTCATGTAGGCGGGGTTGATCAGGGTGAGGGATTCTCCGCTGGTGGTGGTCACGTCGCGGGAGGGATAGTCGGCCAGATAGGGGTTGGGCGGAGTGTCACCGCTGATGGCGACATAGACCCCGCCATGCTCGCCAACCCAGTGATGGTAGAGCAGGTCACGCTGGTAATTGCTCCTGGCCTGTGTGCGGGCGGTCTCGAGCGTCTGCTGTCTTTCGCTGACAACGTCCAAAGTGAAAAGGAGGATGATCGCAAGGGTCCAACCGGCGGCGAGAAACCACTCGTAGTGCTTCAAAAGCTTCGGCCCGGCAGAGCCGGTTTCGGAAGGGTGAGGTCCCATCACGTGACTTCCACAAAGCGTTACCAATATTCCAGCGGTTTTTAAAGAATACCATAGTGCCAAGGAGTTGCAGTTTCGAGGAAGCCGGTTCCGGTACCGGCAAATCCGGAGCAAAAGCGCCACCAGGTCCCTACTGTCACCGTTTTTTTTACACCCTTGCACCCTCTTTTCGAACACCCCCCTCGCCCCTTTAGGGGAGAGGGGCGGGGGTGAGGGAGCCTCTTTGGCCAGAGCGTGGCAACCCTCACCCGCCCTTCGGGCACCCTCTCCCCTAAAGGGGCGAGGGGATCGGTCAAGGCGGGCGTGATGTGCGGAGCGGAGGCCTCCTCCTCCAAGTTCGCTGCAGGAAAAAACGTGATCTTCCGGCAATTATCGGTATAATGCTGCTCTCGCCGGCTCAACGCTTGTACGGAAAAACGACTGTGCACGGAGGTTGGGTGCATTCTAACGTTCAGGGAGCGGCCGAAGTTTCAGGGAGGGGAAATGGGGAATTACAGCATCGTCGTGCTCGACTTTGAAACCACCGGACTGTCGCCTGATTACGGCGACCGGGTGATCGAGGTCGGCGCCGTCCTGATCCAGGACAATGAGATCGTGGACCGCTTCCAGAGCCTGATGAATCCCGGCAAGAGGATCAGCAGCTTCATCGAGAACTATACCGGGATCACCAACGAGATGCTGAAGTCGGCGCCTCCCGTCGCGGAGGTCATGGAGCGCTTCGCCTCCTTCATCTCCCAGCATCACCTGGTTGCCCACAACGCCAGCTTCGACCGCCGTTTCCTGGACAGCGAGTTGCGCCGCATCAACCTACAGCGGAGCCAGGAGTTCGCCTGCAGCATGCTGGTCTCCCGCCGGCTCTACCCCGAGGCCCCCAGCCACAGCCTGGAATCCCTGGTCAACTACAAGAAGCTGAAGACCACCGGCGTTTATCACCGCGCGCTGGCCGACGCGGAGATGACCGGCCACCTCTGGATCGGCATGATCAACGATCTCAAGTCCAGCTTTCAGATCGATGCGGTACCTTTCTCCGTTATGCAGAGCCTCTCGAAGATCTCTAAGGCAGCGACTGCGGGATTTCTCAAACGCGTCGCCGAAGAACAGTTGAGCCAGGCAATTTCCTCCGCCCCCCGTACATCCGCCTCGCGACCGCGTCGCAACGAGGCGCCAGCGGCGGAAACCGGGCAGCAGCCGACCGCAAGAAAGGAGAGCAAAGCCATGAAGGTGATCGCCATCAACGGAAGTCCGCGTAAGAAGTGGAACACCGCTACCCTTTTGGAAAAGGCGCTGGCAGGGGCGAAGTCGTCGGGGGCGGAGGTCGAGATAGTCCACCTCTATGACCTGAACTTCAAAGGGTGCCAGAGCTGCTTCGCCTGCAAGCTGAAAAACGGCGCGAGCTACGGCACCTGCGCCATGAACGACGATCTCACGCCGCTTTTGGAGAAAATTGCCGCCGCTGACGCCTTCGTGCTCGGCTCCCCCATCTATTTCGGCACCGTCACCGGGGAGATGCGCTCCTTCATGGAGAGGCTCTTCTTCCCTTACCTCGCCTACACCAGGCCGCCCACCACGCTGTTCAAGAAGAAGATCCGGGCCGCCTTCATCTACACCATGAACGTCTCCGAGGAGATGATGGCGCAGAACAACTACCCCGTGCACATCAACCTCAATGAGGCGGTCCTCGCCCGCACCTTCGGGGCGGCAGAAACGCTCTGCTCATTCGAGACGCTGCAGTTCGAGGACTACGACAAGGTGGTCTTCAGTTACTGCGATCCCCACGAGCGCAAGAAGCGGCACGAGACGGTCTTCCCCGATGACTGCCGCAAGGCCTTCGAATTGGGCGAACGACTGGTACAGCCGCTGCCGTAGCTGCACCAACCGACCGCTCGACCATCCAACGATGAGAGAAAAGAGAAAAATCCTTCCATGACCGACCAGCAACGTTTTCTCCGTAACCTGGAGGAGGAGCGAAACAGCGCCTTTCTCTACCATGCACTTGCCTCCCACGAACAAAACGAGCAGATGGCCGAGGTCTACCGGCGGCTGGCCGAGGCGGAAGAGTCGCACGCTGCGCTGTGGGGACGCAAACTCGCCGAGGCCGGCGCACGCGTCCCCGCCTTCCGCCCCACGCCTCGCACCCGCATCCTCGCCTGGCTGGCACGGCGCTTCGGACCGGAGCTGGTGGTACCAACCTTGGCAGCAAAAGAGGACAGCGCGACCACGGACTACGTGAACCAGCCGGAAGCCGCCGGAATGATCGCCACCGAGCAGTCGCATGCGCGGGTGCTTCGCCAGATCGAGAGTTCGGGCACGGGGCTGGGGGGGAGCGCGGTCGCACAGTTGGAGGGACGGCACCGGATGGCGGGGGGCAATGCGCTTCGGGCGGCCGTTCTGGGCGCCAGCGACGGTCTCCTCTCCAACTTCAACCTGGTGATGGGTGTGGCGGGGGCGGAACTGGCCGGGCGCAACATCCTGCTCACCGGCTGCGCGGGGCTGTTGGCCGGGGCTGTTTCCATGGCGCTCGGCGAGTGGATCTCGGTGCAGAGTTCGCGCGAGCTGTACTTGAAGCACATTGAGACCGAGCGGGAGGAGATCGAGAACGCGCCTGAGGAGGAGATCGAGGAACTGGTGCTGATCTACCAGGCGCGCGGGATGGACGAGACGATTGCCCGGCAGGTGGCGACCCGCATCATGGCGGACCGCGAGAACGCGCTCGGCACGCTGGTGCGCGAGGAGCTGGGGGTCGATATGGAGGAGTTGGGTGGGTCCGCCTGGGAGGCGGCGTTCACCTCCTTCCTGCTCTTCGCCGCCGGCGCAGTGCTCCCGGTGATCCCCTTCGTCTTCCTGAAGGGAGGCGCCGCCATAGCGGCCAGCGCAGGTCTCAGCGCGGTCGGCCTCTTCGTGATAGGCGCGTCCATCACCCTTTTCACCGGCCGTTCGGTCTGGTACTCGGGGTTCCGGCAGGTCGCCTTCGGCCTCACCGCCGCAGCGGTCACTTTCGGGGTCGGCAAGCTGGTCGGCGTTGCGCTCGGCGGGTAAGGTCCGACAGTCCCCTCTCCCCTCGGGTTAAGGTGAGGGAACTTTCAATGAGGTATGAGGCGTCCCTTCCCCCGGCCCTCTCCCGCAGGGCGAGGGGAAGTTGGGAGAAGTGGTATGAGAGAACGAGGGAAAACGTTCAATCCTTGATGCACGCTTTTCAGGCCTGCGCAGCAACTCCCTTGATGAAGATGGCGAGGTACTCCCGGACCAGCTTCTCGTCTTGCTCGGGGTCGTGGCTGATCAGATTCTCGGTGGCGTGCAGGCTCAGGAAAAAGTAGTTTACCATCCC
>NZ_DATFBA010000079.1:0-8751 GCF_035254065.1 Geomonas sp.
AGTACAGCCGCGTCTGGAACGTGATCCTGCAGTCCGACGCCCCCTACCGGAAGACCACGGCGGACATCACCCGGCTCTACACCAGGTCCAAGGACGGCAAGATGGTGCCGCTGTCGGCCCTGGTCACCACCAAGTACGTCACCAACCCGGACCTGGTCCCCCATTTCAACGGCTTCCCGGCCGCCCAGGTGACCGGCAACGCGGCTCCCGGCTACAGCTCGGGTGACGCGCTGAACGCCATGGAAGAGGTGGCGCGCGAGGTGCTCCCCTCCGGCTACAGCTTCGCCTGGTCCGGCATGGCCTACGAGGAGAAGAAATCGGGGGCCTCCTCGATCGCCGCCTTCGGTTTCGGCCTGATCATCATCTTCCTGCTGCTCGCCGCCCAGTTCGAGTCGTGGACCATGCCCGGCTCGGTAATGACCGCGGTCCCCTTCGGCGTTTTGGGCGCGCTGGTCTTCAACTGGATGCGCGGCCTTTCCAACGACGTCTACTTCCAGATCGGCCTTTTGACCCTGATCGGCCTGGGGGCCAAGAACGCCGTCTTGAGGGTCGCCTTCGCGGCGGAACTGCGCGAGCAGGGGCTCTCCATCCTGGATGCCACCGTCAAGTCCGGCGAGGAGCGCTTCCGCCCCATCATCATGACCTCGCTCGCCTTCATCTTCGGCGTACTCCCACTTGCCCTCGCCACCGGCGCCGGTGCCAACGCCCGGCACTCCATCGGCACCGGCATCATGGGGGGGATGATCGGCGAGGCCACCCTGGCCATGCTCTACGTACCGCTCTTCTTCTACCTGTTCGACAACTGGACCGAGCGCAAGAAGGCGAAGGCGGAGGCCAAGGCTGCCGCCCGGGCCGCCAAGGAGGGTGGCGAGCCACCGCATGAGGGAGGTCCCCCTCCCACTGCCGAGCCCACCGGGGAAGGAGGACACTGACATGCGCCGACTCATGATACTTGCGGCAGTTCTCGGGCTTTCCGGCTGCATGATGGGACCAAACTACCACCGTCCCGCGGTGGACACCCCGCAGTCCTTCCGCTTCGGGGACCAGGAGGCCCAGGACACGGCGAACACCCAGTGGTGGAAGGGGTTCCAGGACCCGGTGCTGGACAATCTGATCGCCGAGGCCCTGGCCAACAACAAGAACGTGCAGATCGCCGCCGCCAACATCGAGCAGGCCGATGCGGTGCTCACCCAGACCCGCTCCCCGCTCTTTCCGCAGGTCACCTACGGCGGCAGCGCCCAGCGGCTTAGGGCCAGCGAAAAGGAAGCCTTCCCGCTCGGCTCCGGGGTGTCCAACCCGTACAGCGCCTTCCAGCTCTTCGGCGGCGTCAACTGGGAACTTGACCTGTGGGGGCGCGTCCGGCGGCTCTCCGAGTCAGCCAGGGCCAACCTGATGGCCAGCGAGGAGGCGCGCCGCGGCGTGATCCTCTCCCTGGTCGCCTCGGTGGCGGGGAACTACCTGCAGTTGCGCGGCCTCGACGAACAGCTCGCCATCGCCAAGAGGAACCTGGACGCCTATTCCGAGTCGGTCAGGCTCTTCAAGCTGCAGTTCCAGTACGGTCAGATCCCCCAGTTGAACGTCGAGCAGGCCAACTCGCAGTACGAGACGGCTGCCGCCACCATTCCGCAGATCGAGTCGCAGATCGCGCAGCTGGAAAATGCCCTTTCCGTCTTGCTCGGGCGTAACCCCGGGCCGATCGCCAGGGGGAAGACCATCTACGAGCTCTCCTTCCCGGCGGTTCCCTCGGGGCTTCCGTCGCAGCTATTGGAGCGCCGCCCCGACCTCGCCCAGGCCGAGCAGAACCTGGTGGCCGCCAACGCCCAGATCGGCGCGGCCAAGGCACTGTACTTCCCGACCATTTCGCTGACCGGTGCCTACGGCTTTGCCAGCCAGTACCTCGATAACCTGTTCAAGGCGCCGGCCCGCACTTGGAGCTACGGCGGGACCATCACCGGGCCGATCTTCACCGCCGGCGCCATCTCCGGCCAGGTGAAGCAGTCCGAAGCTGCCCAGCAGGCGGCGCTGATCGGCTACCAGGCGGCTATCCAGAGCGCCTTCGCCGACGTGGAGAACGCGCTGGTGATCCGCCAGAAGCTGGTCGGCCAGATCCAGGCCCAGGAGCGGCTGGTGAAAGCGAACCAGGAATACGAGCGGCTCGCCAAGCTGCAGTACGACGGAGGCTATGCGCCCTACCTCACCGTCTTGAGTGCCCAGCAGCAGCTCTTCCCCGCGGAGCTGAACCTCGCCCAGTTCCGCGCCCAGCTGTTCACCTCCTACGCCAACCTCTACAAGGCGATGGGAGGGGGATGGGTGAATGAAGCGGACAAGATGACGGTGCCCAAGGAGGGCCAGGCGGCGGCCGCCCCGCAGCCGACAGGTGCGACCAGCCCGAAGCCATGAAGCTGTCCCGGGCGGACATAGTCCGGGGATGGACGGACCTGTGGCTGGGGGACCGGGGGCTTTCCGCCTTTCTGGTCCTGGTCTTCCTCGCCCTCTTCCTCGGGCCGATCGTGGACTGGCCCACGGTCAGGCTGCTCACCAGCCTGCTCCTCTCCCTGCTGATGGTCGCCGGGGTGGTCAGCATGTCGCGCCGCCCCACGGTCCGCTGGTTCGCAGGCATGATCGCCCTGTGCGCCATCGTGTTGCGCTGGCTTACCCACATCGTGGCCACCTCGGCCATCGCACGCTGGAGCAGCCTGATCTCTTTGATCTTCATGGTGCTCTTGACGGTGGGGACCCTCTACAAGGTGTACGCGGACGACAGGCCGGTCACCGCGCACCGGATCATGGGGGCGGTGGCCGCCTATCTGCTGTTCGGCATCACCTGGTCGATCCTGTACGGCCTGCTCGACCAGGTGCTGCCGGGCGGGGCCTTCAGCATCACCGGCACAACCGGCGGTTTCGATGCCGAACGGCAGGAGAAGCTGCTCTTCTTCAGTTTCGTGACCCTGACCACGGTGGGGTACGGGGACATTACCCCCACCCATGACCTTACCCGCATGTTCGCGGTGGTGGAAGCACTGGTGGGGCAGCTCTACCCGGCCACGCTGTTGGCCCGGCTCGTTTCACTGGAGGTGTCACGTCGCGGCAGTCAGCCGGAAAAGGATTGAAAAAGGGGAACCCCATCACCCCAGGCTTACAATGCCGTATGAGTTCCACGCCCTTCGACAGGCTCAGGGTGAACGGCCTCACCGTTGTTCTTGAAGGCAAGGTGGCAGGATGGAAAAGCGGCTCAACATATTCCCCGTGGTCGACTGGCTCGGCTCCTACCGGAAGGAGTGGCTCCGCTTCGATGTGGTCGCCGGGCTCACCACGGCAGCGGTGGTGATACCCAAGGCGATGGCCTACGCCGCCATCGCCGGGCTGCCGCTGGTGGTCGGGCTCTACTCCTCGCTGGTGATGCTGGTGGTCTATGCCGCCCTCGGCACCTCCCGCCTGTTGAGCGTCACCACCAGTTCCACCATCGCCATCCTGACGGCCGGCATCCTGGACGAGGTAGCCCCGGGGGGCGATCCCGCCCAGCTCTTGGCGGCCTCGGCCACCCTGTCGCTTCTGGTGGGGGTCTTCCTGCTGCTGGCGGGCGTTCTGCGCCTGGGGGTAGTCGCCGACCTGATCTCCGACCCGGTGCTGACCGGCTTCAAGGCGGGGATCGGCCTGGTCATCGTGCTCGACCAGCTTCCCAAGCTCTTCGGGGTGCATATCAGCAAGGCCGGCTTCTTCCGCGATCTCATCTCCATCGTGCAGCACCTGCCGGAGAGCTCGCTCCCCACCCTGGCGCTCGCCCTGGTGATGCTGGCCCTTATGTTGGGGATAGAGCACTTCGCCCCCAAGTTGCCGGCGCCGCTCATCACGGTGGCCGTGGGGATCGCCCTCGCCGCCTTTGCCGGGCTCGACAGATGGGGCATCTCGCTGGTGGGAGCCGTCCAGCCGGGGCTCCCCGGCGCAGCCCTGCCCGACCTCTCCCTGGCCGGACAGATGTGGCCCGCGGCCTTGGGCATCGCCCTGATGAGCTTCGTGGAGACCGCCGCCGCCGGGCGCGCCTTCGTGCACAAGGGGACCCCCCAGCCGGACGCCAATCGCGAATTGATGGCGACCGGCATGGGCAACCTGGTGGGCGGCTTCTTCCACATCATGCCCGGTGGCGGGGGGACCTCGCAGACCGCCGTCAACATGGGGGCCGGCGCCCGCACCCAGCTCTCCGGGGTGGTGGCGGCCGCGGTCATCGTGGCTACCCTGCTCTTCCTGGCGCCGCTCTTCGGGATGATGCCCAACGCGACGCTGGCGGCCGTGGTCATCATCGCCAGCATAGGCCTGGTGAGCCCGGCGGAGTTTCGCTCCATCCTGAAGGTCCGCACCATGGAGTTCAGCTGGGCCCTTCTGGCGGCATTCGGGGTCATGGTGCTCGGCACCCTGAAGGGGCTGCTGGTGGCGGTGCTCGCCTCGCTGGTGAACCTGATGATCCGCGCCAACCGCCATCCGGTCGCGGAGCTGGGGCGCAAGCCCGGCACCAATGTCTTCCGTCCGCTGTCGGCCGAGCATCCGGAAGACGAGACCTTCGCCGGCCTTTTGCTGCTGCGGCCGGAGGGTGCTATCCACTTCGGCAACGCCCAGCGCCTGGGGAGCATGATGCGGAACATGATAGCCCGCTCGGCTCCGCGGGTGCTGGCCCTGGACCTGAGCGCGGTGCACGAGCTCGAGTACACCGCGCTCAGGATGATGACCGACGGCGAGGAGCGGCTGCGCGAAGAGGGAACCATGCTCTGGCTGGTGGCGATGAATCCGGAGGTGGTCAAGGTGGTCCGCCTGTCGCCGCTTTGGGAGAGGCTCGGGCGGGAAAGGATGTTCCTCAACATGGAACAGGCGGTGGAGAAGTTTCAGCAGCAGACGGGGATATCGGCGCAGGCTGCGGCCGGCCGGAGGGAGGCGGAGCAATGTTGAGACTGCTGCATTCCATCTTCGGAAGCGAGAAAGAGGGGAGCTACCCGGAAGCACTCATCAAGGAGGCCATCGAGCGGGTGGTGGAGGGCACCGACCCCTGGCTGCGCGCGGTCTCCGGCTACAAGAAGAAGCTCAGGCCGGCGGTGGTCCGGGCCATCGATCACGTGGTGACCCTGGTAGGGCAGCTTCCCCCCGCGCTGCCGGCGCGGCTGGCGGTCCAGGGCGAGGACTCCCCCCTCAAGAGGTTTTTCATCTCCTCTTTGGACATGCGCAAGGCCTTCCGGGAGGACCCCTCCCTCGCCGAATACCTGGAGAAGGCGGGAGACGATTCCGAGACCATCGTCGCCCTGCTGGCCATGGAGAAGGAGGAGCGGGGGATCTTCGGGGCGGAGCTGAAGGGAGACGTGGTGATCAAGGACGTCCCCCAGGTCACCCTCGCCTTCGACGCCCATCGGCTCATCGACCCCTCGGCGGACGAAACGGCGACCCGTCGCCTGCTGATGCGCCGGGCCTACGACCACCTGATCGGCCTTGCGCTCAGGGAGCTCTCCGCCGTGAAATCCGAGCGCGAGGAGCTGGAGAAACGGCGTGCGCTCCTGGAGGCCAAGTACAACCTGCTGCAGCGGGGGGGATGGGGGTTCGATCAGGCCGACCCCTCCGGAAAGCTGACCGTGGCGGAGGTGGAAAGGGGGCTCGCGGAGATCGAGGGGCAGCTGAAGAAGCTCGGCGGGGACGACCGGATGCTGGATACCTACCTGGCGCTGGTCGGGGAGGTGCTGGGGCATCCCGAACAGCTGCTGTGGGGGGCGAGGCAGACGGTGTTCGTCGACCGGATGGGGATCAAGCGGGCCGAGGCATCGGACGAGGCGCCCGAGCTTAGCTACCAGGAGATCTTCAACGCCGAGGGGCGCAGCATGGTGGTGACGCTGGTCTCTCTCGGCAAAGAGGAGCTGGCGCTGGAGGAAAAAGGGTAAAGGAGAAGGGTAGCCGCCACGTGCTCCGGGACGTCTGCCGGAGGAGCGCACATCGAAAAAGGAGGTCGTCATGCCTGTAACTATTCTAACCCCGTCGGTTGAGCAGAGGATGAGCGCGTACGAGGCGTTGAGCAACCGCGCCAAGATGCTGGTTACCGGGGCCAAGCTGAAGCCCACCATCACCCTTTCCCGGGAGTTCGGCTGCGAGGCCTTTCCGGTGGCCGAGGAACTGCAGAAGATGGCCGAGGAGACCACCGGGGAACAGTGGCTGGTAGTGGACATAACCCTGCTGGATGCGGTCGCCAAGAAGCACAACATCCCCGAGCGCGTGATGCTCTCCCTGGGGACCTACAAATCCCGCTGGCTGGACGACGCCTTCGCCACCTTCTCCCCCAACTGGAAGACGGACGCCGACTACTACCGGCTGCTCTGCGAGCAGGTGGTGATGATCGCCACCGCCGGCAACGCCATCTTCGTCGGACTGGGGGCGGCCATCATCACGAAGGGGATGGAGAACTGCTTCCATTTCCGGATGATCGCCGAACAGGAGTTCAAGGTGAACTCCATCGCCAAGCGGATGAAGATCTCCAAGCAGGATGCGGAACTGACCGTGCTCGACCAGCAGAAGGAGCGGGACAAGATCATCCGCAACGTGCTGGACGCGGACGAGCACGATCCCCTCTACTACCACGCGGTCTTCAACAACTCGAAGCTCAAGAACCGGCAGATCGCCAGCATGATAGCGGGATTCGTCTTCCATCAAAAGTGAGGGGGTGGCGTCATGACGGAGAAGGGACGTACCGGAAGAACCGGCAAGTCCGCCGGTGCCGAGCAGGGAGGCGATCTCCGCCGCGGGATGAGCGTTGCCGAACTGAAACAGGGAATCCTCGACCACCTCGAGTTCACCCTGGCGCGTCCCCTTGCACTGGCCACCCGCAGCGACTGGTACCTCGCCGTCGCCTACGCGGTCCGCGACCGCATGCTCGATGACTGGCACCAGTCGATGAAACACCTGCACGACCGGGGGGTGAAGATCGTCAGCTACCTCTCGGCTGAGTTCCTGATGGGTCCCCACCTGGGGAACAACCTGGTGAACCTGGGGATCCTGGAACCGGTGCGGCAGGCGGTGGAAGCCCTCGGTCAGGACCTGGAGCAGCTGATCAGGCGGGAGGAGGAACCGGGGCTGGGCAACGGCGGGCTGGGGAGGCTCGCCGCCTGCTACCTCGACTCGCTGGCCACCCTGCGCGTCCCCGCCATCGGTTACGGCATCCGCTACGAGTTCGGCATCTTCGACCAGGAGATCCGGGACGGATGGCAGGTGGAGAAGACCGACAAGTGGCTGCAGATGGGGAACCCCTGGGAGATCTGCCGTCCCGGCATAGCCTACGAGGTTAAGTTCGGCGGGCACACCGAGTCGGGTCACGACGAGCAGGGGCGCCTGCGGGTGCGCTGGGTCCCCGACAAGGTGGTGAAGGGTGTCGCCTACGACACCCCCGTGGCGGGCTACCGGTCGGGGATGACCGACCTGCTCCGGCTCTGGAAGTCCGAGGCGATCGAATCCTTCGACTTCCAGGCCTTCAACGTGGGGGATTACTACCGCGCGGTGGACGAGAAGGTGGTGTCGGAGACCATCTCCAAGGTCCTCTACCCCAACGACGAGCCGGCGATCGGCAAGACTCTGCGCCTCGCCCAGCAGTACTTCTTCGTCTGCTGCTCGCTGCAGGACATGGTGCGCGTGCACCTGTTGCGCGAGGGGAGCCTGGACACCTTCCCCGATACCTTCGCGGTGCAGCTGAACGACACCCATCCCTCCATCGCGGTGGCCGAGCTGATGCGGCTTTTGGTGGATGAGCACGAGTTCGAGTGGGATGACGCCTGGCGGGTCACCCGCGCCTCGCTTGCCTACACCAACCACACCCTGTTGCCCGAGGCCCTGGAGACCTGGCCGCTGCCGCTCTTCGCCCGCATGCTCCCCCGTCACCTGGAGATCATCTACGAGATCAACCGGCGCTTCCTGGACGAAGTGCGCCAGCTCCCGGGCAGCGATGACCAACTGCTGGCCCGGCTCTCCATCATCGACGAAAGCGGCGACCGGCATGTGCGCATGGCGCACCTGGCAGGGGTCGGCAGCCACGCCATCAACGGGGTGGCTGCGCTGCACACCGAACTTCTCAAAGAGACGGTGATGCGGGATTTCTACCAGGTACGTCCCGAGCTTTTCCTCAACGTCACCAACGGGGTGACCCCCCGCCGCTGGGTGGTGCTCAGCAACCCCGGTCTCACCGAGCTCATCACCGGGAAAATCGGCGGCGGCTGGGTGACCAACCCTGAGCAGCTGCGCAGGCTTGCCGACTTCGCCGGTGAAGCGTCCTTCCAGCAGGGGTGGCGGCAGGTGAAAAAGGAGAACAAGGTCCGGCTGGCGGCGCTGATCAAGGAGCGGACCGGCATCGTGGTGGACCCCGGGAGCCTGTTCGACGTGCTGGTGAAGAGGATCCACGAGTACAAGCGCCAGCACCTCCAGGTCCTGCACGTGATCACCCTCTACCAGCGGATCAAGCGCAACCCCAAGGCCAAGGTGACCCCGCGCACCTTCATCTTCGGCGGCAAGGCCGCTCCCGGCTACTTCATGGCGAAGCTGATCATCAAGCTGATCTGCAACGTGGCCAAGGTGGTGAACGACGACGCCGAGGTGGGGGACCGGCTCAAGGTCGCCTTCCTCCCCAACTACCGGGTGACCGCGATGGAGGTGATCTGCCCGGGGACCGACCTTTCCGAGCAGATATCGACCGCAGGGAAGGAGGCCTCCGGTACCGGCAACATGAAGTTCATGATGAACGGC
>NZ_DATFBA010000080.1:0-9998 GCF_035254065.1 Geomonas sp.
CATCAACATACTCCTTTCGTACAACCTGGACGGTGTACTCTCCACCGACATCGACGCCTCGCTGCTTAAGAAGGCCCTCAACCTGGTCCACGAAGGGCAGCTCTGGATCGACAACAACAACCTGAAGGCGCTGCTCTCCAGAGTGGGGACCATCTCCAAGAACGGGACCATCAACGCGGTGAGCAAGAGGGAGCAGCAGATCCTGGACCTGATCAAGCAGGGCTACAAGAACCGGGAGATCGCCGAGCAGCTCTTTTTGAGCGAGCAGACCATCAAGGCCCATGTGAGCAGGATCCTGAAGAAGTTCAACGTATCCACCAGGTCGCAGCTCATCTCCTTGCAGATGAGAAACAGCCTTACTCCGCTGAGGGCCGCCTCGCCCTAAGGTGCTCCGGGGGCTGGCCCCTTGCCCCCGCCCTCAGTGAGCGCCGGCCGAGAGGTCGTCGAAATAGGTGAGCGAGTCCCCCCGCGTCCAGAGACCTATCCTTCCTGCCTCCGGGAAGCTGCCATCGCGCGCGTCCAGATATTTCCTGCCGTCCAGATACCCCTCGATATGGTCCCCGGTCATCACCACCCGAATGGTGCGCCAGCCGGCGAAGCTCCCCGTCTGCGCCCGCCCCAGTTGTATCCGCCCGAAATTTTGCACCTTGTAAAGGAGGAATTCCCCGCTGAGCGGGTTGTAGCTGGCGAGGTAGTAGTTGCGCCCGTCCAGCGCCCGCCACACGACCCCTCCTCCCTGTTCGCTCAGCCCCGCCACCGGGCGCATTTTCACGGAAAGGTCGACATTTTTATAACTGCTGTCGGCGATCAGCACCACATTGTAGGTGTCGAGGGAACTGCGAGCTATCTGCGCCAGTACGTTGGGTTTGGAGGGGGCCGTGGGATCGGCTTTTACCTTCCACTGTCCCGCGGTCACGTAAAAACCGGCCGGGGCCAGTTCGCTTTTCTCGCGGTCGAAATTCCAGCTGGCGGCAACTGCCGCCGTGGCAGCGGCGGCGACCATCAGCAGTGCGAAAACGATAGACCTGGCCATCTCGGACCCCCCACTTTGAAATGTTACCTAACAATCTATCGGGAACCGTAAGGGTCGCAATTGGTCGTAGGGGTATTTCTGCGCAACCAAAAGGTTAACCCGTTGCTGAAAGGGAGCTCCACTGGCAGCGTTTCGCAAACCACGCCGAAAAACTCGGCGTCTCTGTCGGAAAATTCGCCGCACGATGCGACCTTGCTGCGTCTATTTCAGGGAGAGGGGAGGGGTGTGCTGGAAAACGAGGTGAGTGTCTCCCGCGGAGGCCGGCTTTTTTGATCCGAATCGGCGGGCAGGAGAACGTTTTCGAAAACCTTGTGCGGGTTTGTGCTGGAGAACTGCAGGAACCGTTGTTGCCAGCCGGCGCCCAGGCTGTGGAGGGCGTGCACAGTGGTGGCCACCACCTCCCACTGCGGTGTGTAGAGGGCGTCGGAGCCGAACAGTATCCGCTCGGGGGCGACCGAGGCGAGCACCAGTTTGAGCTGCTCGAATTCCAGCCCCGACAGGTCGACGTAGAGGTTGTCGTGGCGAGCCAGCATCTTTTTCAGCACGGGGAGCGCTTCCCTTTCCATTTCCGTCAGCGGACAGCGGTGCATGCCGGCGTGGGCAAGGATGACGGGAGAGCCTGACAGGGAGAAGTTGAGCTGGCGCAGATGCGTGAGCGACCCGAAATCGGCCCGGGCGCAGGCCCAGTAGGGATTGTTCCGTCCGCCATGGATGACCACCGGCAGCCCCAGGCGGTGGCATCCCTCCAAAAGCGCCTCCAGCCACGTCTTGCGGCAACTGGTCCCCAGGTTGATGCCGCTCACCACCGGGTGGCACTTGATCGCCCTGATGGCGAAACGCTCCTTAAGGTGCGCCGCGTACCCCTCGATCTGGTCCCCCTCCAGGGTCGGCGGAATGCTCCCGGCCAGCGAGAAGCGGTCGTCGTCGCCGTAGAGGTCGCGGATCCACTGCATGCGGAGCTCGAACTGCGCGGCGTCCGAGCCTTCCGCGGCGACCGGCAGGAGCAGCACCCGGTCCAGCCCCGAGCGTGACAGCTGGTCGGAGAAGACCCTGGGGCCCACGCTGCCGTACATCCTGCCAAGGAGCATCACCGCGATGTCGATCAGGCGCTGGGGGCGCAACTCCGTGCCAAGCTCCGGCACCTCGCCGAACTTGACGGGGCCGGCGGCGGGAGGCAGGTAGCATTTCCCGGGCATGCTCAGCACCCCGGGGAGGGATGGATCCTGCTGGTAGGCGAAGCGGTCGAAAAGGACTTCGTAGGGGTGGACGTGGGTATCGTACAGGGGGCCGGAGCATCTCAGCTCCGCCACCTCCTGCAGGTAGCGCTCGCTCAGCTCAGCAGGTATCCCGTTCATGCCACCATCCCCCCTGCCTGAAACTGACGGTACCGCTCGCGCAGGGCGGAGCGGTCGAGCTTGCCCCGGTCGGAGAGGGGAAGCCTGTCCAGTTGCACGATCCGCTTGGGGACCATGTAGGCGGGAAGGGCGCGCCCCAGCGCTTCCAAGAGGAGGCGGTCGTCCGCCTCCCCGGCAAACTCCACGAATCCCACCAGCTCCGGGATATCGCCACCGGGGGCGTTGCAGAGCAGCACGGCCGCCTGCTGGACACCCTCCAGGGCGAGCATCGCCTTCTCCACCTCGAAGCTCTCGATCCGGTACCCCATGAACTTGATCTGGAAGTCCTTGCGCCCCAGGTACTCGAGGAGGCCGTCCTCCCGCACCATTCCCAGGTCGCCGGTGCGGTAGATCCGGTCCTGCAGGTTGTTGCTGAGCGGGTTGGGGACGAAGGCGCCCCTGGTCTTTTCCTCATCGTTCCAGTAGCCAAGGCTCAGCCCGGAGCCGCGGATGCAGATCTCGCCCGGCTGGCCCGGCTTGGCCAGGGTATTTTCCTCGGTCAGGAGCAGGATCTCCGTGTTGGCGCAGGCGCTTCCGATGGGGACCGGCTCCTCGGCGGTCGCCGGGACCTTAACCACCTGATGGTAGGCGGAAATGCCGGTCGCTTCGGTGGGGCCGTAGACGTTGTAAAACCTCTTCGAGGGGAAGACCGACATCCAGTTGATGAGATGCCTGGTGGGGAGCACCTCGCCGCCGAAGAGCACCCGGTCAAGGGTGGGTATCCGCTGCGGCTTCAGGCAGCCGGTACTGGAGAGGTACATGAGCAGCGAGGAGACCCCTTTCCAGATGGTGATGCCGTTTCGTTCGATCAGGTCGAGCAGGGAGTTGGGAAAGAGGAGCTGGCGCTCGGAGGCGATGAACAGGGTGGCCCCGGCCCTGAGGCTCGCGAAGATATCGAAGGTCGACATGTCGAAGTGGAAGGGAGCCGTCCCCAGCACCTTGTCGTCGGGGACTATCCGGAAGCTCTCCAGCGCCCAGTCGATGTAACTTGTCACGTTGAGGTGGGAAACCGTGACCCCCTTGGGGCTGCCGGTAGATCCCGAGGTGTAGAGGATGTAAGCGGCGTCGGCGTCGATGTTGCGATAGGGGGGTGGGGCTGGGAGCTCAGAGAACTCCTCCAGGTAGAGGGTCGGGATGAGGCGGGGACGGGGAATTTCCTTTTTCCCGCCGCAAACCAGCAGCATCCGCACCCCCGCCAGCCGGTCCCCCGCCTCCTCCAAAAGAGGGAGGGAGCCCTCCTCGCAGATCACTGCAGCGGGGCGGCAGTCCCCGATCACTTTCTGCACCCTTTCCAGCGGGGCCTTGGCGTCCACCGGTACGTAGATGGCGTCCGCCTTCAAGGTCCCCAGCAGGGCGACCACCACCCGCGCCGAGCGCCTCATCCAGATCACCACCCGGTCCTGGCGCTTGACGCCGCCAAGCCGCAGGGCGTGGGCGACGCGCTCGGCTTCCTCCCTCAGGGCACGGTAGCTCAGGGTCTCCCGGTCGTCGACCAGGGCTGCCTTGTCCGGATGGGTGAGGCTGCCGGCGTCAAGGCAACTTTGCAACAGGTAGCTAGCCATCACAGTCCCAGCATTCTTGCGATGATGTTCTGCTGAATCTCGGAGGTCCCCGAGTAGATGGTGGCCGCGATGCTGTCCCTCAAATCGCGCTCCAGCTCGCACTCCTGCATGAAGCCGTAGCCGCCGTGGATCTGGACGGCGTCCAGGCAGGCGCTTTTCAGGCTCTCGCTCACGAACAGCTTGCCGATGGAGGCCTCCAGGGTGGCGCGCTTCCCCTGGTCCTTCAGCCAGGCCATCTTGTAGAGCATCAGCTTGCCCAGTTCGAGGTTCACCTTCATGGCGCCGATCTTGTTGGCGACCGACTGGTTCTGGCCGATCTCCTTGCCGAACTGCTTGCGGGTCTTGGCGTAGCTCACGCATTTCTCAAGCACCCGTTGAATGGTGCCCAGGTGGGCCGCGGTCATCAGCACCCGTTCCCATTCGATCGCCTCGCCGAAGATGAACATGCCGTGCCCGCGCTTGCCCAGCATCGCCTCCTGGGCGACCGCCACCTCGTCGAAGAAGAGTTCGCTGTTCTGCAGGGTCCGAAGCCCCATCTTGGCGAGCGGCTTGCCGGCGCTGAAGCCGGGGGTCCCCTTCTCCAAGAGAAAACAGCTGATGTCTCCCCCGAAGGAGGACTTCCCTTCGCTGTCCTTGGCGAACACGATCACTAGATCGGCGAGGGGGCCGTTGGAGATGAATACCTTGCCGCCGGTCAGAAGGTAAGCCGATGAGGAAGCGTCCGCTTTGGTCCGCATGGAGAGCACGTCGGATCCGGCATCCGGCTCGGTGATGGACTGGGCGGCGATCAGCTCGCCGGAGGAGAGTTTGGGGAGAAAGCGGGCCTTTTGCTCGGCACTTCCGTACTGGTTCAAGAGGACCACGCAGCAGAGCTGGGTGACCACGGCATGGGTGAGCCCGCTGTCCTCGCAGCCATAGGAGAGCGCCTGCAGCGAGATGGCTGCAGAGGTGAGATCCTGGCCCAGGCCGCCGTATTCCTCCGGCGTGAGCAGGCCCAACAGTCCCATCTCGGCGCATTTACGCCACTTGGGGAGGGGAAAGGTCCCCTGCAGGTCATCGTTGCGGACTTCGGCGTTCAGTTCGCGCCGGGAAAAATCCACGATGCTCTCCCACTGCAGGAGCTGGGTGTCGTTCAACGAGAAGTCCATCATGCCCTCACGCGCAGACCTTGCTTTCCAGCAGCGAGTAGATGGAATTGACGCAGCTGAAGTTCTCCAGGGTGAGGTCGTCATCGGATATCTTCACCGAGTACTTGTCCTCCAGGAAGAGGATGAGCTTCATGATCCCGAGCGAGTCCATGATATCTGATTCCACGAGGTCGTCAGAAACGGTGAGACCGTTAACCCCTTTGCCGCGGGCCAGGTCCGACACGATGTACTCCACCAGCTTTGCCTTTTCGATTTCAGAAGTCATGGCTGTTCTCCTGACCAGTTGAGGTCGTGACCGGGATGAGCGGAAAGGTAGCCGCCGGCCGCGCTACCATTGGAGTTTCGGGGTCGAGACACTCCGTCTGTCGCCTGGATGATCTGCGATGTCGGTATGGGGAGAGAGTCCGCAGTCAATGGGTCGTGCGTCGCGGTACTCTCAAAAAAGCATGAAGCTGACCGGAAAGTACAATCCTGCTGGTTTTAATCTTAGAACCTTGATGGGGGATGCACAATGATACTTTTGTCTAATTCTCTGCCACTAAAGTTCCTTTTAAAACAGGTTCTTTTGCGTGTAAACCTCTGACATTACCTTCACTTTTTGTGATATTCAGCAGCTGAAAATCATGAGCGCACTGTCAGTAAGGGGTCCCCCAGAGTTTGTTGCTATGCGTTCAAGGAAAGGACTGGATGAGGATGAGTGTCACAAGACGGCGGGTGACAGAGAGAACCGATCTTAAAATTGGGGACATGGAAGGAGAACATCGCCGTCAACGGGGAAAGGGATATTCACCTTGGCGGTTTCTGCTCAGGGAGGGGAGGGCGAAAGGCGTCGGGTATGAGAAGCGCGCCGGCGGCCACCACGGTGACGGCCGCGATCATGAGAGCGAGACGGAAATTGCCGGTGCGGGCAGAGAAATAGCCGGCCAGCGCCGGACCGAGGATTTGGCCGACGCCGTAGACGCCGGTCATCAGGCCGACGATGCGGGAACGGGCGCCGGGCAGGTAGGACGCGCCATCGGAAAGGGCCAGGTTGACGATCCCCATGAAGGTGGCGCCAAACAGCAGCGCCCCGGTCACCACCGGTAGTGCTCCCGGCAGCGCCGCCGGAAGGAGGATGCCGGCCGCCTGCAGGAAGAAGGCGGCCATCAGCGGCTTGAGGCGCCCCCATCTCCTGGCCGCGATGGACCACAGGAAGGCGGAGGGGAGGGCGGCGCAACCGGCTACCACCCAGGCCAGATGCGCCCCGGACGGGCCGACGGTGGCAAGGGCCGCGGCCACCATGAAGGTGCCGGTGATGATGTAGCCAAAGCCCTCCAGCCCGTAGGCGATGACCAGCCGGAGAAAGCGTGGCTGTCGGGGAAAGGGGTGTTTGACCGGGACATCAGCGTGGCTCGGCTCCGCGTGCCTGCGCAGGAGCAGCAGCACCACTGCCGAGAGGAGGGCGCTCAGCCCCCCGAACAGGATCCAGGCGCCGCCCGCGCCGAAAAGGTGGGCAGTGGGGAGGGCGGCCAGGCCGGTTAGGACGATGCCGCCGCCCACGCCACCGTAGTAGAGGCCGGTCAGGTTTTCACGCCCGTCGCGGGCGATGATCAGCAGCACCAGTCCGGAAACGGCTACGAAGGCGAGCCCGCTGGCGGTGCCGGCGATGAGCCGGGCCAGCGCGACCAAGCTGAAGGTGGTGAACAGGCCGGTGGCGGCGGTGGTTGCGGTGGAGAAGATGAGTCCCGCCGCCAGCACCCGGTATTCGCCGTAGCGGTGGCAGAGGTGGCCCGCGCAGAAGGCGCCGGCCAGGTAGCCGATGAAGTTAAGCGAGGCGAGCAGGCCTGCCTGGTCCGCGCGCAGGCCGTACTCGATCAACATGAGCGGCAACAGCGGCGTGTAGAGAAAGCGCCCGATCCCCATCGCCACCATCAGGGCGATGAAGCCCGCGGCCACGCCGCTCTTTATACCCCCGGGGGCGATCTGCTCCGTCAAGGTCACTCCTTTTTCGATTACCTGCCGTGCGGAGGTCCCTCCATGCCGCCTCCACCACCATGCGGTGTTCCTCCACCACCGTAAGGGGGCGGTGCACCGCCATGCGGGGGTGCTCCCCCACCATGCGGCGCTCCACCGGCTCCGTACGGAGCCGCTCCACCGCGCGGCTCGAAATGCTGTCCACCTGATGGTGGCGGGCCATGCGGCATTTCACGCGCAGGGCCATGCTCTACCGCTGGAGGTGCGCTACTGTGGCCGCCAGGTGCCGGGTGCTGCTGTACCGGAGCAGGACGGTGCTCTCCAGGGGCACCGTACTCTCTCGGCACGCCGCGGCCGCTTCCAGGCTCGGCCTGACGATGGGACGGTTGCTCGTAAACTCCCCGTGGAGCAGCCCCTCGAGTCGGGGCCCCTTCGTGACCTGCTGCTGGATGCTGGGAGGCGGGATGCTGACCCGGGGGCGCCGTTCTGCCGTGTTCGCCGGTTGCGGAATGCCCTGCAGGTGGCCGGTAGGGACCGCCCGCCCGCGTGGCGGGGACCACTCCGGAGCCGCTGAAAGCTCCCGGACGCGCGGTGGCAGCCACCGGTGGGCGACCATGGTTGGCGGTCGCACGCAGGGCCGGATCATGTCGCGCTGCCTGCAGGTGCTCTTTCTGGGCCGCGACGGGCTGGGAGGCCCAGCGACCTGCCGCTGCGCGCTGGGCCTCGGTGGGATGGATCCTGACGCCGCCGCGCCCGCCGTTGAAGCTCACCCGGCTGGAGGTAGTGCTACGGGTAACCGGTGCCCGGTAGACCGTGGTGATGTTGCCTCCCAGGTGGTTGACGGCACGGTTGTAGTAGAAGGTGTTGCCGCGCCAGTACCCGCCGTAATAGCCGTAGCCGTTATATCCGCAGCCGTAGTTGATGCCGCCGTAGAACCCCACCACCGGCCCCCAGTACCCTTCGTACCAGAGGTAGAACCCGTTGTTCCATCCCCAGTAACCTGGCGTCCAGAGCCAGCCGGGGTAGGGTGCCAGCACCCAGGTTCCCGGCACCCAGTAGTAGCCATAGTTCGGGTCCCACGCCCAGTAGCCCGGGATCCACATGTAGTTCGGACCGGGTGGGATCGGCTGAACGTAGACCGGCAGCGGAGGTGGGGCAAAGGCAACGGAAACACCCACCGAGACAGCTGCGGAGGCAGGTGGTGGCGTTACCGGGGCTGCCATTAGGAAGACGACAAGGAAAACTACCAACCCGCGCAGGATAGCATTGAAAAGGCGGGGGCGCCCACTGGGAAATTCAGGACCCTGTCCAGTCATAGGATCACCTCACGAAGCTTTGAGTATCTACACGTCCCATTTTACCATCGTGTAGATAGTACAGGGTACTGGAGTGTGAAGTCATAGTGTCGAAGATCATAGACAAGCCAGGGCGGGAGCTGCGGCATAGCCGCAACCATGAGGTCCGGAACCGGACTGCACTCCAAAGCGGCAAAAAACCTGGACCTTAGGCGGCAGATAAATAGCCTTAGGTCCACTTGTTTCTCCGTCCTCAACTACTAAGATAGTCTAGGTAGTTACCTGTTGTGAACGCTCCCTTGGAGAGAGCTGCGGGTTTTGTACCTGCTGCAGCACGTTCCATTCACATGCCTCTCCCTTATCTACGGCCCCCATATAACATCCACCGGCAACTCCTGTTTCTGTATCTTCCGTTCTTGATCAGGAAATGACAGTTATGGTGCGCTGTACCAGCAGATATTTAAGTTATGGCCCCCCACCTATCTTTTTCATCTCACCGGCGTTCACCGGTTAACCTGTTGCAGGCACGAAAAAAGGAGCGAACCATGGCGAAAGTACCACTGCTAACGGTCCTCTTTCTTCTTACATCCGCACACTATGCCATCGGGGACACGGTGGAACTGCCCAAGACCGGGCAGACTCTCTGTTATGACGTGGCGGGTAACGTGATATCCTGTGCGGGGACCGGACAGGACGGCGAGACTCAAACAGGATTGGCGTGGCCTGCTGCACGCTTCACCGACAACCTCAACGGTACCGTCTCCGACAACCTGACCGGCCTCATCTGGCTGAAAAATGGCGTCTGCCCCGACCTGCAGGGGACCGGCGGATACAACTGGACTGGCGCGCTGACCTCAGCCCAAGGGCTTCACAGCGGCCTGTGCGGGCTTACCGATGGGTCCGCCTCCGGCGACTGGCGCCTTCCCAATGCAAGCGAGATGATCAGCCTCGTCGATCTCTCCAAAGCCTATCCTTCGCTGAGCACCGGACACCCTTTCAGCAATGTCCATGGGCAGGTGTTCTGGACCTCTACCACCTACCCCCTCTATTCGCACAACGCAGAGACCTTCAGCATAGGAAACGGATGCCTGCGTGCCGACGTGAAGGACCAGTTGAGATCGGTGTGGCCGGTAAGGGGGACCTCCACTAAGATTGCCAGAACCGGGCAGACCACCTGTTGGGATGCAAGCGGCGCAGTCATGGCGTGCGCAGGGAGCGGCCAGGATGGCGACAAACTTGCCGGTCTCCCCTGGCCTTCGCCGCGCTTTGTCGATAACGGCAACGGCAGTATCGTCGACCTGCTGACCCACCTGGTCTGGCTCAAAAACTCTAACTGCTTCGGGCAGCGGGACACCCAGGATCAAGCCGTAGCCGATGCCAAGACCCTCGCCAGCGGGGCATGCGGCCTCACGGACGGCTCGGCGCAGGGGGACTGGCGCCTACCCAATCGAAACGAGATGAGAAGCCTGGTAAGTTTCGAGGCCACCGACGGCGGTGTCTGGCTCAACAGCCAGGGCTTCACCAACACGGTTTATTCCTATTTCTGGACCTCCGATTCCTATCCTTTCGGTATCGACCAGAGTTGGTTCCCTTCCAGTGGCAATCCGGCCCTG
>NZ_DATFBA010000081.1:0-3941 GCF_035254065.1 Geomonas sp.
GGATTGTGCCATAATTTAAAACGCTCTGCCGCTCTACACATTACAGAGGAACTATTGATGACAAAGGCTAAAGCTCTGGTCATAACAGGCAACGGCACCAACTGCGAGATGGAGGCGGCCCACGCCTGCAGGCTCGGGGGGTTCGACGAGGCGCGCATTGCCCATCTTTCCGAACTCATGTCGGGCGAGGTGAGCCTGGACGATTACCACTTCCTGAACCTGACCGGCGGCTTCCTGGACGGCGACGACCTGGGGAGCGCCAAGGCCCAGGCCAACCGCCTGCGCTACGCCACCGTGGAAGGTAACGGCGAGCCGCTGGTGGAGCAGTTCCTGCGCTTCATTGGCGACGGCAAGCTGATCCTCGGCGTCTGCAACGGGTTCCAGTTGCTGGTCAAGATGGGGATGCTCCCGGCTCTGGGGGGCGACTACCTCGACCAGACCGCGACCCTCACCTACAACGTCAACGGCCGCTTCCAGGACCGCTGGTGCTACCTCAAGTGCGATCCCGCTTCGCCCTCCCTCTACACCCGCGGCATCGAACAGGGCGTCTACCTGCCGATTCGCCACGGTGAAGGGAAGTTCCTGGTCGATTCGCAGCAGACCCTGGACGCCATCGAGAACAAGCACCTTGCCTGCCTGAAGTACTCCGGCAAGGACTACTCCGCTCCCACCATGGAGTTCCCCGAAAATCCCAACGGCTCCATCAACGCCATCGCCGGCATCTGCGACGAGACCGGCCGCGTCATGGGCCTCATGCCCCATCCGGAGGCGTTCGTGCACCGCACCCAGCATCCCCGCTGGACCCGTGAGGACCTCCCGGAGGAGGGCGACGGGCTGACCTTCTTCAGAAATGCCTGCCAGTATGTGAGGGAAAACCTGTAAACCAAATGTGCCTTCGGGATGCCGGGCCCTTCGACAAGCTCAGGGTGAACGCAATTTTGGTTTAATAAGGTTCAGCGTCGTAAAATCCGTTCGTGCTGAGCCTGTCTAAGCAAGAACGAAAGCTGTTTCTCGAAGCGGCCAGCAGCCGCCTGATTTACAAGGAGAACGTGTGGAAGAAATGATGATCCATAGACCTGAAGAAGAGTGCGGCATTTTCGGTGTATTCAACCACCCGGAGGCGTCAAATCTCACCTACCTCGGCCTCTACGCCCTGCAGCACAGGGGGCAGGAGAGCTGCGGCATCGTCTCCTCGGATGGAACAGCGCTGCACGCTCACAAGAGCATGGGACTGGTGGCCGACGTCTTCGGCAACCAGGAAATCTTCAACTCTCTCCCCGGCAAGTCCGCCATCGGTCATGTCCGCTACTCAACGACCGGTTCCTCGGTCATCAAGAACGTCCAGCCCATCATGGTGGATTACTCCCGCGGCTCCATCGCGGTGGCCCACAACGGCAACATCGTCAACGCCCAGATCATCAAGGACGAGCTGGAGGCCTACGGCTCGATCTTCCAGACCACGATGGATACCGAGATCATCGTGCACCTTCTGGCAACCTCCAAGGCCAACTCGCTGTTGGACCGGCTCACCGACGCGCTGAACAGGATCATGGGGGCCTACTGCCTGCTGTTTTTGACCGAGACCCGCATGGTGGCGGTGCGCGACCCCAACGGCTTCCGCCCGCTTTGCCTGGGACGCCTGGGGGGCGCCTACGTGGTCGCCTCCGAGAGCTGCGCCCTCGACCTGATCGACGCCGAGTTCATCCGCGAGATCGAGCCGGGCGAGGTGATCGTGGTCGACAAGAACGGCATGACCTCCTACTTCCCGCTCAAGAAGACCGAGCCGAGCCCCTGCATCTTCGAGTTCGTCTACTTCGCCCGTCCCGACTCCTACGTGTTCGGCAAGAACGTCTACCAGGTACGCAAGGAGCAGGGGCGCCAGCTCGCGCGCGAGCACAAGGTCGATGCCGATATCGTCATCCCCATCCCCGACTCCGGGGTGCCGGCAGCGCTCGGATACGCTGAGGAATCTGGGATTCCCTTCGAGCTGGGGCTGATCCGCAACCACTACGTGGGGCGCACCTTCATCGAGCCGCAGCAGGCGATCCGCCACTTCGGAGTGAAGATCAAGCTGAACCCGGTGCGCGAGGTGCTGAAAGGAAAGCGGGTGGTGGTCATCGACGACTCCATCGTGCGCGGCACCACCTCCCGCAAGATCGTCAAGATGGTGCGCAACGCAGGCGCCAGCGAGGTGCACGTCCGCATCTCCTCGCCCCCCACCAGCTACCCGTGCTACTACGGGATCGACACCCCCAACCGCAAGGAGCTGATCTCCTCGTCCCATTCCCTCGACGAGATTCGCCGCTACATAACAGCCGATTCGCTCGGCTATCTTTCCGAAGAAGGGCTCATGAAATCCGTGGGCGCCGTCGATGGCGGTTTCTGCAATGCCTGCTTCACCGGTGGTTACCCGGTTAAATTCCCGCGCCTGGATCTGGACGAGCCGCAGATGGGACTATTCGAAAAGGAGATGGAACAGAAATGAGCGATAAAGAACGGCTGAAGAAGATCATCATTGAGCTCTCGTATGAAAAAAGAAACGTCGTGCTCGCCTCCGGCCGGCAGAGCGATTTCTACTTCGACGGGAAACAGACCACCCTGCACCCGGAAGGGGGCTATCTCACCGGGAAGCTGTTCTTCGACGCGATCAAGGATGTGGAAGGGGTTGACGGGGTAGGGGGGCTCACCCTGGGCGCCGACCCGATCGCCACCGCCACCTCCGTGGTCAGCTTCCTGGAAGGGAAGCCCATCCCGGGCTTCATCATCAGGAAGGAGCCCAAGGGGCACGGCACCGGCGCCTGGCTGGAAGGGCGCAAGAACCTGAAGCCCGGCTCGCAGGTGGTCATCGTCGAAGACGTGGTGACCAGCGGCGGATCCTCCATCAAGGCGATCAAGCGCGCCGAGGAGGAAGGGCTCAAGGTGCTGGGCGTGGTCACCCTGGTGGACAGGGAAGAAGGCGGCCGCGAGAACATCGAGAAGGAAGGGTACTGGCTGAAGTCGATCTTCACCAAGTCGGAAATCCTTGCTTAAGGGTGGCGCTCGGCATTGGTGCTGAAGTAATGGGAAGCGGCAACCGGTGATTGGTTGCCGCTTTCTTAATGTTGGGTCAAAGGCCCACCACAGCGGACTCGGAGGTTTCACGGAGGACACGGAGGAAATCGTAAACAGGGGATAAACACAACCACAGTTTTTAGGTTTTAACCCTCCATTTCCTCTGTGACCTCTGTGGTCATTCTTCTAGGTTTAAAGATGGAAGAGATACTGAAAGAATTCAAAAGATTGCTCTCGCAGGTTGATGAGTGGTTTGGCCGCTGCCTGGAGCGCTATCCCGAAAAGATCGCCTGTCGGACCGGCTGCTCGGGGTGTTGCCGGGCACTCTTCGACATCACACTGCTCGATGCCTATTATCTGCGGCTTGGCTTTGACCAGTTGCCAGCAGAAATTCGGCAGAAAGTGCTGGTAAAGGTTGAGGCGCGGCTTGCAGTCATGCGCGAGCATTGGCCGGAATTCGACCAGCCATTTCTGCTGAATTACCGTCCCGAGGAAGATTGGGAGCTGTTGATGCCCGAGGAGGACGAGACTCCCTGCGTGTTGCTGGGGGATGACGGACGCTGTCTCGTGTACGAACATCGCCCGATGACCTGCCGGTTGCACGGGATTCCACTCATCGATAGTTCGGGGGAGGTGATGCACGAGGATTGGTGTACGGAGAACTTCCCGGGGGAGGATCCATTGGAGTTGCCGGAACTGCAGGCCCCATTCGAGGCGATGCTTCGGCAGGAGGTGGAGCTCTTCCGGCAATTCACGCAACAACTTCTGGGCAAGCGGCTAAGCGAGCTCGATACCTTCATACCAACTGCGCTGCTTATCGATTTTGGAAAACTAAAAATCTAAAAACCTGAAAGCAACAGGGATGAACACGATGAAAGGGATAAAGGCAA
>NZ_DATFBA010000082.1:0-2889 GCF_035254065.1 Geomonas sp.
GCTGGCAGCAAAGCCGCGGCGGGCTGAAGGTGGCCATCAACATCTCCGGGAGGCAGTTCAGCCATCCCGGCTTCCTGGACTCGGTGGCCCGGGCCATCGAGGAGAGCTCGGTGGCACCCTCCCTGATCGAGCTGGAGTTCACCGAGAGCGTCATCATGGGGAAGGCCGACCGCAACGTCGATGCCCTGCGGGCGCTGAAGGAGATGGGGGTGCAGCTCGCCATCGACGACTTCGGCACCGGCTACTCCTCCCTGAGCTACTTGAAGCACTTCCCCATCGACGCCATCAAGATCGACCGCTCCTTCATCGCCGAGCTGGACAGCAACAGCGATGACGTCGCCATCACCGAGGCCATCATCTCCCTGGCCCACTCCCTGAAGCTCAAGGTGGTGGCCGAGGGGGTCGAGAACGAGGCCCAGCTCCAGTTCCTGCGCGCCCGCCACTGCGACGGCGCCCAGGGGTACTACTTCGCCGCGCCCATGCCCGCGGAGGGCCTCTGGGAACGGATGTCCAGCGGCAGCGGGCAGGACAGCGCAGCCTGACAGGGGGCAATCGATGCCCGAAGCGGCAAGCACCGAAGCTCCGCGCTGCCCGTGGGCCGGCAGCGATCCCCTCTACCGGGCCTATCACGACACCGAGTGGGGGGTGCCCGTCCACGACGACCGCCTGCTGTTCGAATTCCTGACCCTGGAAGGGGCCCAGGCAGGCCTCTCCTGGCTCACCATCCTGCGCAAGCGCGAGGGGTACCGGCGCGCCTTCGCCGGCTTCGATCCGGAGAAGGTGGCCCGCTTCGGCGAGGCGGAGGTGGCCCGGCTCCTTACTGACCCGGCCATCGTCAGGAACCGACTGAAGATCGGTTCCACGGTGGACAATGCACGGGCCTTTTTGACGCTACGCGACCAGGAAGGCTCCTTCGATGCTTACCTCTGGCGCTTCGTGGACGGCACTCCAGTGCAAAACGCCTGGCGCACCCTCGCCGAGGTCCCCGCCTCCACCCCGCTCTCCGACGCCCTGAGCCGCGACCTGAAGCGGCGCGGATTCCGCTTCGTCGGGAGCACCATCTGCTACTCCCTCCTGCAGGCCACCGGCCTGGTCAACGACCACCTCACCGATTGTTTCCGCTGGCGCGAGCTGGGTGGCCATTAGCGTTTGCCTATCTTTCCCGTTTCAGATACTTTTATAAGGCGGCAGCCGCCGCCATACCCCAACTGAACAGGAAGGATACGCGCGCATGCTCCACATGTACCGTCGTACCAAGATCGTCGCCACCGTCGGACCGGCCAGCGAGACACCGGAGAGGCTCAACGCCCTCTTCGAGGCCGGTGTGGACGTTTTTCGGCTTAATTTCTCGCACGGTGACCACCCCTCCAAGGCCGTGGTCATCCGCCTGATCAGGGAGCTCTCCCGGCGCCACATGCGCGCGGTATCCATCCTGGCCGACCTCCAGGGGCCGAAGATCCGCACTGGTCGCATGCTGGGTGGAACCTTGAGGCTCACCACGGGCAGCGAGGTGACCGTCACCACCAGGGACGTGCTGGGAGAGGACCACCTGATCCCCACCATCTACCAGGGGCTTCCCCACGACGTCGGCCCGGGTGACCGGATCCTGTTGGACGACGGCTTGATGGAGCTGCGGGTGCTGGCCGTGGAAGGGGAGGACGTGCGCTGCAGCGTGGTCACCGGGGGGATCCTCAAGGACCGCAAGGGGATGAACCTTCCCGGCGCCAAGATTTCGGCACCCGCCCTGACCGAGAAGGACCGCGAGGACCTCGATTTCTGCATAGGTGAGGAGGTCGACTACATCGCCCTTTCCTTCGTCCGCCAACCCAGCGACGTGCTGGAGCTCAAGGAGTTGCTGAGAGCGCAGGACTCGGAGCTCAGGGTGATCGCCAAGATCGAGAAGCCGGAGGCGGTGACCAATTTCGACGCCATCCTGGACGCCTCGGACGGCATCATGGTGGCCCGCGGCGACCTGGGGGTGGAAATCAACCCGGAAAAGGTGCCGCTCATCCAGAAGCGGATCATCCGCGCCTGCAACCAGGCCGGCAAGCCGGTGATCACCGCCACCCAGATGCTGGAGAGCATGGTTCACAACCCCAGGCCGACCAGGGCGGAGACCTCCGACGTGGCCAACGCCATCCTGGACGGCACCGACGCCGTCATGCTCTCCGCTGAGACCGCCTCCGGCGACTACCCCCTCGAGGCCGTCTACATGATGGTGCAGGTGGCGGCCGACGTGGAGGGGGATCCCGAGCTGGAAGCGCAGGTCTTCAGAAGGGTTCCCGAGGAGGGGGTAAGCCAGCTGGCCGAGGTGATCGGTCAGGCCGCCTGCCGGGTCGCCGAAAGCGTCAACGCCGCCGCCATCCTCGCCTTCACCCAGACCGGCTCCACCGCAGCCCTGGTCTCCAAGTACCGGCCGCACGTCCCCATCATCGCGGTAACCCCCCATCAGAAGGTCCGCCGCAGGATGGCCCTCTACGCCGGCGTCCACTCCCTCAGGGTCGACATCGAGGGGGATACCGAGGCACAGATCCGCTCGGTGGAGGAGGCCGTGCTGGCTACCGGCGCCTTCAAGGCGGGAGAGCTGGTGGTCATCACCATGGGGAGCCCGCTCTCCTCCCCGGGCACCACCAACCTGCTGAAGATCCACCGGCTGGGGCAGCCGGGGGCAGGCGTGCCGTCCAACTCATAGACGGGCTCTAGTCGCTCGTCTTATGAGTGCTGCTCACATTTATTAAGGTGTCTGGCAATTCCCCGCCGACTCAAAAGAACGTCTCTCGTCCGAGGTCCCCTCTCCCGAAGGGGGAGGGCTAGGGAGGGGGAACCACGCCACGGTTGCCAGCAGTGCCTCCCCGCCGCACCCTCCCTTCCTAAGGAGGAGCGGCCCGG
>NZ_DATFBA010000083.1:0-4376 GCF_035254065.1 Geomonas sp.
CGCACCTTGTAGATCGACTCCTCGACGATCTTGTTGCCGGCGGTCTTGGCCACGATCTCCAGGCCGTCCATGATGGGGACGCCGGAGCTGATCATGGTCCCCAGGGTACGGGTGAACTTGGCCACCGAGACCTTCCTGACCAGCGGCCCGACGATGGGGGCGCCCAGCGCCAGCCGGTCGATGGTCTTTCTCCCCTTGGGGGTCGCGTAGTACTTGCCGATGGCGAACTTGAGCCCCACCATGGCGGCGATGATCACCACGATGTACTTGGTCATGAACTCGCTGAGCGCGATGACCATCCGGGTGGGGAGCGGGAGTTCGCCGCCGAATTCGGCGAACATCTTGGCGAAGGTCGGGATGACGAAGACCAGGATGACGCCGACCACCACCACGGCGATGGCCATGATGGTGAGCGGGTATACCATGGCCCCCTTCACCTGCTTCTTGAGCTTCATCGCCTTCTCGATGTAGGCGGCCAGGCGGTTCAGGATGGTGTCCAGGATACCGCCCACCTCGCCGGCCGCCACCAGGTTCACGTAGAGCTGGTCGAAGGCCTTGGGGTGCTTCGCGAGGGCGTCGGCGAAGGTGGAGCCCGATTCCACGTTCTCCTTGACCTTCAGGAGCACCTCCTTGAAGGTCTTGTTCTCCTGCTGGGAGCCGAGGATGTCCAGGCACTGCACCAGCGGCAGGCCGGAGTCGATCATGGTGGCGAACTGGCGGGTGAAGACGACCAGGTCCTTGGTCTCGATCTTGGTCTTGCCCATGCCGGGAAGCTTGAGCTCCATGCTGAGCCCCTTCCCCGCCTCCTTGACCGTGATCCCGGTGAAACCGTATTTCTTGAGCTGCGCTTCGACCTGGGCGGTGTTGGCCGCCTCCATGACCCCTTTCTGGACGGCGCCCGCCTTGCTCCTGGCTTCCCAATTGAACTTGGGCATCTGAGATTACTCCTTTGCCGGCAAGCCGGCCCTGCTACTTGAGCGGTCTGCGCACTACCGCGGCCCCACCCGGCGCGAGCATCTGCTTCAGCTCGTCGGGCTCGGGGGAGCGCCCCAGCGCGTCGTCGACCGAAATTATCTTTTTGGAGAGCAGCGCCATCAGGCACTGGTTCATGGTCTGCATGCCGAACTTATCCTGACCCACCTGCATCTGCGAGTAGATCTGGTGCACCTTGTCGTCGCGGATCAGGTTCCTGATGGCCGGGTTGGGGACCATCACCTCCAGGGCCAGCGCGCGGCCCTGCCCGTTGGCGCGCGGGATCAGGGTCTGGGAGAGCACCCCTTCCAGGACGAAGGAGAGCTGGGTCCTCACCTGGGTCTGCTGGTAGGGGGGGAAGACGTCGATGATCCTGTTGATGGTCTGGGCGCAGGAGTTGGTATGCAGGGTGGCGAAGCAGAGGTGCCCGGTCTCGGCTAACGTCAGCGCCGCCTCGATGGTCTCCAGGTCGCGGAGCTCGCCGATCAGCACCACGTCCGGGTCCTGCCTGAGCACGTACTTGAGCGCGTGCTTGAAGCTCTTGGTGTCGGCCCCCACCTCGCGCTGGTTGACGATGCACCCCTTGTGCGGGTGCAGGTACTCGATGGGGTCCTCCACGGTGACGATGTGGTCGCGCCGCTCGGTGTTGATGCGGTCGATCATGGAGGCGAGCGTGGTGGACTTGCCGGACCCGGTCGGTCCCGTGACCAGGATCAGGCCGCGCGGCTTGTCGCACAGCGCCCTGACCACCGGGGGGAGCCCCAACTGCTCGAAGGTGAGGATCTTGTAGGGGATCACCCGGAAGACGCCGGCCACGGCGCCGCGCTGCACGAAGATGTTGCCGCGGAAGCGGGAGAGCCCCTTCACGCCGAAGGAGAGGTCGAGCTCGTTATCTTCCTCGAAGCGGTGCTTCTGGGAGTCGGTGAGGATGCTGTAGCAGAGCTGCTTGGTCTCCACCGGGGTGAGCGGCGGGATATCCATCGGGGTGAGCTTGCCGTCGATCCTGATCTGGGGGGAGGTGTTGGTGGTGATGTGCAGGTCGGAGCCACCTCGCTCGACCAGGTCCTTCAACAGCTGATGAAAGTTGAGCATGTGCTTATCCTTCTGTTAGTCGTCCGCTACGGTGACGCGCAGCACTTCTTCGAAGGAGGTGACCCCTTCCATGAGCTTGGTGAGCCCCGATTGGCGCATGGTCTTGACCCCCAGCCGCATCGATTCGCGCTTGATCTCGGCGGTGTTGGCCCCGTTTAAGATCAGCTCGCGGATCCCCTCCAGCATGGGCATGACCTGGTAGAAGCCGACACGCCCCTTGTAGCCGGTGCCGTTGCACTTGGCGCAGCCGGTCCCCTTGTAGCAGACCACCCCGGGGGCCTGGTGGGCCGGGACGCCGGCCTGGATGAGCGACTGCACCGGCACCTCCTCCACCTGCTTGCACTCGGAGCAGACGCGGCGGGCGAGCCGCTGGGCGGTGATCAGGTTGACCGCCGAGGCGACCAGGAACGGCTCGATCCCCATGTTGAGGAGCCGGTTGATGGTGGAGGGGGCGTCGTTGGTATGCAGGGTGGAGAGCACCAGGTGGCCGGTTAAGGCCGCCTTGATGCCGATCTCGGCGGTCTCGAAGTCGCGGATCTCGCCGATCATGATGATGTCCGGGTCCTGCCTAAGGAAGGCCCTGAGCGCCGCGGCGAAGTTGAGACCGATGTCCTCGTGCATCTGCACCTGGTTGATGCCGGCGAAGTTGAACTCGACCGGGTCCTCGGCGGTGGAGATGTTCTCGGTGACCTTGTTCAGCTCGGAGAGCGCGGAGTAGAGCGAGACGGTCTTGCCCGACCCCGTCGGGCCGGTGACCAGCACCATGCCGAACGGCTTGTGGATCTCCTTCTGGAAGGCGGCCAGCGCGTCCGGCTCGTAGCCCAGCTTGGTCATGTCCAGCTGCAGGTTCGATTTGTCCAGAAGCCGCAGGACGATCTTCTCGCCGAACAGGGTGGGGAGCACCGAGACCCGGAAGTCCATGTCCTTCCCCTGGCCGAGCTTGATCTTGATGCGGCCGTCCTGGGGGAGCCGGCGCTCGGCGATGTCCAGCTCGCTCATGATCTTGATGCGGGAGGTGATGGCGTTCTTCAGCTTCATGGGAGGCTTCATCACCTCGTAGAGGATGCCGTCGATCCGGTAGCGGACCCTGAAGCTCCTCTCGTAGGGCTCGATGTGGATATCGGAAGCCTTCTTCTTGATGGCGTCGGTCAGGATCAGGTTGACCAGCTTGACGACCGGGGCGTCCTCGGTGGCCCGCTCCAGGGCGGTGACGTCCACCTCCTCGTCGTCGGTCATCACCTCGAAGTCTTCCATCTCCAGGTCGCTCATCACGTCCGCCAGCGAGGCGCTCTGGTCGTAGAGCTTGTCGATGGCGCTCTTGATGGCGCTCTCGGCGACCACCACCACCTCGACGTTGTAGCCGGTCATGAACTTGATGTCGTCGATGGCGAAGATGTTGGAGGGGTCGCTCATGGCGATGATCAGGGTGGAACCAGCCCTGTTCACCGGCACGATCTGGTACTTGTGGGCGACCTCGGCGGGGATGATCTTGGTAACCGAGGGATCGACGTCGTAGTCGGCCAGGTTGATGGTGGGGACGCCGTACTGTTTGGAGAGAAACGAGGTGAGGTCGGCCTCGCTGATCAGGGAATCGCGGATCAGGATGGAGCCCAGGCGCAGATTGCCGCCGGCCGCCTTCTGCTCGGCGAGCGCGTTCTTCAACTGCTCCTTGGTGATCAGGTTGTGACCGACCAGCAGTTCACCCAGTCTGCTTACATGCATGTGAAAACCTCGGGGCTTTTGTAACCCAGGAATGGTATTTGGTTATTTCTGCGTTGTCAAGAGATACCTAATGAAGGAGCGGCGCCAGCGCCCCCTCCATGCAACCTGGGGGTGGACGCACCCCGGTCCAGATGGCGAAGGCCGCCTCCCCCTGGGCGACCAGCATCCCCAGGCCGTTGGCGTTTCGGACCCCGCAGGCGGCCGCTTCCCTCATGAGGGGGGTGACCGGCGGGGCGTAGACCATGTCGTAGAGGACGGCTCCCTGCTTGAGGTGGGAGAGGCTCAAGCCGGGGAAGGAGTCGCCGGCCATGCCGACCGAGGTGGTGTTGACGATCAGGTCGAACCCCTTGAGGTAGCCGGCATCGGCGAGCCGTTCCAGTCTCGCGGCGGCGAGCCTGACCGAGAGGCGTCCCCCCAGTTCCCCGGCGAGCTCCTCCCCCTTTTCCAGCGAGCGGTTGACGATCTCGATGCGGGCGGCGCCGGCCAGCGCCAGTGAGACCAGTGCGCTGCGGGCGGCGCCGCCGGCTCCCAGCACCAGCACCGAGCGCCCGGAGGGGGTGAAGCCGAGTTTTCCCTCCAGCGCCGCCAGC
>NZ_DATFBA010000084.1:0-5388 GCF_035254065.1 Geomonas sp.
ACTGGTTCGATCCCAGTACGCCCACCAAACATACAGCAAAGGGCCAGGTCTATGACTTGGCCCTTTTTCTTTTTCCCTCCCCGACACCAACCATTGCCACCGGGCATCCGCCCCTCACCGCTATCTTCCCTTGGCATTTGCCAGAACAACGATAACATTAACCGGTATCAATGAACCCGCTTTCCCTGCCCCAAGCCATCATATCCCGCGCCGCCCGAAGAAGAGACACCCGGGCGTCCGCCAAAGGAGCCAAGCCATGGGGGAAGAAGATGACCGCAAGGACACACTGACCGGAATCATCGTCAACCAGGGGGGATCTTTTTCAGGCGGCCGCAACGGACAGGCCGCAGCCCCGTGCGGAGAGCTGACCCCGGAAGGGACCGCCGTCTGCATGGCGCTCTTCAAGAAGGTCTACCTCGGTCTGACCATGGGGGAGTCCTTCCGGTTCCCGGTCATCGTCGGCTCCGACCAGCAGGGACGAGCCTGGACCGGCTCCTATTCCATCATCGCCGATGGGCCGAGACTGTTCGAGGGGCGCCAGTTGACCCGGGCGCGCGAGGTGATGACCCTGAAGGCCAACGGCGGCATTCCCGTCATCAGCATCAGCACCAAATACTTCGAGCCCGACGACAGCGGCGTGTACAAGATCCTCTTCAACTCGGGGGTGAGCTATAACCCGGTCAGCCAGTGCACCCTCCCCAGCTCGCCCCGGGTAGGCGACCGCGGTACGCTGGGAACCTTCCAGGGAAGCGACGGCAGCACGGTGACCGTGAGCTGGGCCCTGAAGGGGGCCCTGCACGGCCATTCCGTGCTGGAGGTCTCCTCGGAGGTAACGGGCGACACGGAGACCTCCCGCGAGGTGGACAGCTACCTGCTCGACCCGACCGGCGTCCCGGCCACCATCACCCTGCGTGCAACCAGCATGGACACCACGGTCACCCTGTCCGGCGACCGCGCCCAGGATGGCAAGGAAGGGTGAAGGGGAGCGACTACCTACCTTCGTTACGCCGGAACCACTCCACCACCGCTTCGGCGGTTTGGGCGCCGGTCACCTTGTCCACCACCCTCCCCTTCTTGATCAGCAAGAGGACCGGAATCCCGGTCACTCCGAAGCGGGAGGAGAGCTGCGGATTTTCGTCGGTGTTGACCTGCACCACCGCGGCGCGCCCAGCCAGTTTTTCCGCCACTGTTCGCACAGCCTGTGCGAATGAGACGCAATGCGGTCACCAGGGAGCCCAGAACTCCGCCAGCAGCGGTCCCTGGTAGCGGGCAGCGAAGTCGTCGAAGGTGCTTTCAGTCAACTGCCGTGGTTGCCAATACAGGGGGGGAAGAGCCGCATGACAGCTGCCGCAGGTGCCCGCCACCCCCTCCTTGTCCGCCGGGACACGGTTGGCGGTGCCACAGGCCGGACACGATACAAGAAAAGAGTTCATACCTCCTCCTTCGTTTGATCTGCCTGACTCATTCTAGCGCTTTTTTCCGTGGCACCCCACCATTGTCGTACACTTGCCCCTAATAGTCCCGCCCCCACCCCACCCCTCTCCCCCGACTCCGCGAGGGAGAGGACTACGATCTGGACGGGGATGTACAAAAAGCGACCGCGCTGCCGACGAGGTTGCGAAAGTTCCTTGAGCGGCAGCTCGGTGTTGGCGAAAGTTAAGTTTTGGCGGTGGAATTCCCGTTCAAAATCTCCTCGCTTTCTGGTAAGGTAGGTAGCTGCTCCTTGTCGGGAGTCCAATTATTTACGATGCAAACCGGAGGTCTAACCCAGATGAAATGCCGTACCCTGCTCTTGCTGGTAGCTGCCCTGCTGATGATGACGCTCAACGTCCAGGCCGCGCAGCCGGAAGTCAAAACCAACCCGCCGGCCGCCACCCAGGGCCTTTACGTTCCCATCCTGCTTTACCACCGTTTCGGCCCCACCGTGGCCGACGGCATGACCATCAAGACCACCGTCTTCGAGGAGCACCTGAAATACCTGAAGGAGAACGGCTACCACGTGATCCCGCTGCAGGCCCTGGTCGACTACTACCTGAAAAAGGGACCGGCGCCCGGCCCCAAATCGGTGGTCATCGTGGCCGACGACGGCCACAAGTCGGTGTACAGCGACATGCTCCCGCTGGCCAAGAAGTACAACGTCCCGGTCACCGTCTTCATCTATCCCTCCGCCATCTCCAACGCCAAGTACGCGATGACCTGGGATCAGCTGAAGATCCTCAAGAAGAACAACTTCGACGTGCAGTCGCACACCTACTGGCACCCCAACTTCAAGAAGGACCGCAAGAAGATGGCCCCGGCGGAGTTCGAGAAATCGGTCACCATGCAGCTCAAGAAATCCCGCGAGAGGCTGGAGTCCCAGCTGGGTGGCAACGTCGACATGCTGGCCTGGCCGTTCGGCATCTACGACGACTACCTCCTGAAGAAGGCGGGCGAGGCCGGCTACAAGGCGACCTTCACCATCGAGGCGCACCACGCCACCACCAGGGACAACGTGATGAAGCTTCCCCGCTACCTGCTGATCAACGCGGACCAGGGTAAGTCCTTCGCGAGGATCGTGGAGGGGAGCGCCCCCAAGAGGAACATCGCCTTTTAAGCTAACCGCGACAACCTGAGACACAAAAAAACCCACCGGCCATGCCGGTGGGTTTTTCTTTTAGTGGAGTATCTCTCCCTTCTTAGTGAGTGGCCTCGCTCTTCAGGGTGAGGTCCTCGGCCCTGATGGCGCTGGCTGCGCCGCGTGCCTGCTCAAGCGCTTCCATCTCCCTGATCTTCTCGCCCAGCCAGTAGTGGAGTTCGCGAGCGGTCTGCAGGTTGACCACCACGCCGTTGACGACCTGGCGGACCAGGCTCTGGCCCAGGTCGGCAGGCTCCACGCCGGTCTCGGCGCCGATGGAGCCGGCGGGGGTGATCTCGTAGGAGAGCGCGTTGGGGAGCGGCTGGCGCTCAAGGTAGAAATTCATCACCAGCTCGCCGCGCGGCGAGACACCGCCGTGGGCACCGTTGATGTAGACCGGGCTATAGTCATAGGTGAAGATGTATTTAAAAGTCATTTCGGGGTTTTTTGCCATTGGTTCGCTCTCCTTAAATTTAGTGTCCCGTTTTCGACGAGGTGCAATTGAAGCTTTATATCACGGAGGTTCCGTCAAGGCAAACAAGAATACAGTTATCGCTCATGACGATCGTGTTAAAAAAGGAGCGGCGCGGCGCACTCCTGAAGCGGTCGCACCAGCTCCGCGCAGTTATTGTGCACGCTGTTCACCAGCGGAGATACCGGCCATACCTGCATGAGCTCCGCCGGGTACGGGAGGCAAAGCTCGGGCAGCGGGGGGAGCTGGTCGGGGCCCGGTTGCAGCCAACTCCGGTAGCACCGGGCAGGCAGGATGACCGGCATCCGGTCGTGGAAAGGATCGATCAGCTCGTTGGCGTCCGTGGTCAGTATGGTGCATGATTCAATCACCTCCCCTTCCGGCGACCTCCAACTGTCCCACAGCCCCGCCAGCAGCAGGGGAGAGCCGTCCTTGAGAGAGAAGTAGAGGGGTGCTTTCCTCTTCCCCTCCGATTTCCATTCGTAAAAGCCGGAGGCCGGCAACAGGCAGCGCCGCGATTTAAGCAGCCTCCTGAAGGCGGGCTTCTCGCCGGCCGTCTCCGAGCGGGCGTTGATCATCCTGCTGGCGATCGAGCGCTCCTTCGCCCAGGAGGGGATCAGCCCCCAGCTGAGGAGATCGAGCCGGGGGCGTCCCGCCTCATCCGGCCTGATCACCGCGACCCGTTGGGTCGGGGCCACGTTGAAGTTGGGAGTCACCGCCGTCGGCGCGGAGAGGCCGAAGAGTTCGATCAGCAGATCGAGGGGGAGGTCGAAAACGAAGCGTCCACACATAATTTGGCCATGGTATCACCGGCCTCCTCCTCTTTTCAACGGAAATGGCGCCGTCTGCCGCGCCGCTATGGCTTGGGCGAGCGGCAGGTGGGACATGATTGTCGATTGACGGCCCAGCTGGCACCCTCTATACTTAACGCTTTCTAATCATGCAAGGCGAATTGACGAAACTACGACCAAAATGTCGGCAGTGGCAGGGTGGGCACCGGCCAGGGAGCCCAAATCTTGGTGGGCACCGCCCACCACAACGAAGCCTGGCAAGGAGGGGGCGATGAGTGAGGACGAGATTCAGCAACTGATGACGGCGATCTTGGAGGAAGTGGCCTTGAACCTGTTGGCGGTGGGGATGGACAATTGGGAGGAAAAGAGTTTCGAGGCCTGCCGTTCGGGAGAGCTGCTGCATCTGCGGGTTAGGAACAGCGATGGAGAGGTGGCGCTCAAGGTGGTCGGCAGGGACGTCGACGAACTGGGAGAGCAGCTGGTGCTCGCTTGCCTGCACAACATCAACGCCGAGCAGCTGGGCGCGTTGCACGCGCGCCCGCTCAACCGGGGGCTGCAGGTGCAAAAGCCCAGGAGCTGACTTTCGAGGGTGTGCAGGGTCCCCGACCGGATCGCCGCGAGCTCCTTCTCAGAGTTCCGGACGCGACCTTGACACCCGCCTCCCCTTTTTCCACTGCCGCACAAAGTCCGGCTGCTACCCTTTTGGACCAGCTCACCATGTTACGGATGCAGCGGTGCTGAACTGGAACGAATTCTCCCGAAATAGTCATTCACTCACCGCAAACAGCGACAGCGGATGGCCCCGGAACAGCAGGGCGTCTTTCAGATACGAAACCAGCAGATCGCCCGACACACCCTTTGGGTGAAGAGCGACGGCAACGCCCGCTACATGGGACTGTACTGACATAGCGCGACAGTTTTCGTCGTACCACTGTCAGTGAGCGACGCTCATCCCGACAGAAAGTGAAAAAAAGTTAGTTGACATCACATTTGTTTCATGTAATTAAAGAATACAAATCTTTTCCACTAACGAGGTGACAACATGGCTACTCTGGTTGAGATGGCGCTGGAAATGGTGATCGCTCGGGCAAAGAGTACCCCTCTTACCGCTGAAGACATGGTGCAGGAACTCAAAAAGTTCCATGTCGAACTCAAAAAACTTGAATCGGGGGTAGTCATCGAAACGGAGGAGGCGCAGCCGGATGCGCAGCCTGCCCTTGCTCTGAGCCAGAAGGAGGCGTTCAGGCGGAACGAGATCAGCTGCATGATCTGCGGCAAGGGTGGATTCAAGATCCTCACCAGCCACCTGAGGGTCGCGCACGACCTGAAACCGCGCCAGTACAAGGAGATGTTCGGGATCCCCCGTAAACAGTCCCTCACCGCCAAAAGCTACTCCGACTCGCGCAGCAAAAAAGCCATCGAGAGCGGCATGTCGGAAAGGCTGAGGGCCAGGAAGGAAGCGGTCAAGACTGCCAAGGATTCAAGGCAGGCGAAAACGGCGGGCAAGGTGA
>NZ_DATFBA010000085.1:0-12417 GCF_035254065.1 Geomonas sp.
AATCGAAAAGAAGGAAAAGGTCACCAAGGAGATGAAGGGGATGGGGCTGGCGGCGGCCGGCATCTTCATCCTGGTGGCACTCGCCTCCTTCAACGGCCAGGACCTCTCCTTCAATTCCGTATCTACCTCCGCCGAGACTCACAACCTGGGGGGACGCTTCGGCGCTGAACTCGCGGACCTCCTCCTGCAGGTGCTGGGGCTCGCCGCCTACGTCATCCCCTGCACCCTCGTCTATATCGCCTACCGGGCCTTCGGCTCCGATCCCATCCGCTGGCGGCGCTACAAGGGGGTGGGCTTCGCCCTGCTGCTCGTTTCGCTGTCCGGCATCTTCGCTTTCTTCCTGGAAAAGACCCAGTTCCTGGGGCAGACCGTGCCTACCGGCGGGCTGGTGGGGGTCGCCTTCGGAGGGTTTTTGAAGCGCGCCTTCGGCAAGGTCGGCGCCGCGCTGGTGCTGCTCCCCATGTTGGCCGCAGCCGCCATGCTCCTTTCCCGCTTCTCCTTCGTGCTTTTCGCCAGCTGGTGGGTGAACACCATCAAGGAGCGCTGGAGCCACTACCAGGAGCGGCGCGCGCTGAACCGACAGCTGGCGGAGAAGGACGACAAGAAGGGGGATAAGCCTGAGAAGCCCAAGCACCACGCGGCCCCCATCATCAAGCCCGCCGCGGTGCCGCCGCCGGTCAACACCATGGTCGCCAAGAAGGAGAAGCAGAAGGACGACAAGAAGAGCGCTCCGGTCCAGGAGGCCTTCGAGTTCCTCAAGGCGGATGGCAACTACCGGACCCCGCCGCTCTCGCTGCTCGATCAGCCCCCCGAGACCGGCCGGAAGGTGGACCGCGACACCCTCACCATGAACGCCCGCCTGGTGGAGAAGAAGCTCAAGGACTTCGGCATCGAGGGGGAGGTGGTGGAGATCTGCCCCGGGCCGGTGATCACCATGTACGAGTTCGCCCCCGGCCCCGGTATCAAGGTGAGCCGCATCGCCGGGCTCTCCGACGACCTCTCCATGGCGCTGCAGGCGCAGTCGATCCGTATCGTGGCCCCCATCCCCGGCAAGGGGGTGGTCGGCATCGAGCTCCCCAACCGCGAGCGCGAGATGGTCTCGCTCAAGGAGATCTTCAACTCCGAGCAGTTCCACCAGGGAAAGATGAAGCTCCCCATGGCGCTCGGCAAAGACATCGCCGGCAACCCGCTGGTCACCGACCTGGCCAAGATGCCGCACCTTTTGGTGGCCGGCGCCACCGGCTCCGGTAAGTCGGTCGCCATCAACACCATGATCCTGTCGCTGCTCTACACCTCGACCCCCAACGACGTCAGGATCATCATGGTCGACCCCAAGATGCTGGAGCTCTCGGTGTACGAGGGGATCCCGCACCTTTTGCTGCCGGTGGTCACCAATCCCAAGAAGGCGTCGCTGGCGCTCAAGTGGGCCGTCGAGGAGATGGGGCGGCGCTACCGGCTGATGTCAGATAAGGGGGTCAGGAACATCGACTCCTACAACCGCGAGCTGGAGCGAAGCGAAAAGGAAGCGGCCGAGAACAAGGCGAAGGGCGTGGTGGTGGTCGACGAGATCGCCGAGCACGACGAGGTCGAGGAGGGTGTCGATTCCGACGATATGGAGGCGCGCGAGGCGGCCATCCAGGCCTTCCTGGAGAAGGAAGACCAGCTGGAGCACGGGCACCTGCCGTACATCGTGGTTATCGTGGACGAGCTGGCCGACCTGATGATGGTGGCCGGCCGCGAGATCGAGGAGTCGATCGCGAGGCTCGCCCAGATGGCGCGTGCCGCCGGCATCCACCTGATCCTGGCCACCCAGCGCCCGTCCGTCGACGTCATCACCGGCCTCATCAAGGCGAACTTCCCGGCCCGCATCTCCTTCCAGGTCTCCTCCAAGATCGACTCCCGGACCATCCTGGACTGCAACGGCGCCGAGTCCCTCTTGGGGGCCGGCGACATGCTCTTCCTGCCGCCGGGTACCTCCAAGATGCTCCGCTCGCACGGCGCCTTCGTGTCCGACACCGAAGTAGGGCGCGTGGTGGAGTTCCTGAAGAAGCAGGGGAAACCGGTCTACGAGAAGTCGATCCTGGAGATGAAGGCCTCCGACGAGAAGGGTGACGGGGGGGACGATGACGAGCTCGACGAGCGTTACGACGACGCGCTGGCCCTGGTGGCCGAGACCAAGCAGGCCTCGATTTCCATGATCCAGCGGCGCCTGCGGATAGGCTACAACCGCGCCGCCCGCATCATCGAGAAGATGGAGCAGGAAGGTGTGGTGGGGCCCTCCGACGGCACCAGCAAGCCCAGGGAAGTTTTTATCAACAAGATTTAGTCGGACAGCTCCGACCTGTCAGACAGGTCCGACGTCCGACCAAAAGGAGGCACCATGAGCCATTGTCGCAAGGGCAACCTCTCCCACTTCGCGGTGACCATCATCGGCAAGGATCGCCCCGGTATCGTGGCCGATACCGCCGAGGTCCTCTACCGGCTCGGCTGCAACGTGGAGGATTCCAGCTGCACCATGCTGGGGGGCGAGTTCGCCATGATCCTGATCGTCTCGCACGAGAAGCCCTTCTCCAAGAAGAAGCTGGAGGCCGAGTTCGGCCTCAAGAACCTGGACACCGGGCTCTCCGCCTTCATCCGCTCCCTGAAGGACGATGAGGTCTGCTACCTGCAGCCTTCCGGCGAACTCTGCCTGGTCTCGGTGTACGGCTCCGACAAGCCGGGCATCGTCTACCGGGTCACCCGCGAGCTCGCCGAGCGCGGGGTCAACATCACCGACCTCAACACCAAGCTGATCGGCAGCCCCGAGGAGCCGGTCTACGTCCTGATGCTGGAAGCCGCCCTTCCCCCGGAGATGTCGGTGGACGATGCGTCGGCCCTGCTGGAAAAACTGAAAAAGGAGCTGAGTGTGGAGATCTCGGTGCGGCTCATCACACCGGTCTCGCTCTGATATGCCAGTCAGAAAGATCGTCACCTACCCGAACCCCATCCTGAAGACCGCCTGCTTTCCCGTTGATGCCGTCGACGACTTCGTACGAGAGCTCGTCGAGGACCTGGTGGACACCATGCACGCCGGCCCCGGCTCGGTCGGCGTCGCCGCGCCCCAGATCGGCGTTCCGCTCAGGGTGTGCGTGATCGACGTCTCCAAAAACCGGCACGGCAAGGAGAACAACCACGGCCTTCTCCTCATGGTGAACCCGGAGATCCTGGCCAGGAGCGGGGGCGCTATCATGAGGGAAGGGTGCATGAGCGTCCCGGACTACACTGGCGACGTCGAGCGCGCCACCGAGTTGACCCTGCGCTACACCGACCCCGACGGTCAGGTCCACCAGTTCGAGGCCAGCGGCTTCGAGGCGGTCGCCATCCAGCACGAGCTCGACCACCTGGACGGCTTGCTGTTCCTGGACCGCATCGTCTCCCTGAAGACCGGCCTCTTCAGAAGGAAGAACTACAAGTAGGCGGGCTGCTATGAAATCGCTTCTGGTCGCCTCGGCGGCTCTTTATCTCGGCTCCCTCAGGCGCCCCATCTTCCTCGCGGCCGTGTTGGTGGAGCTCGGCTACCTCGCCTCGCGCGGCATCACGCTCGGGCGGCTGCCGCTTATCGGGCCGCAGGACACCCTGGCCTTCTTCTCCTGTTCCATCGGGCTGATGGCGCTTCCCTTCATCTTTGCCGGTCAGCTCCGGGAAGAAAACCGCTTCCCCTGGAGCTGCGGCATCCTGGCCGGCTTCTTCGCCCTGTTGGCCTTTCCCTTTCCCACCCTCAACATGCCGCTTCCCCCCGTGCTGGACACCTACTGGTTCGAGCTGCACGTGGCGCTGGCCTTCTTCGCCTATGGGCTCTTCGGCGTGGCTGCGCTGCTGGGGGGCTTCTTCCTCCGGGGAGCCGGCCGGCCGCTGCTCGACCTGCAGTACCGGGCCGCGCTGGTGGGCTACAGCTTCTTTTCGCTGTCCATGGTGTCCGGCGGCATCTGGGGCTACTACGCCTGGGGGACCTACTGGCTCTGGACACCCAAGGAACTCTGGACCTCTATCCTGTGGCTCTTCTACTCCATGTACCTTCACCTGCGGGTGAAGGGGCAGGAGTGGGACCGGGCCTTCGCCTGGCTGGGGATCTGCGGCTTCTTCGTGGCGCTGTTCACCTACCTGGGGGTCAGCATGCTGATGAGGAGTTCGCACAGCTTCTAGTCTGAGTCGGACCTGTCGGACAAGTCAGACCTGCCTGACTGAAGGAGCAAAATGCTGAAGCAGCTTTACACACGACTTTCCTCCCTGAACCTGGGACTGTGGCTTCTGACCGGGGTCATGGTGGCCCTGGCGCTCGGCTCCTTCTCGCCGGGGAGCTCCGAGCAGGCCGGCCTGGACAGTGTCCCGCTGTTCGTCTGGCTGCGGCAGGCGCCGCTTTTCCTCTCCTGGTGGCTCTGGGTGGCGGTGGGACTCATCGCCTTCCTCTGCCTGAACGCCGTGGTCTGCAGCATCGAGGCGCTGCGCAAAAAGGGACGCTCCATCGCCCCTCACCTGATGCACCTGGGCTTTCTCCTCATCGTGGTCGCCCACCTCTTTTCCGCCTACGGCAGCTTCAAGGACATGCTGGAGGTCACCGAGGGGAGCATCCTCGGCTTCCGCGACAGCGAACAGCTGCGGGTGGAAAGGATCTCCGGCGAGATCGGCCCCATGGGGATGATGACCAGCTACCGGGCCGTGCTCCGCATCGGCCAGGGACCCTCCGTCACCATCCAGCCCAACCACCCGCTCTTCCATAACGGCTACGGCATCTATCTCAAGGAGGCTGCCCTCTCCCCCGCCCCCATCGCCCTCTTGGAGATCCACCGGGAGCCGGGCGCTCTCCCCGCCCTGATCGGCGCACTCGCCTTCACCCTCGGAAACCTCATGCTCCTCGCCCAACGCAGGAAGAGATAAAAAAAGGGGGCGCCTTCCGGCGCCCCCTCTCTCGCTTATCGTCACTTCGCCTACTTCACAACGGTGATCTTCTCGATGATTACCGGCGTGGTCGGTACGTCCGCCATCCCCTTGGAGAACCCGGTCGGGGTACGGGCGATCTTGTCGACCACCTCCATGCCGGAGGTGACCTTGCCGAAAACGGCATAGCCGTAGGAGGACGGATCCTCGCTGCGGTGGTTGAGGAAATCGTTGTTCATCACGTTGATGAAAAACTGCGAGGTGGCGGAGTCCACCACTCCGGTGCGCGCCATGGCGACGGTCCCGCGGTCGTTCTTGAGTCCGTTGCCGGCTTCATTCTTGATGGGGGCGTTGGTCGGCTTCACGGAAAAGTCCTTGGTGAAACCGCCCCCCTGGATCATGAAGCCGCGGATGACCCGGTGAAAGATGGTGCCGTTATAGAACCCGCTGGAGGCGTAGCTCAGGAAATTCTTAACGGAGATGGGAGCTTCCTTCTCGAAGAGTTCGATGGTCACCTTCCCGAAATTGGTTTCCATGACGACGGTCGGATTCTTCCCCGCCGCCAGGGCGGTGCCTCCCATACAGACCAACAGCAACAGCACGCAGAGCGCTCTTTTCAGCATGGTACTTCCTCCTTTAAGGACATTCATATCCGGTTATTTATAAGTCAATCGCGGCCGCCGGTCAACCCGCGATCCGGCCCCGGCCAATAAAAGGTTTGACAGAGCACCCTGCCGCAGGGGAAAATGCGCAGCAAATTTTTGTCAGGAGGTAGGGAGAATTGCAGATCCAGTTTGGTACCGACGGCTGGCGCGGCGTGATCGCCGACAGCTTCACCTTTGAAAATCTCTCGCTGGTGGCACAGGCCACCATGGATTATATGCACAAGGAAGGGCTCGCCGAAAAGGGGCTGGTGATCGGCTACGACCGGCGCTTCCTCTCCCGCGAGTTCGCCGAAAAGGTCGCTTCCATCGCGGCCGGCAACGGCATCAAGACCTGGCTCTCCGACGGCTACGCACCGACCCCCGCCGTCTCCTGGGCGGTCCATGAGCGCGGCGCCGGGGCCGGCGTGATGATCACCGCCAGCCACAATCCCCCCCGCTACAACGGCTTCAAGGTCAAGGAATCCTTCGGGGGCTCGGCGCGTCCCTCCACCACCAAGGTGCTGGAGCGGATGGTGGCGGACAACGTCGCCAACGCGCGTCCGGTGCTGACCCTGCCGCTCGCCGAGGCGCTCGGTTCGGGGGTGGTGCAGATGTTCGACGCCAGCGCCCCCTACCTGGCGCAGCTCGGCCGCTATGTCGACCTGGAGCTGATCCGCTCCGCCGGCATCAAGGCGGTGGTCGACCCGATGTTCGGCGCCGGCTGCGGCTTCCTCGCCAAGCTCATCCCCGGCATCACCGAGATCCACGGCATCGAGAACCCCTCCTTCGGCGGGCATCCCCCCGAGCCGATCGGGGAGAACCTCGAGGAACTGGCGGCGATGGTGGTCGACGGCGGCTTCCAGGTCGGCCTCGCCCTGGACGGCGACGCTGACCGGATCGGCGCAGTCGACGAGCGCGGGGAGTTCTTCTCCTCCCACCGCATCTTCACGGTGCTGCTGAGGCATCTTTACGAGCGGAAGGGGATGCGGGGCGGCGTGGTGAAGACGGTCTCCACCACCCAGATGATCGACAAGCTGGCGGCCAAGTACGGACTGACACTCTGCGAGACCCCCATCGGCTTCAAACACATCTGCGAGATGATGCTGGAGAACGACATCCTGATGGGTGGCGAGGAGTCGGGCGGCCTGGGGGTGAAAGGGCACATCCCCGAGCGAGACGGCATCCTGATGGCGCTCCTGCTGCTGGAGACCATGGCCATGACCGGCAAGGGACTGCGCGCCCTGCTCGAGGAGACCATGGACGAGATCGGCCACTTCCACTACGCCCGCATCGACCTGCTGATCGAGAACGGACCCAAACAGCAGCTGGTCAAGGAACTCGCCGCCGGGGGGATCAAGGAGATCGCCGGCTTCCCGGTGGCATCCACCAACTTCAGCGACGGCTTCAAGTACATCTTCGCGGACGGCGCCTGGTTGCTGATCCGTCCCTCCGGCACCGAGCCGGTGCTGAGGCTGTACAGCGAGGCTGGAGACCCGGCCAAGGTGTCGCAACTTCTGGAGGCCGCCAGGGGTATTGCCGGGGTCTGAGCGGGGGCTGCCAGGTCCCTGAAATCACCTTGAAATACCCAGTTTGTTCTGTTATAGAATAACATTCGCATTAAAAGTCAGGAAATTCAGCACGGCCCAAGGAGTCCTTCATGTCGAATCCTCAGTTGATCATGTACGATGAGGAATTCAAACAGATAAATGCCGTCATCGAGAAGCTCCTCCGGGAAGCCAACGCCAAGGTCATCTTTCTGGTCGACAAGAACGGCCAGCTGATCACCGGCTGCGGCGAGACCGAACGTTTCGACACCACCTCGCTCGCCTCGCTGACCGCGGGGAACATCGCCGCCACCGGCGGCCTCGCCAAGCTGATCGGCGAGAAAGAGTTTTCCATACTGTTTCACGAAGGGGAGAAGGACAACCTGCACATCTCGATCGTGGCCGGGCGGGTGATCCTGGTGGTGCTGTTCGACACCCGCTCCTCGCTGGGGCTGGTGCGTCTCAGGGTCAAGAAGGCCTCCGACGAGCTGGCCGCCATCTTCGGCCGCCTGGTGCAGAAGAGCGAGGAAAAAGAGAAGAGCGGCGACAGCGATTTCCCCTTCGCCGAGATCACCGACGACGATATCGACAACCTGTTCAGCTAGTTTCAGATAAAGAGGTACTGCCGGATGTCCTTCATCAACTACGCTTCCCGTGAGATCAACTGCAAGATCGTCTACTACGGCCCGGGGCTGTGCGGCAAGACGACCAACCTGCAGTTCGTTTACCAGAAGACCGCCGCTGAAGCCAAAGGGAAGATGATCAGCCTGGCCACCGAGACCGAACGGACCCTCTTCTTCGACTTCCTTCCGCTGGCGCTCGGGGAGATCCGCGGCTTCAAGACCCGCTTCCACCTGTACACGGTGCCGGGCCAGGTCTTCTACGATGCTTCCAGGAAGCTGATCCTCAAGGGTGTGGACGGCGTGGTGTTCGTGGCCGACTCCCAGGAGGAGCGGATGGACGCCAACATCGAGAGCGTGGAGAACCTGCGCATCAACCTGGCCGAGCAGGGGTACGACCTGGACAAGATCCCCTACGTGGTGCAGTACAACAAGCGCGACCTCCCCAACGCGGTGACCGTTGAAGAGTTGCGCCGCGAGCTGAACCCCACCAACGTCCCGGACTTCGAAGCCTGCGCCACCACCGGCGAGGGGGTCTTCGAGACCCTCAAGGCGATCGCCAAGCTGATACTGTTCGATCTGAAGAAGGGGAAATAAGCTTAACAACGAAAGCCTGACCACGGAGGACACAGAGGTTCCACGGAGGTCACAGAGGAAAAAGAAAAGGGGAAAACCACGTCTCATCATTCGAGGCTTTGGTTTTCCCCTTCTTTTTGTTTAGCCTTTAGGTTTAACCCTCGTCTTTGCTTTTCCCCTGTGTCCTCCGTGCGACCTCTGTGTCCTCTGTGGTCAGGCTTGTTGCTTTTCGTGCAGGTGCTCCCAGAGCGCCTTGGCCGCCTTGGCGGTCATCCCCGGCGCGGCGGAGAGTTGCTCGACCGTCGCCTCCTTTACCGCCTTCAGGCTCCCGAAGTGCACGAGCAGCGCCTTCTTCCTCTTGCCGGCGATCCCCGGCACCCCCTCCAGCTCGGAGGTGACCATCACCTTGCTCCGCACCGCCTTGTGGTAGGTGACCGCGAAGCGGTGCGCCTCGTCGCGGATGCGCGCCAGTAACAATAGCGGCGCCGAGTTCTGCCGGAGGGAAATGGCGTTCTTGCGCCCCGGGCGGAACACGCGCTCGTCGCTCTTGCTGATCTCCGGGCTTTCCATGTCCCGGAAGGTGCGGCTCTTGGCGAGTCCCGCCGCCTCGACCCCCTCCACCTCCAGCTCCTCCAGCACCGCGTTCAGGACGCTCAGCTGGCCAAGCCCGCCGTCCACCACGATCAGGTCCGGTTTCTCCTCGTCGCTCTCCGCCCTGAACCGGCGCGAGAGCACTTCCCGCATCATGGCGAAGTCGTCGGACTGCAGCACACCCTTGATCCGGTAGCGCCGGTACAGCGACTTGTCCGCCTTCCCCTCGATGAAGACCACCCGGCTCCCCACCGCCATCTCTCCCTGGATGTTGGAGATGTCGTAGCACTCGATCCTTCTGGGCGGAGCCGGCAGGTGCAGCTTGTCGGCCAGCTCGCTAAGCAGCGTGGCGGACGAGCTCTCCTTCGCCAGCCGCTCCTCGGCCGCGGTCTGTGCGTTCTTCTCCGCGAGCTTCACCATCTCCAGCTTCGGCCCGCGCTGCGGGACGGCGATGGTCACCTTCCTCCCCGACTTCTCGGAGAGGAGCTCCTCCAGGGCGGCCGGCTCCGGGATCGGGAGCGGGGTGAGGATCTGGGGCGGGATCGGGGTGTCCATGTCGTAGTATTCGTTGAGGAAGGAGGCCAGCCCCTCCTCGGTCTCCATCTCCCAGTCGAACAGGAAGGTGCGGCTGCCGGTCAGGGCGCCGCCGCGCACGTGGAGCACCGCCATCTGCACCTGGTCACCCTGGCGGTAGAGGCCGAAGACGTCGCTGTCGCCGCCGCGGGCAACCATCTTCTGGCGCTCGACCGTCACCTCGATGGCACGCAGCAGATCGCGGTAGCGCGCGGCATCCTCGTAGCGCATGTCTTGGGAAGCGAGATTCATCTTGGCACGGTAAATCCTGGCGATCTCCGTGTTCTTCCCCTCCAGGAAGAGGGCGGCTCCCTCGGCGAGGGTCGCGTATTCGGCGGCGGTGATCTTCCCGCAGCAGGGGGCGGAGCACTGCTTGATCTGGTAGTAGAGGCAGGGGCGCTTGCGTGCCATGCAGGTGGCGAGCGGGTAGTGCCGGAGAGGGAAGACCTTGTAGAGCTGCTTGAGGACCTCCTTGGCCGAGGTGGCCGACGCGTAGGGGCCGAAGTAGCGGGCGCCGTCGGATGGCACCTTGCGCACCAGGGTCAGGCGCGGGTAGGGCTCTTTCATATCCATGCGAAGCGAGAAGTAGGTCTTGTCGTCGCGCAGGTTGATGTTGTACTTCGGGTGGTGCTGCTTGATCAGCGTGTTCTCGAGGATGAGCGCCTCTTTCTCCGTATCGGTGACGATGTACTCGACCGACTCCACCAGCTGCACCATGAAGCGGATATGCAGCCGGGAGTCGCCCGAGCCGAGCACGTACTGCCGGACCCGTTTCTTGAGGTTGCGGGCCTTGCCGATATAGAGAATGGAACCTTCAGCCGACTTCATGAGGTAGATGCCGGGGGAGGAGGGGAAGTTGTCGACCATCGCGAGCGCTATCATGTCGCGTAGTATAGACGGATGCGAGAGAGAAGGGAAGGGCGGGGGAAAGGTCCCCAAGGCAAATCCCCCCTGTCCCCCCTTTAACAAGAGGGGGACGTGATGGGGGACATGTCACACGGAGGTGCTTTCTACGTCATCACGAGGACGGCCCCCTACCTACCCTCCCCTTCAAGGGGAGGGACAGGGTGAGGATGGGGTAGCGCAGGAGTGACAGACGGAAGGAGGCTTCAGTAAAGATGAATTACGGTTTCTTCGAGGTCGGCTTGGATGCGGGCCGCTTCGCGGCGGGCCTGGCTGCGCTTGGCTTGGCGCCGGTGGCTTTGCCTGCCGGTTTTGCGCCAGCCGCGGAGCGGGCAGCACTTCCGCCAGCCTTGCTTCCGCCCGCCTTGGGCGCGCCTGCTCTTTTCGGGGCACCGCCCATCTTGGCGCCGCCGGCTTTCCCTTTGTAGCCGCCTCCCTGGTTCTTCTGTTTCTGCGGGTTGGCCATCGACACGGTGATGGTCTTGGTGAGGAAAAGGACGCCGTCCAGGGTGGCGATGGCGTCCTTGGCTTCCGCCTCGGTGGACATCCGCACGTAGCCGCATCCCATGAAGCGGCCGGTCTGGGTGTCGGTGATCAGGTGGATGGAGGTCACCCTTCCGGAAACGGAGAACAGCTTCTCCAGCTCGTACTCGGTGGTATCGTAAGGCAGGCTGCCAACGTAAAGCTCTTTGGCCATCTATTGTTTCTCCTTGGGTAAAGCAAATGGTGGGGGCACTCTACCACAGGAATGGTACAGGCAGCAAAGTGATTTCCATCGGATGGCGGAGGGGAGCTCCTACCCCTGGTTCCGTTCCCTGAGAATGGCGGTGAACATCGGTTCGCGGTCGGTCTTGGAAGCCGAGACGACCATCTCCACCTTGGTGGGCTTGCCGCCGAGGCCCAGCACGGTCTGATCTGAAATCTCCTCGGAGAACCCCGTCCCGGAGGCCAGCTTCTCCTCAAGTGCCGCGCCGTCCTCCAGCAGCTTGAAGATCGACGCCCCCAAAAGCTCCTGTTTGGAGCGGCCGAAGAGGTCTTCGGCCTTCTTGTTGGCGATCACTATCCGCCCGTCCTGCAGGAAGGTGATCACGGCGGAGGCCGCGACTTCGATAAAGCGCCGGTACCTCTGGTCGGATTCCTTGCTCTGCAGGGTCCTGCGGTTGAGTTCCTCCATCATGTCGTTGAAGGCTCCCATCAACAGGCCGATCTCGTCCCGGGAGCTCTGCGGGAGCTTCTCTTCGAAATTCCCCGTCCTGGTGACGCGGGTGATGGTCTCGGAAAGCGCCTTGACCGGCTTGATGATCTCACGGTTCATGATGGTGCCCATCACCATCAGCACGACCAGGAAGACGATGCTCCTGGCGACCAAGTCGAGCTGGAAGTTGGTGCCCAGCTGGGCGTAGAGGTCCTTCACCGGGATGCTCACCGACACGGCGCCGATCACCTCGCCGACCTTGTAGTTGTACGAGTAGTGCCCCGGCGGGAAGCGCTTCTTGATGAACTCGGGCGCGCTCTGGTAGGTGCCGTGGCACTGCAGGCAGGAGGCGGTGGCCAGCATGGGCTGCATGTACCGGAAGATCTCGGTGTCGTCGGTGTTCACCAGGTCGTACACCTCGCGCGGGGGATTCTGCTGGAACCTCTTGAGCTGCGCGCTTTCGTAGCTGTCCGGCCGGTTGCCCGGGTTGCGGTAACGAAGCGAGACCTGGCGCACGTAGAACTTCGAGTTCTGGGTGACCCGTTTGGCGACCTGGGTGGCCACCACCTGCGGGACCAGGTTGTAGTTGTTGTCGGGCTCTCCCTTGACCACCGATGACATGTATTCGCGCGTCTCGATCAACTGGCTGGCGAAGGTCCTGGCGTTGTCGATGGCGAACCTGATGATGTACTCTTTTTGCCGCTGGTAGGTGAAGATCCCGGAGGCGATCAGCAGGGCGAGCAGCAGAATGGACATCAGTCCGAAGAATTTTACGCGTATGGGAAGGTCGGTAAGGCGGGACATGCGCACTCCGCGAGATTAATGATCTCAGCGAAGTATACCGGAAGAGGGGAATC
>NZ_DATFBA010000086.1:0-5560 GCF_035254065.1 Geomonas sp.
CTTCCTCTACCTCCTGGCGCTCTCCGTACTTCTGCACGTGGCGGCATACCAGCTGATCATCCGGCTCCCCGCCGGAAACCCTCCCAAGGCCGAGCAGACCACCATGGTGGACATCACCGACCTCCCGCTGCCGCCGGAACCGGTGAAGCCGCCGCCGGCTCCAGCACCTGCCCCGGCACCCAGAGTTGCGCGTCCCTCCCCGCTCCCCGAGACCCCGTCCAACGTCAACCGTTTCGCCGAGGAGCGGCAGCGGGTGCCCAAAGAAACCGCGAGGAGGGAGCCGCTCATCCCGTCCCCCCTCCCTCTGCTCCCTCCGGCGGGTCAGCCGCAGGCAAAGCCGCAGCCGAAGCTGCCGGCAGCGCCGGCGCCCAAGGGTGAAGCGCTCCCCACTGAGAAGGGGGGGCAGCCGGTGACCCGCGGGGAGGGGATCTTCAAGAGCAAGTCCCGCGATACCGCCACCCGTCCGGCGCTCTTTCCCTCCGCCAACACCCTGGCCCGCCTGGAGGAGCGCTACCGGGAAAAGTACGTCCCCGAGGTCGAGCAGGGTGACACCGGCTTCCTCAACACCGACGACATCCGCTTCGGCTCCTTCTACCGCAGGCTGGAAAACGCCGTGTACGGCGTCTGGCGCTACCCGCGGGAGGCTGCCGAGCGCGGCATCGAAGGGACCACGCCGGTGAGGATCACCTTCGACAGGGAGGGGAAGGTCGTGCAGGTAGAGTTGTTGGAGAGTTCGGGGAGCAGGATACTGGACAATGAGGTGGTGAGGACCCTCAATGAGATAGGCCCCATCGGTTCCTTACCGAGGGGGTATGTCGGCGACACCTTCAGGGTGATCGCCTTCTTCCACTACATCAACGGCAGAGGCCGTCTCCATTAGCAACCCAGCCGGCCCCTCAGGTAGGCCTCGAAGTCGCCGTTGAACTCTTCCCGCTTCAGTGCCATGTCCACCGTGGCCTTCAGAAATCCCAGCTTATCCCCGCAGTCGTGATGCACCCCCTCGAACCTGCAACCGTAGATGGATTCTCGCTTGGAGAGCTCCAGTATGGCGTCCGTCAGTTGGATCTCCCCACCCTTGCCCGGCTTCTGGCGCTCCAGGATCGGGAAGATGCCGGGTGAGAGGATGTAGCGCCCGATGATGGCGAGGTCGGAGGGTGCCTCCTCCTTGGCCGGCTTCTCCACCAGGTCGAACACCTGGTAGGCCCGCCCCTCCAGAAGGTCGGCGCGCACGCAGCCGTAGGAGGAGATGTTCTCCATCGGCACCTGTTCCAGGGCGAGCACCGGCGAGCGGTAGCTGTCGTACACCTCCAGAAGCTGGGCGAGGCAGGGCTTTTCGGAATCGATGATGTCGTCCCCCAAAAGCACCGCGAAGGGGTCGTCACCCACGAACTCCTTGGCGCAGAGGATGGCGTGGCCAAGGCCCAGCGCCTGCTTCTGCCTCACGAAGAAGATCTTGGCCATCTCCGCAATCTGCTGCACCTGGTGCAGCTCCAGGTCTTTTCCCTTGTCAGAGAGCAGGGACTCCAGCTCGAAGGCGTGGTCGAAGTGGTCCTCGATGGCCCGCTTGCCGCGCCCGGTGACGAACAGGATCTGTTCGATGCCGGAGTCGACCGCCTCTTCCACCACGTACTGGACGAGCGGCTTGTCGATGAGCGGCAGCATCTCCTTGGGCGTCGACTTGGTCGCCGGCAGGAACCTGGTGCCCAGTCCGGCAACCGGAAAAACGGCCTTCTTGACTCGCATGGCATGGCCTCCTTCTACGCATCTATACCACGCCTGCCCGTCCCCTGCGGGAAAGAGCCGTACGGCGCCGGCAAGAGCCTAAACAGGTTGTCCAATTTCCACAGAATCGCGAAACGGGTGCTGCTGCCGCCCTGCCTTGCTGCCTTGGCTGCTGGTATGTCAACCCCCGCGGGGATAACTCTTCATGCGCCAACGCCCCCACTCCGGTCGGGGAGAGGGGGCGAGGCATGGTGCTAGGCCCTTCTGCGGGCCGACTGCAAGGTGTTGTAGAGGAGCATGGTGATGGTCATGGGACCGACCCCGCCGGGAACCGGCGTGATGGCCGAGGCGCGCTCCGCCGCAGCCTGGTACTCCACGTCACCCACCAGCTTCTTCTCGCCCACCCTGTTCACGCCGACGTCGATCACCACGGCACCGTCCTTGATCCAGGAGCCCTTGATCATCTCGGGGACCCCGACCGCCGCGATCACCACGTCGGCCTGGCCAACCTTGGCCGCCAGGTCGCGGGTCTTGGAGTGGCACAGGGTCACGGTGGCGTTTTGCTGCAGGCACATGAAGGCCACCGGCTTGCCGACGATGTTGGAGCGGCCGACCACCACCACTTCCTTGCCGGCCAGCTCGACCCCCGCCTCCTTCAGCATCACCATCACCCCGTAGGGGGTGCAGGGCTGGAAGGTCGGCTTGCCGATCACCAGGCGCCCCACGTTGTAGGGATGGAAGCCGTCGGCGTCCTTGTCCGGAGAGATCGCCTCCAGCACCTTGTCGGTGTTGATCTGCTTGGGAAGCGGCAGCTGCACCAGGATGCCGTCGATCTTGCTGTCCATGTTCAGCTTGTCGATCAGCGCCAAGAGGTCCTGTTCGCTGGTCTCGGCGGGGAGCTTGTACTCGTCCGAGAAGATCCCCACGTCGGCGCAGGCCTTCTCCTTCATGGAAACGTAGACCTTGGAGGCCGGGTCCTCTCCCACCAGTACCACTGCGAGCCCCGGCACCACCCCTTTCTCCTTGAGCTTCGCCGTCTCCGCGCTGATCTCGCCGCGGATCTTCGCTGCTATCGCCTTGCCGTCAATAATCGTTGCCATCATTGATCCCTTTCTATCCCGGCACAACAGTTTCAGCGTGAGCGAAGCACGGATAATTCCAGAAGATCGAGCACCCTCTTCCTTTAATCAGGAAACGGCAAAGCAGCTGGACTCTTTCTGAGGTCTCCGGACATTGCGCCATACGCCAAGGCTACTGCATGCGCCATAGATGCGTGTAATCCAGAAATAATAGGTAACAGAGCGTGCTTTGTAAAGTTTGTTTACAATCTTGTTCCAGTAAAAAAAATGCCCCCGTTGCCGGGGGCATTGGAAGGAAAGCTCAGTATGCCGGTCAGGATGCCGATGGGCAACCGGCGCAGCCTCCGCCCGATTGGCAGGGCATGGCCGGCTTGGAGCTGGAGCTGCCGTAGCCGTCACCGTACCACCCGCCCCCTTTGAGGGCAAAGCCGGACTGGGAGATCAGCTTCTCGACCTCGCCACCGCAGGAAGGGCACTCGGAAGCAGGGGGGTCGGAAAACTTCTGGCGCAGTTCGAAGACACTATCGCAATTTTTGCAGTGGTACTCGTAAAGTGGCATTGCTTTTACATCCTCCTCAAATACGTGAAAAGGGGCAACCGGACGGGCCCTGGAGCAGGTTAAATATAAGGATGCCCCCCCGCCTTTGTCAAGGGGCAAGCTCGAGGCTTTTGGTCATGGCGAACAGCAGCCGGGAGCGGTAGATGATCCCTACCACCTTCTTGCCGTCCACCACCGGCACCCGTTGGAAGCGGTGCTTCAGGAAGAGGTCGGCGACCAGGGAGACGTCGGCGTCCTGGGTGACCGAGATCGGCTGGTGCTCCATGATGTCCGAGATGGGGAGGTCCTTGATCCGGCTGCAGAGCGAGGCGAAGAAGGCGTCGTCGGTTCCCGTGGAGGTAACACCCTCCATCAGCGCGGTGATGATGCTCAAGGGGGTGAGGATACCGGCCAGCCCGCCCCTCTCGTTCAGCACGATAAGCCCCGGCGCCGCGTTCAAGAAGCTCTCGTCACCGAAATTCGCCTTCATGATGCGGACCGCCTCCGCCACGGTGGTTCTCACCGAGATGGACGGCACGTCCGTTACCATAATGTCTCTCGCCTTCATGAAATTAGTCACTCCTCGCGATCTTTGAATAGTGAGAGGAGGGCACTGCCGTCCACCCCTTCCACTCTTACCACCTTGTGCCTCGACTTGGCGCCCGACTTGATGACCACCCGCGACTTGGCGATCCCCAGCGTCTTGGCGATCAGCTCCACGCACTGCTTGTTGGCCGCGTCCTCCACCGGGGGCGAGGTGAGCCTGAGCCTCAGCTCCCCCTCCTTGGGGCCACAGACCTCGCAGCGCGACGCCCTGGGCTGCACGTGGACGGTGAAGACCACCCCCTCGGGGGTCTCGGTCACCTTCAGCTGGTCACTCATTTTCCAGCGCGAGCAGCTTGTAATAGGTATCGAGCAGGTTCTTGAAGCCCGACTCGAACTGTACCTTGTCCCGCTTCAGCTCCTGGATCTGGGAATTGAGCTCGACCAGCTTCTTCTCGGCGTCCGCCACGATCCGCTCCCCCTTGAGCTCCGCCTCCGAGACCATGAGCTGCGCCTCCTTCTGGGCGTTGGCCTTCATCTCCTCGGTGATGCGCTGGGCCGCCAGCATGGTCTCGCGCAGCTGTGCCTCGCGCGCCTGGATCTCGGTCATGGCGGAGGCGCTCCTGTTGAGCTGCTCCTTGAGGTCCGAGTTCTCGCGGATCAGCTCCTCCATCTCGCCGGCCACCGCCTGCAGGAAGGCATCCACATCGTCCGGGTCCAGCCCGCCAAAAACCTTCCCCTTGAACTGCTGCTGCTGGATGTCCATCGGCGTGATTTTCATAGGGCCTGCCCTTTCATTTGGCTGCTGAGCATCATGAGATAGGTGTAGGCCGTATCGAATACCACGATCTGCACGAGGTAGATGAGGACGAACACCACCAGCGGCGAGAGGTCCAGCGCCCCGGTATCCGGCATGTAGCGGCGTACCCGGCGCAGCACCGGCTCGGTGGCACGGTAGATGAAGTTGACGATGGGGTTGTAGGGATCGGCGTTGACCCAGGAAATGACTACGCTTGCCAGAAGGATGTACTTGTAGATGGTCAGGAGTCCGTTTGCCAGCTCGACTATCTTTGCCAGGGCCAAAAGAATATTGGCTAGCAGAATCATTGATCTCCCCTTATAGGTGGTAGCGCGACTGGAAATCTATACAGAAATTACCATACTTTGTCAAGGACGCTCCCGCAAGCAAAAAGAGGGAATTTCGGTTGACAGGAAGCCGGCGATGAACTAAAAAATCTAACCTATAGAAGGAAGCACCACGGTCGCTGGTGGGCCGCCCGGTCTTCAAAACCGGTGTGGGGGGTGAGAAACTTCCCAGGTGGGTTCGATTCCCATGTGCTTCCGCCAAACCTTCCTCCCTATATCCATGCAGTTACCCCTTCAAACAAGGTAGCTACTACTGACAGGCGTCAGGCGGCCCCCTCCCTCTCACCGCCCCCCCTGGCTCTGCTCCTCTCGTCCACCAGTTGCCCCTCTAATTCTACGTACCTTTCCTGACGCCCTTTCTTAAAATCGGCCTGTCTGTTTAGTCGTTGACGCCCCTGACAATGCATCCCCCCTAGATTCGCTCCCCTTTTTTGCACCTCGTTCGGGCCCCATGCCTATAAATTATTAATTATTTAATACATACTTTGGTTTGCCCAAGAGAATTACTTTAGTTTTCATAAAAGTAATCATT
>NZ_DATFBA010000087.1:0-4956 GCF_035254065.1 Geomonas sp.
CTACATCGCGTCCTCTCTGAAGAGTTTCGGCTATACCGTGGACGAGCACCGTTTCACCGATGGCGGCGCCTTGCATCGCAACCTGATCGCCTCTCGGGCGGGGAGCGGCCTTCAGCCGGAACGGATCGCGGTGCTCGCCCATTACGACACGGTGGCGGAGACGCCGGGTGCCGACGACAACGCAAGCGGCGTCGCCGTGCTGCTGGAGGTGGCGCGTCTGCTGGCCGGGCTATCCTTCGAACAGACCATCGACTTCATCGCGGTTTCCCTGGAGGAGAACCGCAGCGAAGACGAACCCGGCTCGGGCACCCGGGGGAGCATCGCCCTGGCGGCTCACGCCCGCCAGGAGGGGTGGCGGATCGGAGGAGTGCTGGTGCTGGAATCGGTCGCCTACGCCGGGGACGACGTGCTGCAGAACGTTCCGCCCGGAGTTCCCGTACCGGTACCTAAGGTCGGCAACTTCATCGCGCTCATCGGCAACGAGCGGTCGCTTAACCTGGTGAGTGCCTTTTTGCAGGCGATCGAGCGGCTCAAGCTGGAGCTTCCCTACGTGCCGCTGGTGGTACCGGGCAACGGGGAGCTGCTCCCCGACAGCCGGCGCTCCGACCATGCCCCCTTCTGGGACCAGGGGTATCCCGCCCTCATGGTCACCGATACCACCAACTTCCGCAGTCCGCACTACCACCGTCCGACCGACACGCTGGAGACCCTGAACCTGGAGTTCGCCGCCAAGGTCTGCCGCGCCACCGCGCAGGCGGTGATCGACCTCGCGCAGCTTGTGACGTAGCGGAAGCCGTCTGTCTCTCCGTGCCCTGGATACTTGAAGGAGAGTGTAGCTGGCCGTTGGTTTCCGCAAACTCTGGCCCCCTTCTGCCAACTCCCCCTCTCCCGGAGGGAGAGGAGACTGTCGGCTGCAGTGAATTCAGAACAAAGAGGCGGAGGACACGCTCCGGCAATTGTTCAGCGAACGGTAACCTGACGGTGACAGCTGCCATCTACCATGGCGCCATTTATCACGACAACGGGTAAGCTGCATGGATACTATCCCTTCCTTGATCGCGGCCACTTGCCGCGCCTTTGACAGCCGTACCGCCATGCTGCAGAAGCGGGACGGCCGCTGGCGGGAAACCTCCTATGGGGAGTTGGGCGAGCGCTCCGTGGCCCTTGCGGCCGCGCTGGCCGGGAGGGGCTTTAGTCCTGGGGAGCGCGCCGCCCTTTTGGCCGCCTCCTCCCCCGAGTGGGTGATGGCCTACCTCGGCGTCCTGCAGGGGGGCGGGGTCGTGGTGCCGGTCGACAGGGAGCTCAGGGAGATCGAGCTGAGCCATATCCTATCCCACAGCGAGGCCCGCCTGCTGTTCGTCGACCTGGACCGGCTACCGTTGGCCGTTTCCCTGGCGCAGGAGCTGCCCGCCCTGGAGCTGATCGTGGTACTGCCGCCCGAGGAAAACCGCCGCTACCAGGTCGCCTCCCGTTGCACGGTCCTTTCCCTCGCCGATCTGTTGAGCAACCCCGCCGGCCGCATCGTCCCGCCAGCCGCCTCCGATACCGCCCTCATCCTCTACACCTCGGGTACCACCGGCCGTTCCAAGGGGGCCATGCTGAGCCACGCCAACATCGTCTCCAACATCCGGGGAGCAGCCCGGCACCTGGAGGTCGACCAGTCGGTGCACACCCTCTCCTTTCTCCCCATCAACCACGTCTTCGAGCAGGTCTGCGGGGTGCTGGTCCCCCTCTCGCTGGGGGGGAAGGTCTCCTTCTGCGAATCGCTGAAGAAACTGGGCGACAACCTGGCCGAGGTGAGGCCCACCTTCTTCGTGGGGGTGCCGGCCGTCTACCGGATGATGCTGGGGCGGGTCATGAAGGGGATCGAGGAGCGGAGGCTGGCGCGGCTCCTTTGGTCGCTGCCGTTTCTACGCGGGCTTATCACCGGCGGCATCCGCAAGAAACTTGGCGACGGTACCACCTTCATCAGCGGCGGGGCGGCGCTTGACCCGGCTGTGGCGGCCGGTTTCGGCGAGCTGGGGATGACCCTGTTGCAGGGGTACGGGATCACCGAGACGGCTCCGGTGATCGCCGCCGAGTCCCCCAGCTGCCGCCGGGTGGGGAGCGTGGGGCGGATGCTGGAAGGGGTGGAGGTGCGCATCGCCTGCCCGGACCTGGAGGGGGTGGGCGAGATCCAGGTCAAGGGGCCCAACGTCATGCAGGGGTACTTCAGGGACCCGCAGGCAAGTTCGGAGGCGATCGTGGACGGCTGGTACCGGACCGGCGATCTCGGCCGGCTTGAGGACGGGTTTCTCTACATCTGCGGGCGGGTCAAGAGCCTGATCGTGACCCCCAACGGCAAGAACGTCTACCCCGAAGAGGTCGAGATCGAGATCCTGAAAAGCTCCCTGGTGGCTGAGGCGGTGGTCTACGCGCGGAAAAGCGGGGAGGTGGCCGAGGAGATCTGCGCGGTGGTCCGCCCCGACCAGGAGGCGCTGGAGGAGTACGCGGCGAGCCAGGGGAGGGGGGCGTTGGCAGACGCGCAGGTCGAGCAGCTGATCAGGAAGGAGGTGGCGGAGGCCTGCCAGAGGCTCGCCTCCTACAAGCGGGTGAAGCAGGTCACCATCTGCCGGCAGGAGTTTCCCAAGACGACCACCCGTAAGATCAAACGGTTCGAGGTCGAGGCGTTGATGGCGGCGGGAAGCATGTAGAGAAGCCGGACGGGCCGGACGGCCTGCCTCTGTGGTGGGGAGGCTTCTCATCTGCGTGGAAGCTTCCCTCACCCCGGCCTTCTCCCGGAGGGCGAGGGGGCGTTGGCAGAGCCGGTTTAGCCGGTTGAGACGGTGTGTCCCTCTCCTGTTTCGGCGGCCATGGTCACCATGTTGCGGCCGTTTCGCTTGGAGGCGTAGAGGGCGTCGTCGGCGGCCTGGATCAGCTGGTCGAGCGTTTGGCCTTCCGTGGCCTGCTCGGCGACCCCCAGACTGATGGTCACCTTCAGCCGCTCTCCCCCCACCTCCAGTTCGCTCTGCGCCACCACTTCGCGCAGCCTCTCCGCCAGCATGCGGGCGTTTTCCGCGCTGGTTTCCGGCAACACGCAGCAGAACTCCTCCCCGCCGTAGCGCCCCACCACGTCGATCCTCCGCACCGTTTCCTTCAAGATGGAGGCGATCCTCATGATCACCTGGTCGCCCAAGATGTGGCCGTAGGTGTCGTTGACCCGCTTGAAGAAGTCGATGTCGATCATCAGCACGCTGAGCGTCTTGCCGTAGCGCCGGGCGCGGTCCATTTCCTCCTGCAGGACCAGTTCCAGGTGGCTCCGGTTCAAGAGCTTGGTCATCGGGTCGAGCCGGCTCATCTCCACCAGCTTGTACTCGTACATCACGTACTCGGTGACGTCCTGTACGGTGATGAAGATGCTGACGATGGCCCCCTGCTCGTCCCGGATGGGACCGGCGGTGCAGTTTTGCTGCATGAAGGGGAGCTGCACAACGCTGGGGTGCGGGTTCTTCATGGGGATCAGCTGCTTGTGCAGCTTCTGTGAGAAGAAGGCGTAGTTGCCGAAGGCGAGCACGCTCTTGATGAAGCGGCTGTACTCGGGCTCGGCGAGGTGGGAGTAGAAATCGAGGATGGACTTGCCGCAGATCTCGCGCGCCGCGATCCCGCTGTGCAGCTCCATCCAGCGGTTCCAGGACTTGACCTTCAGCTCCCGGTCGAGGACCATCAGCCCCAGGTCGATGTTTTTGAATATCTGATCATGCTCCAGCATATTTTCTCAGGTAGTCCCAGATCGCCTTTTTCAGCCACTCCAGGGTGGTGCCGTTGCTGACCAGGAAGAGATAGCCGCGGGCATCGTACTCCTCGAACTGGAATAGCGTCTTGAAGAAGATGGCGAAGGAGTCCTCGGTGGCGAAGGAATCGCTCAGGGTGCGGTCGATCTGCTCCTTGGCGTAGAAGCGCGGGGGATAGTAGCTGACCACGTCCCCCAGCATCTCCGCGATCCTGCTGATGCAGGCGCCGATGATGATGTTGCTGATCTCGATCAGCGACTCGCGCTCCAGGACGTCGAGGTCGTGGCCTCCCAAGGCGCTCCCCGCCCCCTGGCTGAACATCTGCAGGAGCTTCTTCCCCTCCCCGTGGGGGAAGAGGAGCACACTGGAGCCGCTGAAGTTGCCGCTGAAGAGCTGCATCACCATGCTCATCTCCTTGGCGTCGGGGACCTTGGCCTGGATGTAGCGCAGCACCTCGTCGTGGGCGAGCACGTCGATGTAGGGGACCGAGAGGGTGACGTAGAGGTTGATCACCTCGGAGAGCCCGGCCGCCGCCTGACCGAAGGAGATGTTCATGATCTCCTGCAGGGCGTCCTTCTCCAGGGGAGTCATCAGCGCGCTGGTCTCATGCATGGGATTTCTCCGCCTGTTGTAGGGCCTTGCGAAGTTGGGCCTGCAGGACCTCCCTGGCGCACGGCTTGCCTATCACCGCGAAGGCCCCCAGTTGCTCGACCTTCTCGACGGTCTGCTTCTGGATGTCGGCCGTGCAGATGATCACCACCGCATCGGGAAACTCGCTCTTGATGGCGGCCAGCACCTCGACGCCGCTCATGCCGGGCATGGTGAGGTCCAGGAAGGTGACGTCCGGGTGCAGGCAGCGGAAGGTCTCCAGGGCGGTGGGGCCATCCGCCGCCTCCACCACCTCGTGCCCTTCGTTCTCGGGAATGGAAGAGACGTGGCACATGCGGGCCACCATAGAGTCATCGACTACCAATATCTTTGCCATCACTATCTCCGTGGGGCTATCGGATGCCGGTGTCCGGTTCTATTCAGCCGGACGGGCGAGGGGTCTGTCGGCCCCACTTTTCAATCATTAGGCGTAGAACAATATTATATTTCGGAAATTACACTTCTGTGATTTCGTTGTCAACTCTCAACACCCGCCTGCCACGAAATTGTTCTCAAATATTCTATAGCTATGAGATAT
>NZ_DATFBA010000088.1:0-3738 GCF_035254065.1 Geomonas sp.
CAGTAAACGTCTCCGCCTGGCAGCTGCGAGGCCAGCACCTTCCCGGCATGATCGCGCAGATCCTCGAAGAGACGCGGGTGAAACCGGAATACCTGGAGCTGGAGGTAACAGAGAGCGCCGTGATGCACAACGTGGATGACGCGGGAGAGACCTTGCGCGCCCTCAAGGCCATGGGTATCCGCATCTCCATCGATGACTTCGGTACCGGCTACTCCTCGCTCGCCAACCTGAAAAGCTTCTCCATCGACTGCCTGAAGATCGATCGCTCCTTCATCAACAACGTCTCGCACAGCCGCGACGACAAGGCCATCGTCTTCGCCATCATCGCCATGGCCAGAAGCCTGAACCTGAAGGTGGTCGCCGAGGGAGTGGAGAAAGAGGAGCAGTTGGCCTGCCTGAGGGAAAACGGCTGTCACGAGGTGCAGGGCCATCTCTTCTGCCCCCCGCTCCCCCCGGCGGAGTTCATGTCGTTTGTGGCGGGACAGGAACTGCTGACGGCCCCGCACTGCCTGCAGATGGCGGCGGAGTTGCTGGCGTGATGTCAGCCCCCTCGGCCGTACCTTTCTCCCGTTGTCTGTATTTGCTCATCCCCGCTCCCGTCAGCAGTCCCCTCTCCCTCCGGGAGAGGGTTAGGGTGAGGGAACTTTCCACGAAGATACGAGGCTACCCTCACCCCGGCCCTCTCCCACAGGGCGAGGGGGAGTTGGCAAAGAGGGATGAGGTAATAAGATACCAGAAAGGCCAGCACTACCTTAGGAGTGCTGGCCTTTCCATTTCCGCTTATTTCTCTGCCGTCAGTCCACGCACTCGTAGCGCCTGAAGGTCTGCAGCAGCCTGCGAGAGGCTGCCGAAGGAGTGGTGGAGCCGAGGATAACCGCCTGCTCGACCTCGCCAAGCAGCGAGGCTACCTGCCCGTTGCTGAGGAAAAGGGTCTTCAGGTCGTCCATCAGCATGGACCACATCCACTCCACCGCCTGTTTGCGGCGGTTTTCGCACCGCTCTCCGGTGCGATCCATGGTGGTGCGGAACTCGCAGAGCATCTCCCAGACCTCCTCGATCCCCTCGTGCCGCAAGGCGCTCACCGTCTGCACCGGCACCTGCCAGTTGTAGCTCTTGGGGCGCAGGATGTGCAGCGCGTTCAGGTACTGCTGCCGGGCGAGCTCGGTCTTCATGGGATCGATGTCGGCCTTGTTGATGACGATGGCGTCGGCAAGCTCCATGACCCCCTTCTTGATCCCCTGCAGCTCGTCACCGGCGGTGGCCAGCTGCAAGAGCATGAAGAAGTCGACCATGGAGGCCACGGTGGTCTCGGACTGCCCTACCCCCACCGTCTCCACGATGACCACGTCGTAGCCTGCCGCCTCGCACAAGAGCATGGTCTCGCGGGTGCGGCGCGCCACGCCCCCCAGGGTGTCGCCTGCGGGCGAGGGCCTGATGAAGGCGTTGGGATCGCGAGAGAGCTCCTCCATCCTGGTCTTGTCTCCCAGGATGCTGCCGCCGGTGATCTGCGAGGAGGGATCGATGGCGAGCACGGCTACCTTGTGGCCGCGCTCGGTGAGGTAACTGCCGAAGGACTCGATGAAGGTGCTCTTCCCTACCCCGGGGACCCCGGTGATGCCGATCCGCAGCGTGTTCCCCGTGTAAGGGAGGAGCATGTCCAAAAGCGCGTCGGCCTGCTGGGCATGCTCCGCCTTTTTGCTCTCTATCAGGGTGATCCCTTTGCCCAGGGCCCTGATCTTACCGGCACGGATGTTCTCCGCAAGGGTCTGCAGATCCATCAGGCCGATCTCTTCCTTTTAATGGCCTCGAGGGTTTCCTTGGCCGACTTGGTGATGGGAGTCCCGGGTCCGAAGATGCAGGAGGCGCCGGCGGCGTAGAGCTCGTCGTAGTCCTGGCGCGGGATGACCCCGCCGCAGACCACCACGATCTCCTCGGCGTCGAGCTTCTTCAGCTCGGCGATCAGCTGGGGGACCAGCGTCTTGTGGCCGGCCGCCAGGGAGGAGACACCCACCACGTGGACGTCGTTCTCCACCGCCATCTTGGCGGTCTCCTCCGGGGTCTGGAAGAGCGGTCCCATGTCGACGTCGAAGCCCGCGTCGGCGTAGGCGGTGGCGACCACCTTGGCGCCGCGGTCATGGCCGTCCTGACCCATCTTGGCGATCAGCATGCGGGGACGCCGCCCTTCCGCTTCCGCGAACTCGTTGATCTCCTTGCGGACCTTTTCAAAATCAGCGTTTTCTTCGCACACTCTTCCGTATACCCCCGAAACGAGTTTGATTTCCGCCTTGTGGCGGCCGAAGACCTTCTCCATGGCGTCGGAGATCTCGCCCACCGAGGCGCGCTTCCTGGCTGCCTCGATGCAGGCGGCCAAGAGGTTCCCCTCGCCCCCCTCGGCGACCCTGGTGACCGCGTCCAGGGCGGCCTTGCAGTCGGCGTCGTTACGCTCGGAGCGAAGCTTCTTCAGGCGGGCGATCTGCGCCTCGCGCACCGCGGTGTTGTCGATATCCAGCACCTCGATGGGCGTTTCCTGGGCCAGCCGGTACTTGTTGACGCCGACGATGACGTCCTTGCCGGTGTCGATGCAGGCCTGCTTCCTGGCCGCCGACTCCTCGATCTTCAGCTTGGGCATGCCGGACTCGATGGCCTTGGTCATGCCGCCCAGCGCCTCGATCTCGTCGATCAGCTTCCTGGCCTCGGTGATCAGCGAGTTGGTCAGGGTCTCCACGTAGTAGGAGCCGCCCAAGGGGTCGACCACTTTCGTTATACCAGTTTCCTCCTGGATAACCAACTGGGTGTTGCGTGCGATGCGGGCCGAGTGGTCGGTGGGGAGCGCGATCGCCTCGTCGAGGGCGTTGGTGTGCAGGGACTGGGTGCCCCCCAGGACGGCCGCCATCGCCTCGATGGTGGTCCTGATCACGTTGTTGTAGGGGTCCTGCTCGGTGAGGCTCCAGCCGGAGGTCTGGCAGTGGGTGCGGAGCGCCATGGAGAGCGGGTTCTTGGGGTTGAACTGCGACATCAGTTCGGCCCACAGGAAGCGGGCTGCGCGCAGCTTGGAGACCTCCATGAAGAAGTTCATGCCGATGGCGAAGAAGAAGGAGAGCCTGGGGGCGAACTGGTCGACCGCCAGCCCCTTGGCCATGGCCGCCTTGACGTACTCGATGCCGTCGGCCAGGGTGAAGGCCAGCTCCTGCACGTTGTTGGCGCCCGCCTCCTGGATGTGGTAGCCGGAGATGGAGATCGAGTTGAACTTCGGCATGTGCTGGCTGGTGTACTCGATGATGTCGGCGATGATGCGCATGGAGGGTGCCGGCGGGTAGATGTAGGTGTTGCGCACCATGAATTCCTTGAGGATGTCGTTCTGGATGGTGCCGGCCAGCTTGTCCTGGGTGACACCCTGCTCCTCGGCGGCCACGATGTAGAGGGCCAGGATGGGGAGCACCGCGCCGTTCATGGTCATGGAGACCGAGACGTCGCCCAGCGGGATGTCCTTGAACAGGATCTCCATGTCGAGGATGGAGTCGATGGCGACCCCTGCCTTGCCGACGTCACCGACCACGCGCGGGTGATCGGAGTCGTAGCCGCGGTGGGTGGCGAGGTCGAAGGCGACCGAGAGACCCATCTGCCCGGCGGCGAGGTTCGCGCGATAGAACGCGTTGGACTCCTCGGCGGTCGAGAAGCCGGCGTACTGGCGGATCGTCCAGGGCCGCGCCGCGTACATCGTGGCCTGCGGGCCGCGCA
>NZ_DATFBA010000089.1:0-14209 GCF_035254065.1 Geomonas sp.
CCCTCGCCCCTTCAGGGGAGAGGGTGGCCGAAGGCCGGGGGAGGGTAGCCGCGAGGTGTCGTAAAATGCCGCCCTCACCCCTGCCCCTCTTTCCCAAGGGGGCGAGGGGATGAGGTGCTTGAAGGGGAGGGTCAGGGTGAGGATGGGGTTGTGAACAGCTCTTCCAGCCGCTTGAGGTACTCCGCCGCCTCCGGCGACCCTTCCTCCGGCGCGAAGGGCGCCTTCTCCTTCTCCGAAAGCGGCAGGTAGGGGCCTGCCTTCGCCTCGAAGAAGATGGTCCCCTTCTCCAGCGAGACGGCGCCGTGGTACTGGCCGCGCGGGATGTCCACCGCGACGACCTCGCCCCCCTTCATGAGGGAGGTGCCGGTCACCTGGCCCTGCTCGTCGAAGCTGACGATCCCCAGGGCCCCCCTCACCAGCAGGAAGGTCTCATCCTTCTCGTCGGCGAGGTGGCGGTGCGGCCGGATGTAGGAACCGGGCTCGATGGCGTTGAAGAGCCGATGGCAGGCGCTCTGGTCGCTGGGGTGCAGGTTGAGGTTCTTCCTGAGGCGCGGGTTGTCGCTGGCCTCCCGGGAGAGCTGGTCCAGCTCCTCTCTGCCGATCGCTTTCATGCCGGGCACCTCACATCTCGACCAGGGCGAACTCGTTGCCGTCCGGGTCGGCCACCACCGCCATCTTCCCCCAGGGGGTACGCTCCAGCGGCTCGGTGAAGCGGACACCCTTCTCGGTCAGGCTCTGGCAGAGCTCCTCCAGCCCCTTGACGCTGAAGCTCACCCCGGTGTGACGGCCGACCAGCTTCTGGGCGGCCTCGTGCATGGCGAGCGAGACCCCCAGCGTGGTCCCCTGGCCGGGGAGGAACTCCATCATGTATTCAGTCTCGCCGCCGGGCTCAAGCCCCAGCCACTCCCGGTAGAAGAGCCGGGCCTTGGGGATGTCGCGCACGAATACGACTACATTCTTAATTTTTTCTACCATGTGAACCGCCTTAGATGGTATGTTGTGACAGCGTTCTAATAGATAGCAGAGTGGACCCCGGCTGGCAAGCGCAATTCGCGCTCCGGCGTCGGGATGGAAAGCATAGGGGGGCACAAGTGAAAGATCCGTTCTCGCCGCGGGAGGTCTACGTCGCCTCCTCTTTCATGGCGCCGGTCGGCCGCTACAACGGAAAAGAGCGGGAGGCGCTGAGCTTCCTGGAGATGGCCGAGAAGGCGGGTGAGGTCTTCTCCGGGAGCCGTTTGAGGCGCTCCGACATCGGCGCGGTGGTGGTGGGCTGCCAGAACCCGGTGGCCTTCTCCGGCGTCGACAACACCGCGGCCAAGATCGCCGGCGTGCTGGGGATCTCGGGCGCCAAGTCGGTGCTGATCGACACCGCCTCCTCCTCGGGCGCCTCCGCGCTTGAATACGCCTACCTGCAGATCGCCTCCGGCCGCTGCGACCACGTCCTCGCCATCGGCATCCAGAAGATGAGCGACGTCTCCACCACCCAGGCCACCCGCATCGTGGCGGGGGTGATCGACCGCGACGAAGCGGAGTACGGCCTCACCATGCCCGCCTGCGGGGCGCTGGTGGCCCGCTCGCTGATCGAGCGGCTGAAACTCTCCGACGAGGAGTGGACCGCCTTCTCGGCGCTACTCACCCAGAGGGCGCACCGCTTCGCGGCCAGGAACCCCGACGCCCACCTGAACTTCGAGATCCCGCTCGACGAGTACTTCCGCCAGATCGTGAACGGCAAGAACTACCGCTACTGGTGGCCCCTGCGCTACCACGACTTCTGCCCGATGTCGGACGGGGTGGCCGCCGTGCTCCTCTCCGCCACCCCGCACGACGTGCTGGTGGCCGGGGTGGGGAGCGCCACCGACATCCCCACCATAGCCGACCGCCCTTACTTTCACAGCTTCCCGGCCACCGTGCGGGCGGCTGCCGAGGCCTACGCCATGGCCGGCATCAAGCAGATCACCGACTTCGCCGGCAAGATCCACGTCAACATGCACGACCCCTTCAACGGCTTCGGCCCCATCAACATGGTGGACCTGGGCTTCGTCTCCAAGCGGCGCATCGTGCGGGGGCTTCTGGACGACGAGCTGACCGGCGAGCAGGGCGCCTTCCCGACCAACGTCACCGGAGGCCTCAAGGGGCGCGGCCATCCGCTGGGAGCCACCGGCATGATCCAGATCGTGGAGAATCACCGGCTGATCACCGGGGGGCGTTTCGAACTGGGGCTCGCCCACTCCATCGGCGGCCCGATCAACAACAACGTGGTCACCCTGCTGGAGCGGACCCGCCACTACCGCGACCGCACCCGCTCGTCCATCTCACCCTGGGGGCTTCCCCCGCTCGGCAAGATGAAGCCCAAGCAGGTGAACGTGGGGGAACTCTTCCTGGGGGAAGGGGAGGTGGAAGGGCTCTTCGTCTCCGCCACCACCCGCTTCGATTACAAGAGCGGCGCCCCCGAGGCCATCGTCATCATCGTCTCCTGCCAACTCGGGCAGTCCCGCTACAACTTCCTGTTCGGCACCTCCGGCGAGCACCACGGCCAGGTCGCCCAGCTCCGCTCCGGGGACCGGGTTAGCCTGGAGCGCTCCGGCGAGCAGATTCTCGTCAACCGGATGCCGGTCAAGCGGTTCTACCAGAGAACGGTGGACGGGATGCTGGAGCTGGCCGGGGCAGGGTGGAAGCGGCTGACCGGCAACGGGCAGTCGCAACATAGAGATTAAAAAACCCCAAGATAAAGATTAAGGTTAAGATTAAGATTAAGAAAACCAGCTCCAGCCAAGGCTTTGGCCAATCTTGTCTCGCCTCTAAGCCGTTCCTTAATCTCAATCTTAATCTGGTTTTGACCTCCCTTTCCCGTTGCGTGACGCTGCAGATGCAGGTATATTAGCGCGCATTATCGGCCAACCTCAGGTGAGAGTATCCCGTTGTCGTACGCCTTCGTAAAAAGAGCTACCACCATCGCCCTGCCGGCGGCTCTCCTGGTGGCGACTTGGGCGGCGCTGCACAAGGTGCAGTTCCTCTCCGCGCCGGAGCGCGAGCTTGCCTTCTATGCGCCGTGGCTGGCGCTCTCCGGCGGGCTCATGCTGAGCCTCGCCTTCAACCGGGGCAGGGTCTTTCTCGCCCTGGTCATGGTCGGCTTCTTCTACCTGTTCGCCCGCTGCTACCCTCTCTCCGACCAATACCTGCCGCGCACCATCTACCTGTTTGATTCCATCCTGATCCCCGTCAACCTCCTCCTCTTATGCTTCATGCGCGAGCGGGGGGTCTTCACCCAGCCGGGGAGGATGCGCCTGGGGTTCCTGGGGCTGCAGGCGGTGGTGGTCTTCTGGGTGGTGCGCTACCCGCAGGACTATAGCAGCATCCCGGAACTGATTTCCCTGCCGCTCAGCAACGCCCGCCTCCTGCAGGGTTTTGCCATTCCGCAGCTCGGGCTGCTGTTGTTCCTGGTCTGCGGGGGGCTCATCTCGATCCGGGTCCTGAAGAGGCGCAACCCGATCGACGTGGCGCTCTTGGGGACCCTGGTCTCGCTCGCCATCGTCTTGAACCGGATCGGCACCGATTTCGTACCGCCGCTCTTCGTGGCGGCGGCGGTCTTGCTCCTCACCATCAGCGTCTTGCAGGATTCCCACTCCATGGCCTTCACCGACGACCTGACCGGCCTCCCCTCGCGGCGGGCCCTCAACGAGCAGGTGATGGGGCTTCCGCGCCGCTACGTGGTGGCCATGCTGGACGTCGACCACTTCAAACGCTTCAACGACACCTACGGCCACGACGTGGGGGACCAGGTGCTCAAGATGGTGGGATCCAGGATCGCCGCGGTCAAGGGCGGGGGGAAGCCGTTTCGCTACGGCGGCGAGGAATTCACGGTGATCTTCCCGCGCAAGGACCTCAAGGAGGTCACCTCCCACCTGGAGGAGCTGCGCCAGACCATCGGCAGCTACCAGCTCTGGATACGGGGGAGCGATCGCCCCAAGGACGCCGAGGCCGGCAAGGCGAAGCGGGGTGCGGCCGGCGGCGGCAAGTCCGTCTCCGTCACCATCAGCATCGGCGTGGCCGCCTCGAGCGACAACATGCGCACCCCCGCCGAGGTGATCAAGGCGGCCGACAAGGCGCTCTACCGGGCCAAGCAGCGCGGCCGCAACCAGATCGCCACCTGAAAGGCAACGCCCCCCTCCACCCGAAACCTGTAACAGCAGCTATTATCAAGCACCAAGGAGAACCCCGTGTTCAAGATTCTCGGCATCATCTTCGCCCTGTTCATCGTCCTCTTCATCGCCATCGTCATCGAGGAGAGCTTCGTGGGCGGACGCCGCAGGCGACGCCTTGAGCAGAAGGCCCGCGAGCTGCAGCAGAAGGCGAGCGAGCTGGAGCAGAAGGGATCCTGAACTTTCTCCTGCCCCCAGCCAATCTCAGCTTGACAGATTGTAATTAATGGAGGTAATTTAGCCCAGACTAATTTCAGTGGAGGCTAGTATGCTGGTCCAGGGCACCTTGATGCACGTCGACGAATCGCTCACCTCCGACCGTTTCCTGAAGTTCTTGGCCGAAGAAGCCCCGCGCGCGCACTACTTCGTGGCCCAGCCCCCCGAGGACATCATCATGACCGCCGCCATCGACTGGCGGGTGATCGTGCCCAAGATGGACGTGGTCGAGGACCTCTCGGCAGCCCTCTGGAAGGGGTACGAATCGCTGGTGCGGCCGCTGCAAGCCGACGCCCTGGGGCGGACCCCGCTTATCTTCGTGAAGATGAGGAATGCCAAGGGGGAATACGACCAGTTCACCATCGGGAAGGACTTCAAGAAGAAGGAAGGGCTGTCACACCGGATGAGGGAGACCGCCGCCATCCTGGCCTCCAATAACCATGAGGAGGCGGTGCTTCGGGAGATCGAGAGGACGAACGGCTCCGATTACTGGCAGAAGATATGCTGAGCTATCGAGGGTGATGAGTTCCGCCCCTCCCCGCCGTGCGGGTGAGGGTAGCTGGCAAACAAATTGAAAAAGGCCCCGGCAATTGCCGGGGCCTTTTTATTTATGGCTTGGGTGAGGACGGTAGGGTCAGATGCGGACCTTGCGCCAGACCTCCACCACGGTGCCGATGGTGCGCGTGCCGCTGTCGGGGCGGAAGGGGGCGTAGGCGGGGTTGTCGGGGGCGAGGTAGACCTCGTCGTTCTTGAGCCGGAACCTCCTGAGGATCGGCTCCCCCCAGCGGTTGTTGACCAGGATGATGTCCCCGCTGCGCCTCTCGGCGTCCGGCTTGAAGATCACGATGTCGCCGTCCTTGATGGTGGGTGCCATGAAGTCGCCGTAGCAGATGATGGCGTAGCATCCCTGCGGGAGGTTGGGGACCGAGATGAAGCCGCGGATGTCGCCTGCGTTGTGCGGGAACTGGTCGGGGATGATCTCCAAAAGAGGTGCCCGGTTACCGGTGGCGGAGGCGGAAATGGGGGGTGACTTGAAGGGTTCGCCGCTGCCGTCCTTGAGCCAGTCGGAGTTGATGCCGTGGGTGTGGGAGAGCGCGATCAGCAGCGTGTCGGAGGGCCGTTTGCGCCCGGTCTCGATGCCGCTCAGAAAGCCCTGCACGATCCCCAAGGAAGCGGCGAACTGCTTCTGGGTGAGCCCCAGCGACTGGCGGGCCTTCCTGATCCGGATTCCCGTTTCTGCTTGGTATTCGTCGGTCATCTGAATATCTCCTGGTGATATGGCGGCCGCCCGGGTCGCTCTCTCTACTGGCGGTTGGCTGCTCCCTCTCTGCCGCCGAGCCGGCAAAATAGCAGGTTTTTTGCCTGGGGGCAAGGCTGAATTGCTACGTGATATTAAAAATAACGAAATATTTCAAAAAAGCAAGTATCCTCCCATGCAGGCTCCCCCAAGTGGCGCCCTTTTCCCGCAAGGTGAGGCCGCCACAACACGCCAGGTGGTGTCATGATGGGACAGCTGACGGATTGCTCACAGGAGCCTCTTCGGCGGCCAGATGGCGGTGTCCTGCTGCTCGCTGTAGTGCAAGAGCGGAGCCCCGGCCGGCGTCGGCAGCTTCTGGGCCTCGAACATGGTGGAGCGCAGGGTGGCAAGGGTCGCCTGCTGAAGCCGCCAGGGACGGTGGTGGATCAGCGCCCGGTAGAGCCTGCCGCGCTTGCTGGAGTACAGGCAGTAGCGCTCCGCCAGGAAGAATTCCAGCGATCCCTCTTGCGCCTCGCCCAAGACCGGCCCCTTTTCCCAGACAGCCTCCAGCTGCGCGGGGGCCTCACCCTCCCCCAGCCGTCGCGAGCGGTAGCTGACCCGTCCTTCTTGCTGCTCCGTCACCTCCATCTGCGCCCTGAAGTAGGGGAGGTGATAGCTTAAGCGCGCCCCCAGCACCGCCAGCGCACTGCCGGCATCCAGCGAGAAGAACCATACCCCCGGCACCCCCTGGTGATGGACGTAGGTGCGGACGTTCATCTCGTGGAAGTCGCTCAGCCACGGGATGGGAGGTAACAAGACCGGGCGGGCGTTTTTGACGGTGAAGGGGGTGATGGCGATCCAGGCCTCGCCCTGGAAGGTGTCGATCTCCAGGGAGGGTGGGAGGAAGGGGCGCAGCACCTGGGGCGGCAGCGGCCAGTGCATGAACAAAAGCCGCTGCCAGGACTGGTACATGATCGGCAGCCCCTCAGGGCGCCGGCGGATGCCTTGCCTGTCGATGATCTGGTGGGGCATGGTGCCTCCCTGGTGGCAGCCCCCCGGGGCAGGGCGCCTATGGAGTCGATGCAAGTAGCTTAGGACTAGCCACCCGTTTTGCAAGACGGGGCGGGGTAGTGGGGGGAAGGGGAGTAAATTTGAGGGGGTGGGCATACCCAGAATTGGGTAATTTGCGTAAATGGATAATGAAAAAGTTGACACAAAACAGTCAACAGATACACTCCATGTGTATTTTCCCTTGAAGCGCTCTGTCTTAGCCGTAACGGCCGTACTTTGAGTGGTCCTCCACTCTCTCAATGGTGGGCGAGAACCGATGCGAAAGTCAGAACTGGAAGATCCAGGACACATCCTCATCGTCGACGACGATGCCTTCACTCGGCAGGTGTTTGGTGACGCCTTGCAGAGGGCCGGCTTTCAGACAACCGCCTCGCACGACGGCTTCTCCGCCATCGAACTTGCCTCCACTTCATTGTTTGATGTCATCCTTCTCGATGCAGTGATGCCGGGGATGGATGGTTTCCAGACCTGCCAGAGACTGCGCGCGCTTCCCAATTACGAGCATACCCCCATCCTGATGGTCACCCGGCTCGAGGATACCGACTCCATCGACCAGGCCTTCCGGATGGGCGCCAGTGACTTCATCAACAAGCCGGTGAGCAGGGAAATCCTGGTACAGCGCATGCGCTACATGCTGCGGGCCAGCCGGACCTTCCGGGAGATGGGGCGGGCCGAGGACCGCATCAAGGTACTCCGTGAGGCGGTCAGCTGCCTCCCGCTCGGAGTCGGCATCACCATCACCGACACTTCCGGCCGGATCGTCTACGCCAACGCCAGGGAAGCGGAGATGCACGGCTATGCCCCCGGGGAGCTCCTGGGGATGCACGCGAGCCAGCTCGGGCCGGCCAGCCGGCGCAAGCCGATGCGCCCGGAGGATGTCGACAAGATGGGGCTCTGGGAGCGCGAGAGCCTGAACGTGCGCAAGAACGGCGAGCAGTTCCCGGTCCGGCTCTCCTCCATCTCGGTGACCAACTCGGCCGGGGAGTGCCTGGGGGTGGTGACCTCCTGCGAGGACATCACCAACCGGCGCGAGTCCGAGCGGATCATCGAGCAGCTTGCCTTCTACGATACCCTCACCGGGCTTCCCAACCGGGCCACGCTCCTCGACCGCCTCAGGAAGGTCCTTGCCATGTGCAGCCGCGAGCAGAGAAGGTTCGCGGTGATCTTCCTGGACCTCGACAATTTCAAGGACATCAACGACACCCTCGGCCACGACTGCGGCGACAAGCTTTTGGCCGCGGTGGCCAGGCGGTTGGTCGCCGAGACCCGCCGTTTCGACACGGTGGCCAGGATCGGCGGCGACGAGTTCGTGGTGGTGCTCAACGCGGCGACCGACCCTGAGGAGATCTCGCTGGCGGCCCAGCGCATCCTCTGCTCGCTGAGCCAGCCGGTGGAGGTGGACGGCCTGCAGCTGCACACCAACGCGAGCCTCGGCATCTCCATCTACCCCGATGACGGCCAGGACGCGGAGAGCCTGCTGAAGTGCTCGGACGCGGCGATGTACCACGCCAAGGGGGAGGGGCGCGGAACCTACCGTTTCTTCTCGGAGACCATCGAAGAAAAGATCAAGCGGCGGGTGACCATGAAGCGGCTTTTGAGGGAGGCGATTGCCAAGGACGAGCTGACCCTGCTGTACCAGCCGCAGTGGGATCTGCGCTCGGGGCGGGTGGCCGGGGTGGAGGCGCTTTTGAGGTGGCAGAGCGCCGACTTCGGCAGCGTCCCCCCCTCCGAGTTCATCCCGGTGGCGGAGCTTTCCGGCTTCATCGGCGAGCTGGGGAGCTGGGTGCTGCAGAGCGCCTGCCGCCAGCATGCGCGCTGGCAGGCGGCGGGGGTGGGACCCTTCAGGATCGCGGTCAACATCTCCGGCAGGCAGCTCAAGCATCCCGACTTCCTGAAGAACGTCGAGGAGCTGATCCGGCAGACCGGCATCCGGCCGGGTGCCCTGGAGTTCGAGTTCACCGAGACGGTGATCATGGAGAACGCCGACACCAACGTAGACATCCTCAAGTCGCTCAAGCGGCTGGGGGTGAGCCTCAGCATCGACGATTTCGGCACCGGCTACTCGTCGCTGAGCTACCTCAAGCACTTCCCGATCGACCGCATCAAGATCGACCGCTCTTTTGTCACCGACGTCCACCAGGGGCGTGACAACGCGACCATCGTCAAGGCGATCATCTCCCTGGCCCACACCCTCAAACTGAAAGTGGTGGCCGAGGGGGTGGAAAACGAGCCTCAGCTCAAATCACTGATCGAAAGCAATTGCGACGAAATTCAGGGATATTATCTGGGGATGCCGATGCGGGCCGACGAGCTGTCGCGCCTGGTGGAGCGTTGTCAGGCGGCCGAGCCGCGGACGGTGAGCCGGGCGCCGTCGAAGTGGCTGTTCCAGCCGGCCTGCTGAACGCGTCACACTCCTTCCGTCGCACCCTTTATCGGGGCGGCGTTACCATCCCGCGGCCGCCCCGCGCCCTCCAGCGTGGGCGCACGCCCGTCTCAATCGGCTTCGCCCTCCGCCCTCTTGCGCATGCGCACCCCGTCCAAGAAACGGCAGAAATCCCCGTCGGTCTCCCGTATGTGATGGGAGACCCAGTTGCACAAGAACCAGACCAGCTCGATGGTGATCTTGCGCCCCTGCCTGCGGTTGTTCTGCAGCTCCTGCAACCTGCGGCTGAAGATGACGTGCTCGTTTTTGTGCTGGGCGAGTTTCGGGTAGCGGGTCTCGGCCATCAGCGTCTCTTCGAAGATGAAATTGCGGCTGGAGGCGGTCATCATGTCGTCCAGCACCGCCAGGGAGACCTCGCTGCCGTCCCGGAACCCGTGATAGGTATCGTTGAGCACCTGGACCAGGTGCTGGTGATGTTTGTCGATCTTGGGGATTCCCAGCAGCAGGGTGACGTTCCATTCGATGATAGGCATGACATCCTCCAGGCATTGCATGGACGACGTCGGCTGGATTCTGTCAGGGGAGGGGATTGGACAGAAAAAAACCGGGCCGCCGAATATCAGCAGATATTTTCGGCGACCCGGCTGTCTCGGTGAGACCCTATAGGCTTTCCGTCCCATTCTCGCGAATGGTTTAGTATTATCGTATATCTAGGTTATATGTGAGGTGCGTGAAATATTACTCTAGCGACAGGTCGATGTCAACCCCACACTCACGGCATTCCGCCGATGATCCCCTTGCCGAGGGCCTTCCAGTAGGCGTTCTTCCCCTTCTCCCTGCTGATCGCACCTTGCTCCTGCACCTTGCTCCACTCGTACTGCGGGTCGGGTTCGATGCTCTTCGCCTCGGCGGGATTGGTGAATTTGAGGAGGTCGGCCTGCACCCGGTAGCATATCGACCAGTTGTAGTCCGGTTGCTCGTCGTAGGTGATGTTGATGAGATCGGCTTTCAGGTAGCAGGCGTCCACCCTGACTCTGCGCAGCACGGCTTCGATGTCGCACTCCTCCGAGTTCAGGTAGTGGTCGTGCGCGATCACCGTGCCGAGGATCTTCACTTCTCCTTCCCTGAAGTGCGCCTTCTTCTTGATGGGGACGTTGCATTGCTCGACGGTCTGCTGCTCGCTGACGGTGTATCCGATGCGGGAATACCCGCAGCCGCACAACGCGACAGCGCAAATAGTGGCCAAGGCACGAAAGATGGTCTTCATGGGGTCCTCCTCGCCAATCCTCCTATCGGTATTTTAACACGAATGACTTAGGCTCGCCCCGGGTACAACCGCCGGTGAGCCGCTCAGGACACCTAACAATATCACCGAAAGTGCAGCTGCGCTAATGGCAAAAAGAAGGCTAAGCGGCTCCATCTTTTTACCTGAGAAAGTTGCCGTAACCCCTTCCGTGTCAGTCAGCATTGGCGGCCGGGTGATATTTGGTATGCTTGAAGGGTATCAACGGGTTAGGGCGGGGCTGGTGCCAAGGAGGTTATGAATGTGGATCCAGAGGTTGATCTGGTTTTTGGGGCGGATGATCTTCTACATGCTGATCTTGCCACTGGCGGTCGGGACGGTCTATACCCTCGCCACCGATCAATGGCTGGGCGCATTGATCTTCATGGTCCTGTTCTTCATCGTCTTGTACAACGGGCTGATCCGGGTCAGGATACGGGCGCATAGCGTGGTGGTACGAAACGACAAGGTGGTCTTCTTCATCCCAGAGAAGACCGTTCGAAACAGGTTCGATTTCGTATCGCGCAAGCAGAGTATCGTCGAATTGCCGAGCTACGCTTTGCTCGACCGACCCTTCGCGATCGAGATTTTTTTCGCCGGCCACGACTGCCGCGTGCAGGTCTGCCGCCTGTCACTGAAACTCGGCTACATCATGGAGTTGACGGGGTGGCAACGGGCCTATGACGGCTATATTCGTTACCAGGATCAGCTGCCATTGGCGGTTAAACGGCAACTCTACAAGAGCGCTGCCAACATAGTTCCTTCATCTGCCGCGCCGGGCAATGAAAACTTGGATGACTTCCTGAAACCGATCCTCTCAGAGTTGAACCTGGGGCTGGCGAATCTCGGGCTGCAGATAGAGGAAAACACCTGCACCTTCGAGGCTGGGCCGACCATCGCCCGAATTTTGGCGGACGAGCAGAAAAACGTGGAATTAGCCAGTATAAGTGCGGAGATCGAGTGAGGGGCGCGTGCAGAAGACAGCCTACTTGTCGTCTTCGCACACGGCCAGGTAGATAGCTTCGTTGACCGTCCCGGCATCCACCTTTTCTATGATCGAGTCGCCAGCCGACCTTACAAAAACAGTCTCGCCCTTCAACTTGTAGGTGCCCTTGATCAGCACCGTCTCCCGTTTCCCGCAATAGAACTTGTGCAGGCTCTCCAGATAGTCGTAGGCCCATCTCCCTTTGGCGTCATCTGCTTCCTCGGCAAGGTAGAACCTCATCCACAGGGTTACGCCATCCCCCTCGGATAAAACTCCCGGCTTGATGTCGACGATTGCCGACGGCGCCACCAGGAAGTTTCTCCACCCCTGCTCAAGCGGGATCTCCTGGCATCCGCTGATGGATGTTTCGGTAAACCGTCGCTCTCCCTTCGTGCCGGTGCAGACATAGCGTTTGCTATCCTCGGCGCTGGACTCGACTGCCAGTAGCATGAGGCACAGTAAGATTATCCGTCCTATCCACATCTGCCGATCTCCTTATTGTCCTGGTGCTTTCCTGTGAGCAGAAAAGCATAACCTTGACTGTGAGTGCTACCGGTCTCTTTTGTTGACATAATCGTCAAGTAAGAGATAACAGTAAATAGCATGACAAAGAGATAAGATGGGGCCCATTTACTATATCATGCGAACCAGGGCTGGCCTATGAGCTATCTTCACACTATCGGCAACCGCAGGTACATATTTCCCGACCTGAAGGACCTGCTTGCCAAGGCGAGCCCCGCCCGCTCGGGCGATCGCCTGGCAGGGATCGCGGCGGCCAGCGACCAGGAGCGGATGGCGGCGAGGCTCTGCCTGGCGGAGCTTCCGCTCAAGCGCTTTCTCGCGGAGCAGGTGATCCCCTACGAGTCGGACGAGGTCTCCCGCCTGATCGTGGACAGCCATGACGCTGCCGCCTTCAGCGCGATCAGTTCGCTCACGGTTGGTGAGTTCCGCGAATGGCTTTTGAGCGGCAGTACCGGCTCGGAACTCCTTTCCCGCACCGCTCCCGGCATCACCCCCGAAATGGCGGCTGCCGTAGCCAAGATCATGCGCAACCAGGACCTGGTGCTGGCCGCCCGCAAATGCCGGGTGGTAACCCGCTTCCGCGACACCATCGGGCTCCCCGGCCGACTTTCCGTCCGGCTGCAGCCCAACCATCCCACCGACGATCCGGCGGGGATTGCCGCCGCCATCCTGGACGGTCTTCTCTACGGCAGCGGCGACGCGGTGATCGGCATCAACCCCGCCGGAGACAACCTCTCCGCGATCAAGACCCTCCTTGCCATGGTGGACGAGCTGCGCGAGCGCTACCGGATCCCCACCCAGTCCTGCGTGCTGACCCACGTCACCACCACCATCAGGGCCATCGAGCAGGGAGCGCCGGTCGATCTGGTCTTCCAGTCCATCGCCGGTACCCAGCAGGCCAACCAGAGCTTCGGCGTCGACCTGGCGCTGCTCGGCGAGGCCAGGGAGGCGGGGCTCTCGCTCAAGCGCGGGACCGTGGGGGACGACCTGATGTACTTCGAGACCGGCCAGGGGAGCGCCCTTTCCGCCGACGCCCACCACGGGGTCGACCAGCAGACCTGCGAGGCGCGCGCCTACGCCGTGGCCCGCGCCTTCCGGCCGCTGCTGGTCAACACGGTGGTCGGCTTCATCGGGCCTGAGTACCTCTACGACGGCAAGCAGATCATCCGCGCCGGCCTGGAGGACCACTTCTGCGGGAAGCTCATGGGGCTCCCCATGGGATGCGACATCTGCTATACCAACCACGCCGAGGCAGACCAGGACGACATGGACACCCTGCTCACCTTGCTGGGGGCCGCCGGGGTCACCTACATCATGGGGGTGCCCGGCGCCGACGATATCATGCTCAACTACCAGAGCACCTCCTACCACGACGCCCTCTACCTCAATTCGGTCTTCGGCCTGCGGCGCGCGCCGGAGTTCGAGGAGTGGCTGGAGCAGATGCAGATCACCGATCACCGGGGCGAGCTGAAGCTGCCGCCGCCGGGGCAGCCCCTGCTCGTACACGCCCGGCAGCTCGCGGAGGAGCCATGAGCGCGGCCTGTTTTCCCGACCCCTGGCAGTTCCTGCGTCGCTTCACCGCCGCCCGCATCGCGCTGGGGCGCGCGGGGGTAAGCCTGCCGACCGCGGCGGTGCTGGATTTCGGCCTCGCCCACGCGAGGGCGCGGGACGCCGTGCAGCTGCCGCTTGATCGGGAGCGGGTGGTCTCCCTGCTGGAGAGGGGAGGCTTCAGCCATCTTGCGGTGCAGAGCAGTGCCGTCGACCGCGCCCTTTATCTGCAGCGCCCGGACCTCGGCCGGCGGCTCGATCCCGCCGGCAGAGAGCTCTTGTCGAGGGTGAAAGGCGACCGCCGGCCGCAGGTGGTCTTCGTGATCGCCGACGGGCTCTCCTCCTGTGCGGTGGTTTCCCATGCGGTTCCGCTACTCCGGGAGGTGATTGCCCGGCTGCCGGGGTGGGAGGTGGCTCCGGTGGTGGTGGCTGAGCAGGCGAGGGTGGCGCTGGGTGACGAGATCGGGGAGATCCTGGAGGCGGAACAGGTGGTCATGCTGATCGGTGAGCGGCCGGGACTTAGTTCCCCCGACAGCCTTGGGATCTACCTCACCTATGCACCGCGAGTCGGCAGAAACGATGCCGAGCGCAACTGCATCTCCAACGTGCGCCCGGAAGGTCTGACCTACCCGGAGGCGGCGGACAGTCTCGCCTACCTGCTGAACGCGGCCCGTCGCCTGAAGCTGTCGGGGGTGGGTCTGAAGGACGAGCGTGAGTTGCTGCTGGCCGACAAGTAGGGGCAAAAGGTCTTCGGGAGAGGGGGGCG
>NZ_DATFBA010000090.1:0-2407 GCF_035254065.1 Geomonas sp.
GGGCTGCGTCTATTTCAACAACATCCAGTACCTCAACGCTGAGGATGACTCAACAAGGATGCCGCTGGAGATCGCCACCGACCTGGTGCTGCTCGACCCGGATATCCAGATGGGGCTCTTGCGCGGGAACCCGGTGCAGCACCCCAAATACCGCGGCCGCCGCATCTTCTCCTCGGGCCTCAACCTGAGCCATCTCTACCAGGGGAAGCTCCCCCTCATGTTCTACATCACCAGGGACATGGGTTTCGTCAACAAGCTCTACCGCGGGCTTACCGGGGACGAGTACGATCCGGACGGCCCTGAATCGACCCTGGAGAAACCGTGGATGGCGGCGGTTGAGGGCTTCGCCATCGGCGGGGGGTGCCAGATTCTCCTGGTGCTGGACTACGTGATAGCCGAGCGCGGCGCCTACTGCAACCTGCCGGCCCGCAAGGAGGGGATCGTACCGGGGGTCTCGCCGATGCGGCTCGCCCGCTTCATCGGGGAGCGCCAAACGCAGGCAGGAGTCCTCTTCGACAGGGATTTCGCGGTCGATTCACCGGAAGGAAGAGCGCTGGTCAACGAGGTGGTGGAGCCGGAACAGATGGACGCCGCCATCGAGCGGATGGCTGCCGACGCCTCCCGCTCCGGCGTGGTGAGCGCCGCCGCCAATCGAAAGGCGATCAGGATGGGGGATGAGCCGCTTGACCTCTTTCGCCAGTACATGGCCCTCTACGCCCGGGTACAGGGTGACTGCCACTTCAGCCCGCAGTTGATCGCCAATTTGGAGAGGTTCTGGGTATCACGGAACAGCAAACTCTAACCCCATCCTCACCCCAGCCCTCCCCTTCAAGGGGAGGGACAGGGTGAGGATGGGTCCCCTTCACCGCCCCGTCACCTGGCAGATCATGTTCAGCACGGCTGAGCGCCCCTCCTCCCTCACTGCGGCCAGGGCCCGTTGCAGGGCCGGCAGCACCTCGGCCGGCTTTTCCACCCGCTCCCCATATCCCTCACTGGCGGCAACCAGCATCTCGTAGCGCGGCGACGGCTCCAGCTTGGAGAGCGGCATGTTTCCCGTCCTCGCCGCCCAACCTTCCGGATACATCCCCAGGTTCGACTGCCGCACCGCGTTCCAGGTGCCGTTGTTGAAGATCACCGTCAGGGTAGGCGCTCCCAGCGCGTGCGAGACGAAATGCGCGGGGGTGGGGTTACCGAACAGGTAGCTCCCGTCCCCCACCGTGGAGATGACGCTCTTTTCCGGAGCGGCCAGCTTGGCGCCGATGGCGGCCCCCAGCCCCCAGCCGAGTCCTCCTGCCGAGGTGTTGCCGAAGAAGCTCCCCGGCCGGGTCAGTTCCACCTGGGTTTGGTCGAGGTCGTACTCGTTGAAGATCAAGGTATCCTCGTCCATGATCTCGCCGATGCAATGCGACACCCAGCGCGGGTCGAGCGGTGCCTGGCTCCGGGCTTTCTTGAGCGCCTCTTTCCAGTCGTCCCGCTGCTTCCGGTGCAGTTCAGTGAGGCTGGCAGCCCGGTCCGCTATGCAGGGCTCCGCCAGTGTCCTCCTGAATCGCAGAGCCTGGGTGAGGAGCGGGATGGCCACTGCCGAGTCCGCCTGGATCGCCAGATCGCACGGGAAGCTCCGGATCGGGTAATCGCTGTAAAAGGGATCGATACCGAGCTGGATCACCTTAGAGTTGGGGTCGGGATTGCCGAAGGAGGGATACCACGGCACGTTGCTGTCGACTACCAGGATCAGGTCGGCTGCGGCCAGCAAGGGATAGGGAGTGAACCCGAGGTGGAACCGGTGGTCGGTCGGGAAGCAGAGGTAGCGGGGGTTGAAGGTGACGACCGGGATGGCGAAGCTCTCCGCCAGCTCCACCAAGTGGCCGACCGTCTGCGGATTTCTGCCCGAAGAAGTGGTTATGATCAGCGGATGGCGCGCACCAGCCAGCAGGGAGGCCGCCTGATCTATCACTTCCGGGTCGGGATGAAGCCGGCCACCGGTATGGCGCCGGGGGAGAACAGCGCTCTCGCCAGCATTTACAGGCTCCGCCAGCACCTCGCGCGGAAGGGACAGGTAGACCGGGCCGCGCGGCTCCGCCATGGCGATCTCCAGGGCGCGGTCGACCACTTCCGGCAACTGGGCGGCCGAATGCAGCTCGTAATCCCATTTCACGAACTCGCGCACCATACCGGCCTGATCGAAGCACTCCTGCGACCAATGGATGTAGATATCGCGGGAGCCGGCCTGCCCCTGCTCGGTCAAGGGGGTGCGGCCGGCGGCGACCAGCATGGGGATGTTGTCGCGGGAGGCGTTGATGATGCCGTTCAGGGCATTGGCGGTGCCGACGTTGACGTGCACCATAACCGCCTGGGGCCGCCCGGTCACCTGGTAAAATCCGTGCGCCATCGCCACCGCCACGTTCTC
>NZ_DATFBA010000091.1:0-19271 GCF_035254065.1 Geomonas sp.
AGAAGCCGCTCAACTGGTGCTTTCCCACCATGAATGTTACGACGGCAGCGGTTACCCCCATGGACTGCGAGGCGAAGAGATCCCCATCAGCGCCCGGATCTTCGCCCTGGTAGATACCCTCGACGCCATGACATCCGACCGTCCCTACCGCAAAGCACTCACCTACGAGGACGTCCGCGCTGAAGTCATCCAATGCAGCGGCGGCCAGTTCGACCCATCCCTGGTCGACGTCTTTCTCACCATTCCCAAGGAAGCGTGGGAGGCCGCGGCGGGAAAACAGCTGCGCTAGCCGCTCCGCCCCGTCCGTTACCGCTGAGGCCAGCTCCACCGCGGCAGATATCTCCCCTTTCCATCCCCAAAGTGCTAACAGTCCTTTTTCTTCCCCCCTCGAATACTTCCTGTCACTAGCCTGCTGGACGCCACCTGTACCGGCCCGTTCTTATTCGGTTGGCAAAGGAGCTTCCGTCTCGCCCCCTCGCAGTTACTGCCGCCGCAGGCGTTCGATTCACCTTGTCTCCAACCCGCTCCCTGTTGTATAAACAGCCACTTGCTAACCTGTCGGCAAGTACCTCAGATCACCAAAATCCAATCAGCCCAACGCTACCGGTTGCCCATACCAGCCGGTCAAGCCCGCAGCAACCACCGGTCGAGAGGAATACATGAGAGCTGTCGTCTTCGCCATGATCTTGCTGGTCGTTGTTGCCACCTCAGTCCAGGCGGCCACCCATGACACCTCCTTCAAATTCTCCACCATTGAGACCCCGCACTTCTCGATCCATTTCCACCAGGGACTGGAGGAGGTGGCCCGCAAAACCTCGCTGATGGCGGAAGAGGCGCACGCCAAAATGGTCGAGGAGTTTCTCTGGCAACCTGCCGAAAAAACCCAGGTGGTGCTGATAGACGACAGCGATTTCAATAACGGGCTCGCCGTCACCATTCCCTACAACACCATCTACCTTCAGATCGCTCCGCCGTCGCTTGCTTCCGGCCTGGGGGAGTACGACGACTGGCTGAGGTCCCTGATCACCCACGAGTACGCCCATATCCTCACCTCCGACCCTGCCCGCGGCTACTGGAAGTGGACCCGCAAGATCCTTGGCAAGCCACTTCCCTGGATAGGGGACCCATTCACCGAGCTGATGTTCCTGGTGACTGCCCCCGCCAACACCTTCATGCCCCGCTGGTGGCACGAAGGGATGGCGACCTGGTCGGAAAGCAACTTCACCGGAGGGGGGCGCGGCAAGGGTAGTTACTTCGACATGGTCTTCCGGACGGCGGTGGCCGAAAACCACATCCCCCGGGTGGACGAGATCAACGGCGACGTGCCGTACTGGCCGGACGGCGACCTCCCCTACCTGTTCGGCTACCGCCTGCAGCGGTACATCGCCGACACCTACGGCAAAGAGACCCTTGGCAAGCTGAGCATCGCGCATTCCGGCCGCTTCCCCTACTTCATCAACACGCCTCCCCAGGAGCTGACCGGCCGGAGCTATCGGGAACTGTACACGGACATGGTGGCCGCGATGAAGGGGGAACAGGCGCGGAAGATCGCCATCCTCTCCACGGCGCCCTTCACCCCCTTGACCGCCATTTCAAGACAGGGTGAGAACCTGACCCATCCCCGTTTCTCGCCTGATGGCGCCCGCCTTGCCTTCATCCGCGAGGATCCCAACGACCATACCACTGTGCTGGTGACCGATCGCGCCGGCAAAGAAGTGGCCCAGTTCCGCCGACGCTACTCGGACGGCAGCATCACCTGGTCCCCGGACGGCAAGAAGATTTTCTTCACCCAGACGGAGATCTACCGCTCCTATGACGCTTACCAGGATCTCTACGCCTACGACCTCTCCGCCGACTCGGTGACCAGGCTCACCTACAGGCAACGGTTCAGCGACGTCGACCTTTCACCGGACGGCAAGCTCTTCGCTGGCGTGATCACCTCGCGCGGCAGTCAAAACCTTGCACTGCTTAGCGCGAGCCAGAAAGGGAAGGCTGCCCGTCCCAAGCCGGTCACCACCTATCAGCTCCAGCGGGTATCCTCGCCACACTGGTCACCGGATGGACAGGCCGTGTGCTACGCGTTGCGCGATAACGCCGGATACAGCTCAATCCGGATACATGAGCCTGCCTCCGGCAAGGATCGGACAGTGCTGCGGGCGCCAAACATCCTGGATTACCCTATCTGGTCGCAGGACGGTTCCTCGATTTTCTACATCTCGGATGAAACCGGCGTTTTCAACCTCTTCGCCTATGACCTCAAGGAAGGGAAGAAGTACCAGGTAAGCCACCTTCTGGCCGGCGCCTGGCAGCCCGCACCCTCCCCAGACGGCCGCAGCGTAGCCCTCGCCAGTTACACGTCGCACGGCTTCTATATCGCAGAACTGACCCTCGACAGGTCGAAATGGTCATCGACGCCTGGCCCATCGCTGCCGTTGTTACGCGACCTTCCGGCTCCCCCCTCACAGCCGGACACCATAGCTGCGCCAGCAGGCACCTCGACCAGCGAGGCAGCCGCCACAGCCGTCAAAGGTGCAGGGTCGGACTCCCCTTCCGTTGAGCCGGCGCCCACAACCTCCACTTCTGCTGAGCCGCCTCCAACAGCCACGCCGTCCGCTGAGCTGGGCCCCACAGCCACGCCTTACACCCCGTGGCGTACCCTTTACCCTCACTTCTGGCTGCCCCGCCTTTCGGGGGACGGCTCTGACAAAGCAGTGCTCGGCGTTTTCACCGCCGGAGCCGATGTCCTTTCCTACAACACCTACAGCTTGGCGGTCGATTATAGCAACGGCAGACATAAGGGGTACTTCAACCTCGTCTACAACAACGACTACTTCTTCCCGACGCTCTCGCTCCTGGCCCACATCCAGCCATTGCTGTATTCCAACCTGGAGGACAGAGGGGACTATTGGGAGCTGAACAAGGCCGTCACTGCACGGGCATCGGTACCGATCAATTTCCTGGAGCGCCGTTTCCGGTTCAACGCCGGCTACCAAATCCTCGATCAAGAGGCCCTGAGCCAGCTGCGACCCAATTCCACCTTCAACGGTGTCCCCGTCTTCCAGGGAAGGCGCAACAACGTGTTCCTCGGCTTCACCTTCGATAACGTGCTGAAGTACCCATACTCGATCAGTTCTGAAGAAGGACGCGACTTCTCGCTCACCTACCGACGCTTTGCCCGGATACTCGGCAGCGAACAGACCCTCACCGAATACAGCGCCGAATACCACGAGTACCTGCGGATGCCTACGGAGGCGCTGAAACATCATCTGCTCTACCTGCGGTTGGCTGGCGGCCTGGCCTACGGCGATCTGCAGTACGGACAGCAACCCTTCCAGATCGGCGGTATCCCTTCCGACCTGAACCCCTATTCGCTGCGCGGGTATCCCGATCGCTTCAGCACCGGCAAGTATGTGGCCACCGGCACCGTGGAGTACCGCGCCCCCTTCTTCGACCCGATGCGCGGTCCCGGCACCCTTCCTCTGTTCCTGGAAAAGGTCCACGGAGCCTTCTTCGTGGACGGCGGGCAAGTCTGGAGCGACCAGTTCAGTAACGACACCAACAGGTTCAAGGTCGGCGCCGGTTTCGAATTGCGGACCGACGTGACACTCGGCTACTGGGCTAAGCTCACCCCGGCACTCGGCATCGCCCACGGCTTCAACAGCGGCGGCGAAAACCAGGTCTATTTGACCGTGTACTCCAACCTGTGAGAAGGAGTAACCTTAAGACAGGAGTGCTGCAGCAGCGAGTTTGCAGACAGAGGAGGAATGGTCATGCGCGTCATCGTTGTGGGAGCAACAGGAACCATAGGGAAAGCTGTCGTGAAATCGCTCAGCTCGGAGTATGAAGTCGTAAGGGTGGCTTCGAGATCAGGCGACTTCAGAATGGATATGGCGAGCAAGGATTCGGTGGAGAAGATGTTCAAGGAGGTCGGTCACTTCGACGCCCTTGTTTGCGCAGCCGGCGTGGCACGATTCGGAGCTCTTTCGGAACTAAGCGACGAAGATTTCCAACTGGGCCTGGCCGGCAAGCTGATGGGGCAGGTAAACCTGGTGCGGGTCGGCTACAACTACATCAACGACCACGGCTCGTTCACCCTTACCAGCGGCGTCCTCAGCCATCAACCCATGCCGGGGAGCGCCTCGATCAGCATGATCAACGCAGGCATAGAGGGCTTCGTGCGGGCGGCTGCGCTCGAGATGCCCAGGGGAATCCGGATCAACGTAGTCAGTCCCCCCTGGGTCAAGGAGACCCTGGAGGCGCTGGGAATGGACAGCTCGACCGGCATGCCGGCCGAACGCGTGGCCCAGGCCTACCGGGCTAGCGTAGCGGGTACCAGAACCGGCACCGTGATCAACGCCAAAGACTTCGCGTGAGCCGGTCTCGGTGATAGTGGATTGACGACGGGAAAGGAGGGGCAGATGGTGCCTGAGAAGCTGTTATTCCTTCCGGGGGCCTCTGGCAACACCAACTTTTGGCGACCTGTGGCGGACCTGCTGAAGAGTGATGCACAGCAGGTCCATATCGGGTGGCCCGGATTTGGCCCGACAGCGGCTGATCCTCATGTCAATGGAATAGAGGACCTGGTATCTCTCGTCCTGAAGGAACTCGAGGTGCCATCAGCTGTCATAGGCCAGTCGATGGGTGGGGTTGTTGCTATTCAATGCGCTCTGAGAAAGCCTTACCTCGTTACTCACCTGGTATTGACAGCAACATCGGGTGGAATGGATCTCAGTAAACTCGGTGCAGTTGACTGGCGTGAAAGCTTTCATGCCCTCAATCCCACCTTTCCGCGTTGGTTCGCCGATTATCACGAAGATCTCACGGAAAAGCTTGAAACAATCACGATACCGACACTTCTTCTCTGGGGTGACGCCGACCCCATCAGTCCACCGCTGGTAGGGGAACGGCTGGCGGCTCTTATGCCGAAGTCGGAACTGCATATCGTCCATGGTGGAACGCATGATCTTGCCAACGCCATGGCCGATCAGGTTGCACCTCTAATCCGGGACCACCTGAACATACATCTTCCCAAAAAATAAGGCGGGCATCACCCACCGCGCTTTAACGACGGGCTGCCCACCCTACGGTGAGTACTCACAATTTCCTGCTGATCATCTATACGACCCGGATGATAAACTCCGGACAGGCGGCGCCGCAGTAGCCGCACAGGATGCAGGTCTCCTCATCAACCTGTGCCTTCCCCTCAACTACCTGCAACGCATCGTTGGTGCAGGCAGGCACGCACATCCCACACCCCTTGCAAAACGCCTGCATGATCCGCAACTTTCGCCTCTTCCCTTCCAGGTCTTCCCACAGTTTCGTTTCGGTCACCCCGGTCTCGAAGAGAGCGACATTGCCGTCGATCTCCGTTTCGGACAGCATCCCCATGGCGATGCCGTGCACGCCGGTGAGGCCAAGCACGAAGCGGATGCTCTCCCTGGCGCTGGAAATGAGATTGCCGCCCGCAAGAGCCTTCATGGCATAGACCCCCTTTCCGGCCGCAGCAGACTCGGCAATGGCGGCAGCCATCTCCTCGGAGGACCCGTCGATGATCCCCATGCCGGTCCTGTTGATGAGCGGATGGATCACCTCTATCTCGGGATGGGCCGCGGCCTTACGGATGGCGCTGATGAAATGGGAGGAGAGACCGACGTGGCGGATCTTCCCCTCTTCCTTCATCCGCACCAGCTCGGCAACCACCTCGGCGCGGTCGGTGAAGGGATCGGCAACCCTGGCGCCGTGCAGATGCACGAGGTCCAGGCATTCCCGGTCGAGTTCGCGCAAGGCCCGCTCCACGTGCGCACGGGCAAGCTCCCCGGTGTTAGCGTGGGTCTTCGTGGCGATCAGGACCTCTCCGCGGTAGCCGTCCAGGGCGGCCCTGATGTGGGGGTAGGTCTGGTACATTTCCGCGGTATCGAGCAGGTTAACGCCACGCTCCAGGGCATAGCGGATCAGCCGCCCTCCCTCCTCGGGGGTAACGGCTGCCTGCAGGGGGCCGAGAGGGAGGGTGCCGTAGACCAGTGGATGTACCCTCAAGCCGGTAGCTCCCAGCATAACAGTTTTCATTTCATCTCCTCCTGGCATCAGTAGTGCGGCGGCGGTTCTTCCTCGGACGGCAGCCTGTTCTGGGACGAAAGCACCCCTTTAAGATGCTCTTTGATGAGCTTGAGCTCCATGGACAACCTGTCGATGCTGGCCTGATGTAAGGTCACCACTTCGTTCAATTGATCGATGACATGCCCCTGGTGCATGATCTGCATCTCCATATCTGTTAGACGCTGCTCCATGGCGTAATTCTCCTCTGTATTGGATATGTCCATTGGAAGTCATTATAACAATGGCAACTAGGTGGACGCGAGCGGGAATTCTATCTCCATTCCACGATCCAGCCAAGATAAAAAACTTCAAAAAGAGGACCGTTTCTGTTAATTTCCAATGTTCGGGCAGCAAGGTTCAGTAACTACGGAGGTACACGTATGTCGGATAGTCCCAAATCAACCAGCGAGCGGCACATAGAGAAGATCATGCAACACGTGGAGCCGGGCTCGGAGAGATACGAGGTACTGGACAAGGCCAAGCGCTTCAAGTCGTCCTGGGTGGAACTGGGCGAAAAGCTGCTCGACGTCAGCAAGAAGGGGCGTTTCCGGGACTGGGGATACCAGAGCTTCGAGGAGTACTGTGTGCAGGAAATCCGGATCAAGCGCGGGACTGCGGAGAAGCTGACCATGGCTTACCGCTTCATGGAGAAGGAGGAGCCGCAGCTGCTGACCGCGCGCGAGGAGTTGAAGCCGTTGCCTGACTTCCGGTCCATCGACCTTTTGCGCAAGGCAAAGGAAGAGAAGGGTTTTACCGACGAGGAGTACGACGACCTCAGAAAGAGCGTGGTGGAGGAGGAGCGCAGCCACCCCACCGTCCTTAAGAAGTACAAGGAAGTAGCTGCCCTGCGGGAGGAAGTGAACCCGCTGGCGCCGCTCAAGGCGAGCATTTCAGCGGCAAAACGGTTGGAGTCGACCCTGCGCAGCCTCCCCGGCGTCCCCGATCTCTACCTTGAACAACTCGGAGAAATGGTCGCCCACCTGGAGAACGAGCTGGAAGCGCTTTCCATGTCGGCGGACAGCGAGGCGGGGACCATCAGGGAGATATAAGGCAGGGACTGGGGGCGAGGGCTTAAAACGCGGAGTTGCAGCCGCTGGTCCCCGGCCAGTGGCATTATTACCGATAGTTATCGTAAAACAGCTTCGCAGTCACCGCCAGCACGGAGCAGATGAAGACCGGTCGCACGAAGCGGGTCCCCTTGTGGATGACGAGCTTCGCCCCTACCCTTGCCCCGCACGCCTGCCCTGCCCCCATGAGCAACCCGGCCAGCAGCACCACTTTTCCCCCCACGATGAATACCACCAGTGACACGATGTTGCTCACGAAGTTGAAGAGCTTGGTGTAGCCGGTCCCCTTCCGCATGTCGAACCCCAGCCCGAGCATAATCGATATCACCCAGAAGGAACCGGTGCCTGGCCCGAGAAAGCCGTCGTAAAACCCGATCAGCAGCCCGAAAACGGTGTAGAAAACCTCTTTGCGCATGCGCGGATGGACCTCTTCCGCGCCCAGCTTCGGAGTGAAGATGGTGTAGGCCAGGATCGCCAAAAGCAGGTACGGGATGAAACGTTTCAGGAAGCCGGGATCGATCTGCTGGACGGTGTAGGCACCGATACCGGCACCGACCGCGGTCCAGAAAATCCCACGCCGAGCGTCGCGCAGATTGACGGTGCCTGCCTTCACAAAATGGAACATGGCGGAAGCAGAGCCGAAGGTGGACTGGAGCTTGTTGGTGCCCAGCGCGACCTGCGGCGGCAGACCGATGCCAAGCAGCACGGGGACGGTGATAAGCCCTCCTCCTCCGGCAATGGCATCGATGCATCCGGCCACTAGGCCGGTAGCGAACAGTAAGGGGAGAAATAGCGGAGAGAGGGAGGTCATTGCTTGCCTCCGTGCTGCGGGGCTTTCCTCGTCTGGCTTGCGAGGTAGTTCCGCACACTCGTCTCGGCAACTGCCTTCATCAGGGGAATCTCCTTCAAAGATATCGTTTCATCTGCCACGGCCTGTGCCAGGTGGTAAATCTTGTGCCAGGGGATCAGCGGCTTGCGATGCGACTTCAGCCACAGTGCCGTAACCACCAGCCTCTCTAGCCAGATTGGACGATGCGCCTCCAGGACGGAGTCAAGGACCTGTTCGACGGCAGAGTCTGCGCTCTCCCTGTTTTTGCGGGCCTGCTCCGTCACGCGTTCGATATCCTCACCATCCTCATACCAGGAGGAAAGAAACGGTGCATCGGCGATCAGAGATGCGGAGTGCTCGATGGCATTGGCGTACTCCCGGTCCGAGAGAAGCTGGGGGCTATCCTCTGCCAACTCCTCATGCAGAAGCAGCAATTCCCTCGCCGCATCAAACTGGATCATCCGCCAGCGGTCGCGCCCAAGTAGCTCGGCGACCCGAACCAGCCACGCGTTGGGGACCGTTCCGGCGCGTCCCCCATCGGCCAGACCGTTGCAGACTCGCAGGTCGAGGTGCTCAGCGTTTGACTCGAAATAGTGGGGGTCTTTTTTGACCGCCTTCAGGAATTCTTCCAACTCGTACTTGGTCTTGAGGGGGGCAACGTAGGAGTTGACGATCCCCTCCCCCTGTAGGAGAGTTACCAAGCAGCGGGCAAAGCCGTCACCATCGGGAGCAACGACCACGAAAGACTGCTGTCCTGTTCCATCAATGGTGGAGGCAAAGACCGTGAAGGTGGGAAGTTTGGGAAGGGCGGCGCATTCTACCCGCGCTTTTCGCGCCTTGGTTATGGCGCGATCGACATTTTTCCTGATCTCTTCGGGGAACCAGTTGCGCGACACGATCAGGCGGCGCAGGCTCTCGGAAGTTATGGCGGTCCCTTCCACGGTGGCGATTGTTTCGGAGACGCCAAGGCGTACTTCCGGTTCGTTGTGAAAAAGCATCAGCACCGCAATGTCCCGCAAAAGGGAATCATCGGACTGCAGCATCTCTCCGATCAACGCATTTTGCATCGGCGCATCGTCCACCACGAGCAGTTGCAGCAATTCCTCGGCACCTTCAAAGGGAGAGGTCACACCTATCGAGTGGAAGCTCCGTGCTATCCCGCTCAGCGTTTCCTCAGCCTGGCCGTCGTTAAGGTCGGTGCGCGCGCCGAAACCAGCCAGCAGATGGGAAGTCCCCCCTTTAAGGACCGGAAGGATCTCCACCCTGCTCTGCACCAGGACGTTCAGCACCGCTGCCCTCAGGTCGGGGTCCTCATTTTCCACGAAGACGTGCTGGTTGATCGCCTTTTGAAGCTCTTCCATCCGCCGTTGGGCATCCGGGGTGTCAACCTCGATTTCCTGGTCGAGGATATCGAGGGAATCGAACAAAAGGTGCAAACCGCCCTGGATCTGTTCGTCCGGCTGGGGAGACTGCTGATAGAGCTGGGGAAGCAGCGCCGCGATCTCGTCGCAGCTGTCGGAATCTTTAAGCAGGTACTGCCGAAGGTCGTCGTGAAGCTTGATCAGTAGGTCGACCTGCCCCATGTTTCCGGCAGCGACATAGCGCTCAACGAGGGAAGCTCCATCAACCTTGGTAGCGGAGGGACGGCTTTTCGGAGGAAGGTTCCCACCTTGCTGGGAGATGCCGGAAACTCCACCCTTCCCGCTCGGACCGCCGGCGCCCCAGCCCCCGGAACTGAGATTTCTCAGCGATTGCTCGATCTCGGAAGCGAGATCGGGTGGTTCGGTGGCGCGATAGACGAGATCGCCCGGTTTGGGGAAGGCGGGGCCGCCGTACGGTCGCCCTTCGACCTTTTCCCTGACCGTCAGGTAGTGCCGGTATAACCGCTCAAGCCGGTCCGGCCCGGAGTTGAGGCCTTCCACGAACAGGTGCAACAGGTCCTCCGCATACGGTCCCTGCTGATTGGAGGTGTCGAGGTAGGGGCCTGCAAAAGGTCCTTGCTGGTCAAAACCGAAGCTAATGGCAGCTTTCTGCTTCACCTTCTCGTTCACGACCAGGATGGTCACCCTTCGGCAGTCACAGCCGGGCTCGGTACAGTAATACTCAAGAAAACCGTAACTTCCTTTTGGAATACGCCCGGTCTTCTGTCTCAGCACCAGCGTCATCACAGGTTCGCCGGTGGGAATTATGTCAGTGTACGCTCGCAGGACGTTAGGCACAGTAAGGACCTTTCAGAAGGAATTAAGGGACGCCATCACTAAGGCTCTTTGGATCAAAAGAAAACGCCCTGCGCTAAGTACACAGGGCGAATCGAGTTGTATGTGGTGCAGGCAAAAGGGGGACCTTCAGTCGGCGTCCGGCGCCTCGGCGGCCTCCAGGGCCAGGATGGCTTCAACAGCAGCCGGGAGATCAGGATACGCCTTGATCCCCGCCGGAAGCTTGGAGGCATGGGAGTTGCCGTACCCGGTAAGCACCATGAGGGAGGTGCAGCCCGCATTGATGCCTGCTTCCACGTCGGCCAGTTTATCACCGATCATGAACGAGGAGCCGAGATCAATGGCGAGGTCATCTGCCGCCTGTTGCAGCATGCCGGGCAACGGTTTGCGGCAGGCGCACACCTGCAGGTAATCCCCCTTGCCGTGCTCCGGATGATGGGGGCAGAAGTAGCAGGCGTCTATGGAGGCGCCGACCTTGGCCAGCATCTCGTGCATGTGGCTATGGATGGCGTCCAGCGCCGCCTCGTCATAACGACCGCGCCCGATGCCGGACTGGTTGGTGACCACCACCAGGAGAAATCCTGCCTCCTTCAGCCGCTTGAGCGCGGCGGGAACGCCGGGGATGAACTCGAATTCCTCGACCTTGTGCAGGTATTGCACCTCGACGTTGATGGTGCCGTCCCTGTCCAGAAAAACCGCCCTTCTCTTGCTCATGACCTCGGACTCTCCTAGCAAACCGCGGTGAAGAGGGCTCTTTCCACCAGATCGCAAACGATATGGATGATGGTGATGTGCCCTTCCTGGATGCGCGGGGTGTCGTTACTCGGCACGATGAGCGGGAGTTCCACCAGTTTAGCGATGGAGCCGCCGTCCTTGCCAAGGAGCGCCACCGTCCGGCACCCCTTCTCGATGGCCGCTTCCAGTGCGATTTGGACGTTGGGGGAGTTGCCGCTGGTGGAGATGCCGATCACGACGTCGCCCGGCACGGCCAGCGCCTCGACCTGGCGAGAAAAGACGCGGTCGAAGCCGTAGTCGTTGCCGACGGCGGTGAGGATGGAGGTGTCGGTGGTGAAGGCGATGGCCGGCAGGGCGCGACGCTCCAGCTTGAAACGCCCCACGATCTCAGCGGCCAGATGCTGGGCATCGGCGGCCGAGCCACCGTTCCCCATCACCAACACCTTGTTCCCGGCCCCCAGCGCTTCAACCAAAAGAGAAACGGCGCTCTCAATGGCGGGAGCAAGCTCCCTTTCCAGCGCCGTCATCACCTCGCAGTGGCTCTTAAGCTGCGATTTTATCTCTGCTAACATCAACCCTCCTGCCGATATTCTTCTTGCTATTCCGAACCCCATCCTCACCCCGGCCCTATCCTTGAAGGAGAGGGAGAAAAATCCATATCGGGGCGTAAGCTATCGCTCTTTCGAGCGGCTCTCGATTCTCTCTGTCAATTCTGTGAAGGATAGATAGCTGGAGCCCCAGGGAAAGGCGATGCCGTCGACAGCGGTGACCGCGATGCTCCCCGGCCGTTCGGCGATCATCCGCTCGAACAGGTGCCGGCGGGTCGCACCGAGCGCGAAACGCGGAAGCGGCACCAGCTTGATGCTGTCGTGCAGGATGCCCAGGTCCTCCTGTTCGGCGGCCTTGTGCAGGAGCGCCGGGAGTAGCACTTGGAAACTGTCGCCGTGGCGGGCCCCCTTTACCAGCACGCCAAGCTTTTCCCGCAGGTGCTCGACCACGCATCCCTTGGGAACGTGCACCACGTAGTCCCCCCCCTCTCCCCAACGCTCGGAGAAAAGGGCTCGGCTGTGCTCAAGGGTCTCGGCGCGACGCCGGACCGACCCCAAGGGTTTTTCCTCCTGGTAGCCGACCACCGGTCCAGCCACCCGATAGGTGAGATACCCCTTGGCGCAGGCGCGCCGGGTGTAGTCTCGCAGGCACCACTGCCCGCCGTCCATCCCCTCGTCGAGGCCGCCTATCTCCTTGAAGGCCTTTCTGGTGATGACCATGGCGGAGAAGGAAGCGGCCACCACCTCGCTGGGAGCGGGATCTGCCGCCTCGCCCGCGGCCTTGCTCAGACAGGGGATCATGATCCCCGCCTCCGGATGGTCGTGGGCGAACTCCAAAAGCGGCTTGAACCACCCCTCGGGCACCTCGGTGGTGTTGCGCACCAGGGCCATGAATGGCGCATCGCAACGCAGAAGGCCGCGGTTGGCGGCCTTTACGAAGCCGATGTTGCTGTCATCTCGTATCAAGAGCGCCCGCTCTTCCAGGCCGTCCGCAAACTCCTGCAACATCTTCTCGGTCTCCCGATCGCTGCCGATATCGAACATGATAAGGCGCGCGTCGGGGGTGTTGTTGATGAGGTTGACGAGGCAGTTGCGGGTATCTTTCGGCCTGTTCCAGACGGGGATGACGACGTCTATCATGATGGCATTGGTCATGACGGTCCCTACGGCCGGTTACCTGTACGTGCGACGAGAAGTTAGGAGCTGACCGCAACGTTCCTGAGCAGGGCCAGTTCGTCGAGGACCTTTCCGGAGCCGAGCACGACGCAGGAAAGGGGATCCTCGGCGGTAACCACCGGCAGCCCGGTCTCCTCGCGCAACAGCACGTCCAGGTGCCTCAGCAGCGCGCCGCCGCCGGCCAGCACGATTCCCTTGTCGACCAGGTCGGCCGCCAGTTCGGGCGGGGTGCGCTCCAGGCAGTTGCGGACGGCATCAACGATGGCGGTCACCGGCTCGGAGAGCGCCTCGCGGATCTCGTTGGAGTCGATCTCGGTGGTCTTGGGGATGCCGGAGACCAGGTCGCGCCCCTTGACCTCCATGTGGACCACTTCGTTGCCGGGGTAGGCCTCGCCGATCTCGATCTTGATGAGCTCGGCCATGCGGTCGCCGATCAGCAGGTTGTACTTGCGCTTGATGTACTGGACGATGGCCTCGTCCATCTTGTCGCCCCCCACCCTGACGCTCTTGGTGTAGACGATGCCGGCCAGCGAGATGACAGCCACCTCGGTGGTGCCGCCGCCGATGTCGACGATCATGTTGCCGGAGGCTTCGGTAATGGGAAGGCCCGCCCCGATGGCGGCCGCCATCGGCTCCTCGATCAGGTAGACCTCGCGGGCGCCCGCCGACTCGGCCGATTCCTTCACTGCGCGTTTCTCCACCTGGGTGATCCCGGAGGGGACGCAGATGACGATGCGGGGACGGACCAGGGTCTTCCTGTTGTGGACCTTGTGGATGAAGTAACGGAGCATCTCTTCGGTGATGTCGAAGTCGGCGATGACGCCGTCCTTCATGGGGCGGATGGCGGTGATGGAGCCCGGGGTGCGGCCCAGCATCTTCTTGGCCTCCATACCGACCGCCAGCACCTTCTGCTGGCCGGTAGTCTGCAGCTGCTGCACCGCCACCACCGACGGCTCGCGCACCACGATACCCTTCCCCTTGAGGTACACCAGGGTGTTGGCGGTACCCAGGTCTATTGCGAGGTCATTAGAAAACATGCCGAACAGGGCATCGAAAATCTTCAGCATCGTAAGACTCCTTTAATTATCATCCCGGGTCAACAAACCCGGCAAAGGTGGAAATATAGCAGAAATCCCGCACCCTTTCAACAAAGAAAACCCGTCCGGCAGCGCGGCCAGGCGGAGAACCCTATTTCACCTTTTCAATCTCCTGTTGCTTTTGCAATTAGATTATATTATTATTCGCAACTCGTGTCTTAATCCCGGTAATACACCTAATAGCAAAGGAGTTTCCACCGCAATGCTTGGCATAATGAGGAAGTACAAAGAGTCTCCGGTCATTAAGATAGTATTCATAGTGATAGTTCTCTCTTTCATCGGCACCATCTTCCTGGTCTGGGGCAGAGGGGGCGACCGGGGACGCGGCGAAGGGAGCTTTGCAGCCAAGGTGGACGGCACCAAGATTTCCTTGGGGGATTTCGACCAGGCCTACAACCGTACCCGCGGCGTCTACGAGCAGATCTACGGCCGTTCGCTGACCCCCGAGATGGAGAAGTCGATGGGTCTCAAGAAGATGACCCTGGACACCCTGATCGACAACGTGCTGATCCTCAAGCAAGCCAAGCGGATGGGAATCAACGTGGGCAAGGACGAGGTGGCCGCCGAGATCGCCAAGGTCCCCGCCTTCCAGAAAGACGGCGTGTTCAACTTCGACCAGTACCAGTTGGTCCTCAGATCCAACCGGATGACCCCTGCCGCCTTCGAGGACGCCGAGCAGGATGAGCTCACCATCCAGAAGGCCCGCACCAAGGTGAAGGACGGCGCCAAGGTCACCGACCAGGAGATCCTGGATGCCTTCAAAAAGCAAAACGACAAGGTTGACCTGCAGTTCGTCTCCTACTCCCCGGCCGACGTCAAGGGAGGCATCAAGCTTACCGACGCCGAACTGAACGTCTACCTGCAGGACCACCAGGCCGACTTCAAGACCCCCGAGCAGGTCTCCCTCGCCTATGCCGTGGTCAGCCCCTCCCAGTTCGCCTCCAAGATGGCGGTGACCCCGGAGGAGGCACAGGCCTACTACCAGAAGAACATCGACCGCTACCAGGACAAAGGTGGTATACTCCCCTTCGACAAGGTCAAGGAGCAGGCAACCGCCGACGCCCTCAAGCAAAAAGCAGCCAAGGAGACCTACGAAAAGGCCGCTGACGCGGTGAACAAGTTCAAGAGCCAGGGTGACATCAACGCCGCCGCAGCCGCCCTGGGCGCCAAGGTGGAGAAGACCGCTCTCTTTACCGCCGCAGCTCCGGCCCCGGCCCTGGTCTCCGAGAAGGAAGTGGTATCCCGCGCCTTCGCCCTCAAGCAGGGCGAACTCGGTGGACCGGTGGAAACCGCCAAGGGGATCTACCTGCTGAAGGTGGTGGACAGGAAGCCGGCCGCCGTGCCGCCGCTGGCCGAGATCCGTGCCAAGGTAGAAGCGAAGGCGCTGGAGGCCAAAGCGGCCGAGGTTGCCAAGAAGAAGGCCGAAGAGGCCCTTGGCCAGCTCGCCAAGGGTGGCGTTGCGACAAAGGACACCGGCGCTTTCGGCTACAACGCCCAGGGGACCATCCCCAGCATCGGCGCATCCCCCGAGCTGATGGACCAGGCCTTCGCCCTGACCAGCGCCGCTCCGGTGGCCAAGAAGGTGGTCAAGGTCGGCGACCGCTGGTACGCGGTGAAGCTCAAGCACCGGATCGAGGCACCGACCACCGAGCTCGCCAAGAGCAAGGAAGCCATCAGGCAGAGCCTGCTTCCCAAGAAGCAGCAGGATGCCATGGCTGCCTGGCTGAAGGATCTCAAATCCAAGGCCAAGATCGAGGTCAACCCGGCAATCATGGGGGAGTAGCCGGAAACCGGCAGTGATCTTCACAAACCGATAGTAACCTGATGCGAGGTGAAGGGTGCGAAAAGCCCCTTCACCTTTCACTTTTCTCGTCAACTGATACAACGATTAACAAAGGAGAGATAGCTATGACGAAACCGGTGCTTACCACGGAGTTCCCCGGACTGAAGCTCGCCGCCCGCGGCAAAGTGCGCGACATCTACGACCTGGGCGAGGCGCTTCTCATCGTCACCACCGACAGGATATCGGCCTTCGACGTCATCATGAACGAAGGGATCCCCAACAAGGGGTACGTGCTGACCCAGATCTCCGCCTTCTGGTTCCGCCAGATGGAGGGGATCATCAAGAACCACATCATCTCCACCGAGGTGGCCGATTTCCCGAAGGAGTGCCAGCCCTACGCCGACGTCCTGGCCGGCCGCTCCATGCTGGTCAAGAAGGCCTCCCCGCTGGCGGCCGAGTGCATCGTGCGCGGCTACATCTCCGGCAGCGGCTGGAAGGACTACCAGCAGACCGGCAAGATCTGCGGCATCGAGCTCCCGGCAGGCCTGAAGGAGTCCGACCGTCTCCCGCAGCCTATCTTCACCCCCTCCACCAAGGCCGAGCTCGGCACCCACGACGAGAACATCTCCTTCGAGGAGATGGCCAAGCTGTGCGGGCAGGAGATCAGCGAGAAGGTGCGCGAAGTAACCCTCGCCATCTACGAGAAGGCGCGTGACATCGCCGATCAGAAAGGGATCATCATCGCCGACACCAAGTTCGAGTACGGCATCTACCAGGGCGAGCTGATCATCATCGACGAGTGCATGACCCCGGACTCCAGCCGCTTCTGGCCCAAGGACAGCTACCAGCCGGGCGGCCCCCAGCCCTCCTTCGACAAGCAGTTCCTGCGCGACTACCTGGAGACCCTGGACTGGAACAAGACCGCTCCGGCACCGCCGCTGCCGGCGGATATCGTGCAGAAGACCGCCGAGAAGTACATGGAGGCGCTGGTCAGGCTGACCGGCAAGGGGATCTGATAGAGAGATGCTCAGCCAACTCCTGCTCGCAGCCGCCCTCCTGACAACCACCGCCGGTTCGCCGCAGGAACTGCAGATCGGACGCTTCAGCGCCTCGGACCTCTCCGGTTGGACCGACAAGGGCTACAAGGGGAGTGTCAGCTATACCCTGGAGGACGGGGCGCTGAAGGCCCATAGCGTCAAGGCCGCCTCGGGGAAGATCAAGGAGCTCTCGGTCGACGTCCACAAGTACCCGATCATCACCTGGAACTGGAAGGTCGACCACACCCTCAAGGGGGAGGACATCAAGAAGAAGAGCGGCGACGACTTCGCCGCCCGGGTCTACGTGATCTTCCCCCGCACCTTCTTCTGGCGGATGCGGGCCATCAACTACGTGTGGGCGAGCAAGATGCCCCAAGGGAGCGAAGCGCCCAGCCCCTACACCAAGAACTCGATGATCATCGCGGTGGAAAGCGGGGATGAGAAAGCCGGCAAATGGGTGAGTGAGCAGCGGAACATCTACGAGGACTACAAGAGGATTTTTGGAGAAGAGCCCCCCCTTATGGGGGGGGTTGCCATCATGACCGATACCGACGACACCAAGGACGAGGTCACCGCATGGTACGGTGACATCACCCTGCATGCCCCGCAGGCTCCCTAGCCAATCATCTTCATCAGCCGGTTACGCTGTTTCTCCAGCCGGCTTTCCCCTTCTTCAATAGCCTTCAAAAGGCCCTTCTTGGCGCCGTAAGCCATATCCTTACCACGCTCAAGGATATCCGCCGCCCGCTCGCCGACCGATTCGGCCATGTCGGTCACGTGCTCGGAGAACTCCTCCACGGCCTCGACGGCGTCACGTCCCTTCCTGCGCAGCTTCTTCCCGTAGCGGTTCAGGTCCCTGCGGGTCTTCTCGCCGCTTTGGGGAGCGTACAGGAGAGCGACGCCGGCGCCAAGGAGGCCACCGACCACCAGCATCATCGCCCCAACCATTACGCGGTTGCTTTCTCTTTGTGCCATAACACGTCCTCCTTTTTTACGATCAGCTGATTGATTTCAACTGGGTAAATAGTACCCGATGTGCACGGTTTGCCAAGGCAACCCCCGAAATTACCGCAAAATTCGCTTGGTGACCGACTCCGTCCGGCCACCGCTCCACGCCCTGCGCAGCAAATTGTCCAGCAATCCCGCGGCACTCCCCTGCCCCATCCCCCCCCTTTGTCTTGGAATAGGCAGCCGAAGCGTGTATAGTTTAGACGAATGAACATTTGGCCCATCAGTGCCTTCGCTACAGAACCAGGAGAAACCGAATATGGATCAGATTTACGATGTGATTATTGTTGGAGGGGGCCCGGGCGGAATAGCCGCAGCGTACCTCTGTCACAAGCAGGGACTATCCCATCTGCTGATTGAATCAGGGAAGGCCGTCTTCCACGGCATATCCACCACCTACCCGGAAGGGAAGAACGTCTACCCTTCCAAACCCAAGGACGATCCTGAGCCGTTCATGGTCGAGGAACTGCGGCCGCCCGACAAGCCGGTCACCGTGGAAAAGTACATCCAGTACGTGCAGCACTTCGTCCAGCACGAGGGGCTCAACGTGGTTACCGAGACGCAGTTCGAGAACATCGAGACTGCCCGCGACCATCAAAGGGTCATCACCACCAAGGGGACCTTCCTGGCCAGAAAGATCCTGCTGGCCTTCGGCAGTTCCATCCCCAAGGAGCTTTCCGTCTACGGCGACGCCAAGATGGTGGCCAAGTCGCTGGACGATCCCAAGAAGTACGTCGGGCTTAGGACCCTGGTGATCGGCGGCGGCAACAGCGCGGCGGACGTGATCATCTCCATCCTGAAGGCCAAGCGGAGCGCCAACGACAAGGAACCGGTCTATTGGGCGCACGTGGCGGAGACCTTTGACGTCAACAAGGAGACCGCGCAGCGGTTAGGCGAGGAGATACTGCTGGGTGGCAACATCAGGCTGTTGCCGGGAGCGACGCCCAGGATCGGTGAGGTGGACGACGAGGGTGTGGACCGGCTGGTTATCCGGGTAGCGGTCCACGAACTGCCGGGGGGGATCGAGCGCTATAACGCCATGAGCTTCCCGATGAAGAACGTGATCGCCTGCATCGGTAGCCAAGGACCGACCTCCACCTTTGACAAGATCGGGGTGCAGACCATCGCCTGCGCGGAGGGGGTCTGCCAGGTGGCCAAGGAAGGCGATCGCCTGCTCTTGCTCACCTCCGAGTTCGAGTCCACCAGGAAAGGGGTCTACGTGATAGGGGGCGCCATCTCCCCCTCCTACATGAAGATCACCAAGGGGTCCATCCAGGAGGAGCGGCATCCGAACCTGATCCACACCGCCATCAACGACGCCTACCACGTCATCAGCTCGATAGCAACGAAGCTCAAGAAGTGACCCGAACCCATCCTCACCCTGTCCCTCCCCTTGAAGGGGAGGGAACGAGAGGAGAGCCTCTCAGTCAGGTCCCCCCCTTGATAAAGGGGGGACAGGGGGGATTTGCTTCTGGCTGTTGACTGGCCACACCCCCCTCCCCTGCTCCGCTCCCAAGGGGCCGGAGGTGAGCACTAAAAAGGTTAAAACAAACGGGGGCCCGGCCGTTAGATGCCGGAGCCCCCTTTTATCGTCAAATCTCAGAAGATCCGCTAGCCGCGCATCTCCTCCTTAAGCCCTTCCACCACCGCCCGGACCTCGGCGATCATCTCGCGGGCCT
>NZ_DATFBA010000092.1:0-3698 GCF_035254065.1 Geomonas sp.
TTGTGCAAATATGGCGCGTTTTGTGAAACAAGGTGCTGATATTACAATGCATATCTCCGAGGTCCTCGTTTCAGGCACACCAAACGGTTTTGCACCCATGCGAAATGAGGAGGGGAGCGCTAAAAACGCCCTTTCTTGGACCATCCTGGCAAGTCATTGAAAAATCGTGACTTTTCAGAATATACGAAATGCTAGAACGTTGGTATGCAAGTTGCTAATAGGTATGGCAGGCGTCATCAAATCCACTATGGAGGTATAAAGGCATGTCACAAACGTCATCTAGCAAGGGCTGGCAGGTAGTAATGGCCGGAACCGGTATCAACCTGGCGCTCGGGGTGCTGTATGCCTGGAGTATCTTCAAAGGCGCGATTCAGGCGTCCATCAAGGCTGGAGGACCTGACGCCTTCAACTGGAGCCTGGCCTCGGTCAACGATCCCTACGCTCTTTGCTGCCTCTTCTTCGCCTTCTCCATGATCATCGCCGGCAAGTGCCAGGACAAGATCGGCCCCGCGCGCACCGCGCTGATCGGCGGCCTGCTGGTGGGCGCCGGCTTCGCCCTGATGGGCTACTCCAACAGCTACGCCGCCTGGGTCACCGGCTTCGGCGTGCTGGCTGGTTCCGGCTTCGGTTTCGGCTACTCCGCGGCCACCCCGCCGGCCCTCAAATGGTTCTCCGCCAAGAAGACCGGCCTCATCGCCGGCATCGTGGTGGCGGGCTTCGGTCTGGCGCCGGTCTACATCGCGCCGCTCTCCAGCTACCTGCTCGGCGTCTACGGTATCCAGAAGTCGATGTTCATCCTGGGCGCCGGCTTCCTGGTCATCGTCTGCGGCCTCTCCTTCCTGCTTGCCAACCCGCCCAAGGGGTATGTCCCGGCAGAGCCGGCCGTGAAGGGTGATGCCGCTCCGGTCAAGAAAGCCGCTGTTGCCGATGCCAACGTCTCCGAAATGCTGCGCTCCGGCAAGTTCTACCTCCTCTGGATCAACTTCTTCATCGGCGCTGGTGCAGGCCTGATGGTGATCGGTTCCGTGGCCGGCCTCGCCAAGCACTCCATGGGCTCCATGGCCTTCGTAGCGGTCGCCATCATGGCGATCGGCAACGCCTCCGGCCGCGTGGTTGCCGGCGTTCTCTCCGACAAGATCGGCCGCCGCGCCACCCTGACCATCATGCTCTCCTTCCAGGCGATCCTGATGTTCTCCGCCATCCCGGTGGTCGGCTCCAACTCCGCCGTGCTGCTGGTGCTGCTTGCCTCCCTGATCGGCTTCAACTACGGCTCCAACCTGACCCTGTTCCCCTCCTTCGCCAAGGACTACTGGGGGTTCAAGAACTACGGCCTCAACTACGGCACCCTGTTCACCGCCTGGGGCGTGGGCGGCCTGGTGATGGGTCGCGTCTCCGAGATGCTGAACGCACAGCCGGGCGGCCTCAACAAGTCCTTCATCCTGGCCGGCGCCTGCCTGGCCTCCGGCACCATCCTCACCTTCTTCCTGCGTGAGAAGAAAGCGGTGACGGTCGAGGCTACCGAGATGGTGGGCGAGAAGGTTGCCGTCAAGGTCGGCACCTCCGCCTAACTGAAGTTGCCGAAGACAGAGTGACACAAGAGGGTCATGCATACGCCTGCATGACCCTCTTCTTTTTTTGCGGAAGCATCCCGCCCGATCTGTGCTAGTATGTGGCACCCTGAATAATGTCTGCAGCAAAGAGGATGGACTGGATGGATACTACCTACGTCTCTATCATGCTGGTTGTTTTCCTGGTGGTGACCGGCCTCGCCATTGATATCGGCTATATGTACGTCAGCGAGGAAGATCTGCAGACGACCGCTGAGACAGCAGCCCTGTCTGGTGCGGAGGCGATCAAGCAGCGGATACTGTTCCAGGTCCAGCACGACCCGAAGAAGATACAGCAGGCTACCACCGATCTCGTACAGCCCGCCGCCCGCAGCGCTGCGGTGGAGGCCGTTTCCGGCAAACACACCGCGGCCGCCCTGATGGAACTGGCCAACAACAACGGCAACGCCCTGACCGAGAACAACGACGTCACCGTCGGGTTCTGGGACGTCACCAACCGTACCTACCAGCCGGGGGGGACGCCGGTCAACGCCATCCAGGTCAGGACCAAGCGGACGGCGGAGAGCTCCTCGGTAGGGCTTGGAACCCTGGGGAGCTTTCTGGCCAGGATCACCGGCACCGAGTCCTTTGGCTCCACCCCGGTCGCCATCGCCGCCATCCCCCTGGGGAGCCGCTCCAACATAGCCGTCTGCTCCGAGGTTGCCGCCGACCAATCCTGCACCTACCCGGAGGTCTGCTCGCTGGCGGAGAAGAAGCTGATCCCGGCCGGCACCGATGCCGTCGGCAGCCAGGCCCGCGGGCACTACCTCTACACTTCGCTTTTGCACCCTCCCACCATCACCAACACGATGTCCGAGATGGTCTGCCAGGAGATGCCCCAGCAGCAGGTATGCAGCACGGGCATCTACACCGCCGCCGGCACCACGAACGCCATCCTGCGCGATATCAAGGCGATGATGTACGACCCGAAGGTGGACAGCGGCAACAAGGAGTTCGACAAGAGCGGGAGGCTTTTGGGGTGGTGGGTGGTGGTGCCGGTAACCGACTGCGGAGCTGTCAAGCCCCTCGATAGCTTTGAGTTGAGGACGGTTACCAAGTACGCGATGGTGAGGATCAGCAGGATCTGCGCGAGCGGTAAGCCCGGCTGCGGGCACGAAGGCACCGTGACCAGCCAGTCTCCCATCGCCTGTGGTGCCGCCGACGAAGGAATCTACATCGACCGCATCGCGAGCGTGGCCTGCGGCAGCAAGAGCCTGAAGGAGTTCCCCAGCCTGCACCCGGTACTGGTCGAGCAGTAAACCTTTACCCCGGCCCCATTCAGGGGAGAGGGTGCCCGAAGGGCGGGTGAGGGCATCCTGCGAGCAGGAGTTGCTTCCCTCACCCCCGCCCCTCTCCCCTAAAGGGGCGAGGGGGGTAGGGCTGCATGAAGAAGGGGGCGGCCCTCTGGGCCCGCCCCCTTCTTAACCATGGTATGAAACATCAACTACTGAAGCAGGGTGACCTTGCCGTCGTCCAGGTCGTACTTGGCCGCCACGATCTTGATCTTTCCTTCCTTCAGCTCGTGGGCGAGCACCTTCGACTTCTTGGTCAGGTCGGCAGCCACCGCCTTAGCGTTCAGGCTGACCGCGCACTCCACGATCTCTTCGGTGCTTTTACCTTTGCAGGTCTTCTTCGCTTTTTTTGCGGAGGGCTCGATGGCTTTCACGATCGCCCCGATGTTCCCTTCCGGTTTCCCCTTCGCCTTCACCGAGGCGGTCACCGCGCCGCAGCGCTCATGACCGAGCACCATGATGAGCGGCGAGCCGAGGTGCTCGGCGGCATACTCGATGCTCCCCAGCACGATCGGGTCGGCGACGTTGCCGGCCACCCTGACCACGAAGACCTCGCCCAGCGACTGGTCGAAGATCAGCTCGGGCGGGACCCTGGAGTCGGAGCAGGAAAGGATGATGGCGTAGGGGTGCTGGCTGGTGGCGAGCTTGGCGCGGGCGGATGCGTCGGTTGCCGCGCAGGTCCCCAGCTTGCTCTCCACGTAGCGTGCGTTGCCGTCCATCAGCTTCTGCAGCGCCTGGTCGGCGGTGACTCCGGAACCTTCGGCTGCGAAGGCGAGTCCAACGGTTGCAGCGAGGCCCG
>NZ_DATFBA010000093.1:0-10892 GCF_035254065.1 Geomonas sp.
AGAGAGAAAGCGGGTGTGAGCGGATGCCGCAGCCGACGGGGAATCGAGGACGGTGACGTTTTCTCCCGTCTCGTCCCACCTCTTCAAGCCGAGGTAAACCTGGAGCGGTTTTCCTTCGGACAGCTCACCGTGCAGGGAGCGAGGCTCCAGCCAGGCGTTGCCGGGGAAGTGGACGAAGGTGCCATCCTGGAAACGGAAGGATCCCGAGCGGAGCTTGAGGCAGTAAGTGCTGAGGGCGCCGAGGTCGATCTGCAGGTCTGCCACCCCCCACAGATGAGGTGTCTGGTAGGCGAGGGCGGGGATCAGTTGGGCAAGGAGAGCGCGGTCCTGCAGCTGGAAGTGCTGCGGCTGCAGGAAAAGCCCCTGGTGCCAGAAAAGTGGGCGCTGCACGTCAACCATTTCCCCCTCCGCTCAATCCTTCTGGCTGACCGGTGTCGCCTGCACCTCTTTCAACTCCTGCGGGCCCAGACGGAGGTCGATCCTCATCTTTTGCGGTATCTGCAGTACGGCGCCTTCCCGTTTCACAATGGCGAGCGGGACCGGCAAAGACGCCGTCATCCCCGCCCGCTGCACCTTGTAGTAGCCGGCGGCGAAAGCGATGAAGCGTGCGCCGTCCGAGCGGTCCAGGGCTTGCTCGAGGGTCTGGCCGGGTTGCAGCACGAAGCGCCGGGCGTACAAGACCGAAGGGTCGAACCTGCCGCAGTCGAGGAGCTTTTGCAGGCCCCCCTTTTCCTCCTGCAGCTGGTTGAAGGCGTTGGGGTCGCGCAGGTGATAGGTACAGAGCAGCAGCGTGTGCGGCTCCTTGTGGAACAGGTTCAGCAGCGGGTCCGCCTCGACGTGCAGTTGGATGGCGTCCTTTTCGTAGCGCCAGTCAGGAGGGAGGAGGTTGGGGAGAGGGGAAGAGACGACTTGGGGAGTGACTGCCGGTGACGGGTCGGAAGAGCAGCCCGTCAGGACGCCGTAGGCGATCAGCGTTAAGAGGAGTCCGGCAGCTAGGTCTCGCACTGGTTCCTCCTGGACCTGGGTCAATCGCCGGGCCCGAGAGGCAGGCCGCAGAACAAAGAGAGGTACTGGAGGCGCTTCTGCGCCAGAGAGGTCGTGCCGGTGCTGCGCCGGTAGTGCCAGTGTAAGGTCCTCTCCGGCGAAGCAACATAAGGGGCAAGTCTAGGCAAGGATTTTTACATTGCAAGCGGCTAATGTTTTTTTCTCGGGGAGCGGTTGCCAGGGGAGGGTGATTGCCTACCCCCTCTCTCCAATGAGAAAAACCGCAACGACCTTCAAAAACCTGTTGACTTTGTTATTCCGAATTGGTACAAAGTCCGAGTTGCACAGCAGGACAGCAGGCGCGTAGCTCAGGGGTAGAGCACTAGCTCGACACGCTAGGGGTCGGCGGTTCGAAACCGCCCGCGCCTACCAAAAGAAACAAACCTTCTAACGAGGTTCGACAGAGGCATCGGGTTTCGATGCCTCTTTCTGTTTTGCTTAAAAGGGGCCCACGATGAACGAGATTTCGGTCAAACTTCCGGACGGTTCGGAAAGGAAACTGCAAGCAGGGGCTACCATTTACGATCTGGCCGCATCGATCGGCGCCGGACTCGCCAAGGCCGCCATCGCCGGCAAGATCGACGGCAAGCTGGTGGATACCTTCGCCCAGCTCACCGACGGCGCTGCCGTGGAGATCATCACCGAGAAGAGCCCGGAGGCGCTGGAGATCATCCGCCACTCCACCTCGCACCTGATGGCCCAGGCCGTCAAGCAGCTCTTCCCGCAGGCCAAGGTCACCATCGGTCCGGCTATCGAGACCGGTTTCTATTACGACTTCGACGTGGATCATCCCTTCACCCCGGAAGATCTCGAGAAGATTGAAGCGAAGATGCGCGAGCTCGCCAAGGCCGATCTGAAGATCGAGCGCCAGGAGCTCTCCAGCGCGGACGCGGTCGCTCTCTTCAAGAAGATGGGGGAGGATTACAAGGTCGAGCTGATCGAGGACCTGGGCGCCGAGTCGGTCTCCCTCTACAGCCAGGGCGACTTTACCGACCTCTGCCGCGGCCCGCACGTCCCCAAGACCTCCTACTGCAAGGCCTTCAAGCTCACCTCGATCGCGGGCGCCTACTGGCGCGGCGACGAGAAGCGCGCCATGCTGCAGCGCGTCTACGGCACCGCCTTCGCTGACAAGAAGGAGCTGGACGCCTATCTGGCTCGCATCGAAGAGGCCAAGAAGCGCGACCACAGAAAGCTCGGCCGCGAGCTGGATCTCTTCTCCTTCTCGGACGAGGTCGGCGCAGGTCTGGTCATCTGGCACCCGAAAGGGGGGATGCTCAGGACCATCCTCGAGGACTTCGAGCGCAAGGAGCACATAAAGCGCGGCTACGACATCGTGCTTGGGCCCCAGATCCTGAAGACCGAGCTCTGGCAGCGTTCCGGCCACTACGAGAATTACCGCGAGAACATGTACTTCACCACGGTGGACGAGCAGGGCTACGGCGTGAAGCCGATGAACTGCCTTTCCCACATGATGATCTACAAGTCGCAGCTTCGCTCCTACCGCGATCTGCCGCTGCGCTTCTTCGAACTCGGTATGGTGCACCGCCACGAGCGCGCAGGTGTCCTCCACGGACTGCTGCGGGTCCGCGGCTTCACGCAGGACGACGCCCACATCCTCTGCACACCCGACCAGTTGGACGGGGAGATCAAGGGCGTGCTCGCCTTCGTGAACGACGTGATGGGGATCTTCGGCTTCGACTACGAGATGGAGCTCTCCACCCGTCCGGAAAAGTCGATCGGTTCCGACGACGCTTGGGAGCTGGCAACGAGCGCTCTTCTGTCGGCGCTGAAAGACTCCGGTCGCCCCTTCGAAATCAACGAGGGAGACGGCGCCTTCTACGGCCCGAAGATAGATATCAAGCTGCGCGACGCGCTTGACAGGCGTTGGCAGTGTGCTACAATCCAGTGCGATTTTACCCTCCCAGAGCGTTTCGATCTCACCTACGTCGACGCCAACGGCGAAAAGAAGCGTCCGGTCATGGTGCACCGGGTCATCCTGGGCGCCATCGAGCGCTTCATCGGCGTCCTCATCGAACATTTCGCTGGGAACTTCCCGACCTGGCTCTCTCCGGTGCAGGCAATCGTGCTCACGGTCACCGATAACCAGATCCCGTACGCTGAAGCGGCGTTCAATACGCTGCGCGCGGCCGGTATTCGGGTGCAGAAAGATTTCAGGAACGAAAAGCTCGGCTTCAAGATCCGCGAGGCCCAGCTGCAAAAGATACCGTACATGCTGGTGGTCGGCGACAAAGAGGTGGAGAGCGGCCTGCTCGCCCCGCGCTACCGCGATGGCAAGAACCTGGAAGGGATGACACCGGAACAGTTCGTCTCCTTCATCGAATCGGAAGTCAAAAGCTTTAAATAGGAGGTGGCGTCATAGCTAAACCGACAGTAAACATCAATCAGTCCATCAGGGCCAAAGAGGTTAGGGTAGTAGGTGCCGAGAGTGAGCAGCTAGGTATTCTTCCGCTCCGGGAGGCCCTGGCTCTGGCCGAAAGCCAGCAGTTGGACCTGGTCGAGGTTTCGCCGACCGCCGTACCTCCGGTTTGCCGTATCATGGATTACGGCAAGTTCAAATACCAGCAGAGCAAGAAGCAGCAGGAAGCCAAGAAGAAACAGGTCCAGGTGGAGCTCAAGGAAGTCAAGCTCCGTCCCAAGACCGACACGCACGACCTGGAGTTCAAGCTCAAGCACGTGCGCCGCTTCCTGGAAGAGGGGAACAAGGCCAAGATCACCGTCGTCTTCAGGGGACGCGAGATCACCCACCAGGAGATCGGCATGGCCGCCCTGGAGAAGTTCGCCTCTGACCTGGCCGACATCGCCAATATCGAAGTACGTCAGAAGATGGAAGGGCGCAGCATGTTCATGATCGTTGCCCCCAAGACCAAAGTCGTCAAATAGACACATATCACCAATAAAGGAGCAGTACGCACATGCCTAAAGTAAAGACCCATAGGGGCGCCGCCAAGCGTTTCAGCAAGACCGGCACGGGCAAGATCAAGAGAAGCCACGCCTTCACCAGCCACATCCTGACCTCCAAGACCAGGAAGAACAAGCGTAACCTGCGCAAGGGCGCCATCGTGGCCGCAACCGACCACGCCGCTATCTCGCAGCTGATCCCGTACAAGTAAGAATTAAGGGACCAGGGGCTACGGACTAGGGACTGGTAACGGCATGTACCGCCGGACCGGTCCTTCGTCGTGTAGGCTCCCCCTTGCCGAAGTCCGAGAACCGTGAGGAAACCGTCTCCCCTTGCGGATCCGGCTAATAAAAACCAGAAGGAGTATGTATGCCAAGAGTAAAGCGCGGTTTTAAAGCGAGACAGAGAAGAAACAAGGTGTTGAAACTTGCCAAGGGTTACCGCGGCGCGAGAAGCAAACTTTTCAGGAGTGCCACCGAAGCGGTGGATCGCGCTCTGAACTACGCGTTTAGGGACAGAAGGGTCAAGAAGCGGGACTTCAGGGCTCTCTGGATCACCAGGATCAACGCTGCGGCGCGGATCAACGGTCTCTCCTACAGCAAGCTGATCCACGGCATGAAGCTGGCCAGCATCGAGATCGACAGGAAGGTCATGGCCGACCTGGCGGTTTCCGATCCGAAAGGGTTCACCGCCATCGCCGACGCTGCCAAAGCAAAGTTTTAACAAATACCGCAGGCATAAAAAAAGAAATGGGATAGCGATGTCTCATTTCTTTTTTTTTCCAACAATAGGGTCACGTCATGAAGGAAAAACTTGAAGGACTTTTGAGAGAGGCCTCCGCCGAGCTGGAAAAAGCCGCTACCGAGGAAGGTCTGCAGGAGATCAGGGTCAAGTACCTTGGCAAAAAAGGCGAGCTGACCTCGGTCATGAAGGGGCTGGGCTCCCTTTCCCCGGAGGAGCGTCCGGTGGTAGGCGCGCTGGTCAACACCGTGAAGGCGCAGCTGGAAGAGGCGATCGACGCCCGCGCGGCAGTGGTGCGCGAGCAGGTGAAGGCGCAGCGTCTGGCCGCCGAGAAGATCGACGTGACCCTGCCGGGCCGCCGCCGGCCGACCGGCTCCAAGCACCCGATCACCCTGGTCACCGAGGAGATCTGCTCCATCTTCGCGGCGCTTGGATTCGCGGTCGCCGAAGGTCCCGAGGTCGAGCACGACTTCTACAACTTCGAGGCGCTCAACTTCCCGAAGGATCATCCCGCGCGCGACATGCAGGACACCTTCTTCGTGGGTGACCAGGTGCTGCTCCGCACCCACACCTCGCCGGTGCAGATCCGCACCATGTTGAAGCAGCAGCCGCCGGTCCGCATCATCGCGCCGGGCACCGTCTACCGCTGCGACTCCGACGCCACCCATTCGCCCATGTTCCACCAGATTGAGGGTCTGATGGTCGACAAGGGGATCACCTTCGGCGACCTGAAGGGGATTCTGACCCTGTTCATCAACCAGTTGTTCGGCAAGGACATCGGGGTGAGGCTCAGGCCTTCCTTCTTCCCGTTCACCGAGCCGTCCGCCGAGGTGGACATCGCCTGCGTGATCTGCCGGGGCAAGGGATGCCGGGTCTGCAAGGAGACCGGCTGGCTGGAGATCCTGGGTGCCGGCATGGTCGACCCTGCCGTCTACGGGCACGTGGGGTACGACGCCGAGCTCTACACCGGCTTCGCCTTTGGGATGGGAATCGAGAGGATCGCCATGCTGAAGTACGGCATCGCCGACATGAGGCTGCTGTTCGAGAACGATCTCAGGTTCTTGAAACAGTTCTAAAAACCAAACCTTATCTAACAGGGATGAAGGGATGAAGGGGATAAAGGCAAAAGCCTAAACTCTTCAAGTACAAAACCAAGGCTTTTAAAGTAAAAAAGAGCTTTTTGTTTTTGGTTTTATCCCCTTTATCCCCTTCATCCCTGTTAAAAAAAGATTTTGATCTTATCGGTGGAACGAACATGATAGTTACCTATAACTGGATCAAGGAATTCGTCGATTGCGAGCTGCCGCCGGCAGAACTTTCCCACCTGCTCACCATGCTCGGCCTCGAAGTCGAGCGCATGGAAACCACCGGCGGCGGTATGGACGACGTCGTGGTCGCCCAGGTGGTGGAAAGAAACCAGCACCCCAACGCGGACAAGCTCTCGCTCTGCAAGGTGGATAACGGCAAGGAGCTCCTCTCCATCGTCTGCGGCGCCCAGAATTTCAAGGCCGGCGACAAGGTGGCCCTGGCCCAGATCGGCGCCACCCTGCCGGGCGATTTCAAGATCAAGCGCTCCAAGATCCGCGGCGAAGAATCCTTCGGCATGCTCTGCTCCGAGAAGGAGCTGGCGCTGGCCGAGGAATCCGCCGGCATCATGATCCTCCCCGAGGACGCCGTCATCGGCACCCCTCTTTTCGACGCGCTGGGCCTTAAGGACACCATCTTCGAGATCGGCCTGACCCCTAACCGCGCCGACTGTCTGAGCGTGGTGGGCGTGGCCCGCGAGGTCGCCGCCAAGCTGGGCAAGAAGGTGCATAACCCCGGCCACGAGGTGATCGAGAACGGCGCCCCCATCGACACCATCGCGCAGGTTTCCATCCACGCCCCGGACCTCTGCCCGCGCTACACCGCGCGCCACATCACCGGCTGCACGCTGGCGCCGTCGCCGGCCTGGCTGACCGACCGGCTGCGCGCCGCCGGCATCCGCTCCATCAACAACATCGTGGACGTCACCAACTACGTCCTCCTCGAGTACGGCCACCCGCTGCACGCCTTCGACTTCAAGCTGCTCGCCGGGGGCAAGATCATCGTGGCTGCCGCCGGCGAAGGGGAGAAGTTCCATACCCTGGACGGCCAGGAGCGCGAGCTCAACTCCAGCGACCTGACCATCCGCGACGGCGAGAAGGCGGTCGCCCTGGCCGGCATCATGGGGGGCGGCAACTCCGAGATAGGGGAGGGGACCACCGAAGTGCTCCTGGAGAGTGCCTACTTCAACCCCTCCGCCGTCAGGAAGACCTCCAAGCGCCTGGGTATCCACACCGAGTCCTCGCACCGCTTCGAGCGCGGCACCGACGTGGCGGGCCTCGTGCGCGCGCTGGACCGCGCCGCGCAGCTGATCGCCGACCTCTCCGGCGGCACCGTCGCCAAGGGGATGATCGATGTTTATCCGCAAGAGATCCAGCCGCGGGTGATCACCGCCCGGGTTTCCCGCATCAACCAGGTCTCCGGCCTCTCCCTCACCAGCGCAGAGGTGAAGGATCTCTTTGAGCGCCTGGAGTTCGAGGTGAGCGAGCAGGAGCCGGGCGTCTTCCGGGTCAAGGTGCCCCTTTTCCGCGTCGACATCGAGCGGGAGATCGACCTGGTCGAGGAAGTGGTCCGCCTGAACGGCTTCGAGAAGGTCGAGGCCACCCTGCCGCGTGCCTCTGTCTTCTCCGACCTCCCTTCCGACGAGCTGCGCCTCACCATGCGCCTGAAGGACCTGCTGGTCTCGCAGGGGCTCTCCGAGGTGATCAACTACAGCTTCGTGGCCCCTTCCAGCTGCGACAAAATCCTGCTTCCCGAGGAAGATTTCCGCACCAAGGGCGTCAAGCTCCTGAACCCGATCTCCGACGAGCTTTCGGTCATGCGCACCACGCTGTTGCCGGGCCTTCTGGAGACCGCGGTCAAGAACATCAGTTTCCGCACCCTGAACCTGCGCATCTTCGAGATGAGGCGGGTCTACCTGCCGGCCGAAGGTAAAGAGCAGCCGGAGGAGCCGCTCTACCTGGGTGCGCTGCTGACCGGCAATCGCGAGCTGGAGGGATGGAACCAGGCCAAGGGACAGGTGGATTTCTTCGACGTGAAGGGTATCGTGGAGACCATCCTGGACGAGCTGAACGTCCCCGGCGTCAGCTACACCGCCGACGAGCTCGATCCCTACTTCCACCCCGGCAAGGCCTGCCGTGTGCTGGCCGGCAGGAAGGAGCTGGGCTCCTTCGGCGAGCTGCACCCGTCGGTCCAGGAGAACTACGGCATAGCCGCTCCGCTCTACTACCTGGAACTGAACTTCGCAGCGCTCTTGCACGCCAGGAAGCCGCAGGGTACCGCCCAGGTTCCGTCCCGCTTCCCCTCCACCTTCCGCGACATCGCGATGCTCTTGCCGCTGGAAATCTCCGCGGCCGAGGTGACCGCCTGCGTGAACGGCGTGAAGGCTGCGGAGCTGGAAGGGGTGGAGGTGTTCGACCTCTACACCGGCGGCAACATCCCGCAGGGTCAGAAGAGCCTCGCCATCCGGGTCCGTTACGGCTCCAAGGAGAGGACCCTGACCGACGATGAGGTGACCCGCTTGCACCAGCGTGTCATCGATGCGCTCACCAAGAAATTAAATGTTTCCTTTAGATAAAAAGGGGTTGCGAAAACTAGAACGCTATGGTATTAGATTAAGCCGCTGTTGAGAGAACACATTCAAATGTAATGCGGGAGCTGTTGAGGGGGTTATGACCAAAGCGGATATCGTAGAAAGAATTTATGAGAAGGTAGGCTTTTCCAAGAAAGAATCTGCCGAGCTCGTTGAGACAGTATTCGATCTGATCAAGACCACTCTTGAGGATGGCGACAAAATCAAGATCGCCGGCTTCGGCAACTTCGTGGTGAAAGAGAAATCCGACCGCCGCGGCAGGAATCCCCAGACCGGTGAGGAGATCACCATCGTGGCGCGCAAGATCCTGACCTTCAAGCCGAGCCAGGTCCTGAAAAGCGCCATCAACAGCCAAGAGTAACGGATGACCGGCGGCATTCCCGACAAGCTTTATCTGCGGATCGGGGAAGTCTCGGCGATAACGGGGCTGCCTGCCTCGGTGCTCCGTTACTGGGAATCGGAGTTCGGTTCCCTGGCACCCAAGAAGAGTTCCACAGGCCAACGCCTGTACACCAAGAAGGATATAGAGCAGATAGCAGAAATTAAACAGCTGCTGTACGCCGAGAAGCTCACCATCGAAGGCGCCCGCAAGCGCCTGGCGGTGAAAAAAAGGCAACAGAAACCCGAACAGCCCACCGAGAAGCTCTCCACCATCATCGAGGACGTCAAGGTCGAGCTGAAGAACCTGCGGGATCTGCTGTAACAAAGGTTTTAATCGGTGCGTAGCGCAGCCTGGTAGCGCACTAGACTGGGGGTCTAGTGGTCGCTGGTTCGAATCCAGTCGCACCGACCATTTATAAAGCACTTACGGGAACCCGTAGGTGCTTTCTTTTTACCTGCTAGCCGTGTGCTCGAGCAGGGAGCGGGACGGGTATTCGGGGATAACGTGGTTGGGCCGTTCGTGCTGAGCCTGTCGAAGCATCAGCACCAACTTCTCCTGCTCTATCGCCGTCACCTGGTTCACGCTCCCTTCGACAAGCTCAGGGTGAACGGCTATTTTAAAGTTGCATGGTAAAAAGTGCTGTATGCCGGAGCGGGGTGATTTTGCTGCTGTCCGCCGGAGAGTTGTGCTAGCATTGAAGAGACGTTAACTATGCGTTTTAACTCGATCGCTGCCCGGCTAGGGCGGCGATAGCGATGGAGCGCCTTTCCAGATGGCGGAGTTGCCCGAAAAACTGATCGCCTGCCACGACTGCGACCTCTTGCAGCGGGAGGTCCCCTTGGGCAAGGGATGCATGGCCAGGTGCAGCCGTTGCGGAGCCGTCCTCTACCGCAACGCCACCGACAGCATCGATCGCACCCTCGCCTTCGCCCTGGCCGCGGCGGTGCTCTTTGTGGTCGCCAATAACTTCCCGATCTTTTCCATCGAGACCCAGGGCGACCAGAGCGCCATCAACCTCTACGGCGCGGTCCTCTCCATGTGGGACCAGGACATGAAGCCGATCTCGGTGGTCGTTTTCCTCACCGCCATCGTGGCCCCCAGCGTGGAGCTCATCTCCATGATCTACCTGCTGCTGCCGCTCAAGCTGGGGAGGATCCCGGCCGGCTACACGCTGTTCATGCGCACCCTGCAGTACGTGGAGCCCTGGGGGATGGTCGAGGTCTTCATGCTGGGCATCCTGGTCTCGCTGGTCAAGCTGACCAACAACTTCAAGGTGATCCCCGGCATCGCGCTCTGGTCCTTCGGCGCCCTCACCCTGCTGCTGGCCGCCACTGCCGCTTCTTTCAGCGCCCGCGACGTGTGGGCCCGCCTCTGGAAGGGGGGCGCGCGCGAGGTGCAGCCATGAACCGGAAAGGACTAAACGCCGCCAGGCTCGGCTACTATTCCTGCCACGTATGCAACCTGGTCTCCCGGCCCAAAAGCCCTTCGGCCCAGGTAAGCTGTCCGCGCTGCGGCACCGAGCTCCATTTCCGCAGCCCCGCCAGCATCACCCGCTGCTGGGCCTTTCTGATCGCTGCCTATATACTCTATGTGCCGGCCAACGTGCTGGTCATGATGGAGACCGGTTCGCTGATCAGCTACCGCAAAGACACCATCATGAGCGGCGTCATCCACCTCTGGAACAATGACAACCAGCTGATCGCCGTTATCGTGTTCGTCGCCAGCATCACCATCCCGATCCTGAAGCTGGTCTCGCTCACCTTTCTGCTGGTCTCGGTGCAGCTGCGCTCCAAATGGCGCCCGCGCCAGCGCACCGCCCTGTACCGGGTAGTGGAGGGGGTGGGGCGCTGGTCGATGCTGGACATCTACGTGGTGACCCTTTTGGCCGCCCTGGTGCAACTCGGCAACTACGCCGTGGTCAAGGCCGGTCCGGCCGCCATCGCCTTCGGTGCCGTGGTGGTGCTGACCATGTTCGCTTCCATGCAGTTCGATCCCCGCCTGATCTGGGATCCTATTCACGACGAGGAATCGCATGACTGACCCAACGGAAAATCAGCCACTTCCCGAGCTCCCCAACGCCGTCAGCGAACCGCGCAGGCGTTTCTCGATCCAGCTGGTCTGGATCATCC
>NZ_DATFBA010000094.1:0-14884 GCF_035254065.1 Geomonas sp.
GGTGGACGCTCGGATAAGGTCTGTAGGTGCTTTTTCCTTTTGCCGATCTGATCAAAGATGCTACGCTGGCCAAATGTCCTGGAAAATCATCGAAAAAAGACGCAGCACCCTGGCGGCGGAGAGCGGGGAGCAACTCGGCCACCGCGGCGGCCGTCTTTCCTGCTGTCTGGTCTACCCCAACCGCTATCACGCCGGGATGAGCAACCTCGGCTTCCAGACCGTCTATGCCCTCATGAACGCCCACCCGGAAGTGGTGTGTGATCGGGCCTTTCTCCCCGACAAGGACGAACTGGACGAGCTGCAGCGCTCACGCGGCACCTTGCTGTCGTTGGAGTCGCAGCGCCCTCTCTCTTCCTTCGACGTGGTCGCCTTTTCCGTCTCCTTCGAGAGCGACTATCTCAACCTGCCGGCCATCTTCAGGCTCTCTGGCATTCCGCCCCTCGCCGCCGACCGCTCCCCGCTGCAGCCGCTGATCGTTGCCGGAGGAGCCGCTCTCTTTCTGAACCCGGAGCCGGTCGCTCCACTGCTGGACCTGGTCTGCGTAGGCGAGGCCGAGCCGGTGCTGTCCGGGCTGCTGGAACTTCTCAAGGAAGGCGCGGAGTCGCGTGACGATCTGCTTCGAAACGCCGCATCCCTTCCCGGTATTTACGTCCCTTCCCTGTACCAGCCGGTCTACCAGGGAACCTCGCTTGTTTCCATGCAGCCGGCCGCAGGCGCTCCCGTACGAGTGCGACGCGTGTGGGATACGGAAGAGAAAAGCCTTCCTAGCGTCACCGAAATCCATACTGAGGCCACCGAATTCTCGGGGATGCACCTCGTGGAGATCTCGCGCGGCTGTCCGCGGGGCTGCCGCTTCTGTGCCGCCGGCTTCATCTATCTTCCCTATCGCAGCCGCTCACCGGAGCTGGTCAGGGAGGAGGTCATGAAGGGGGTCGCGGAGGGGAGGAAGGTTGGCCTGGTCGCCGCGGCGGTTTCCGATTATCCGGCCATCGGCGACCTCTGCCAGGAGATCGTCGCTGCCGGCGGCAAGTTTTCCGTCTCCTCGTTCCGGATCGATCACTATGACGCCGGGATGATCGAGGCGTTGAAGGCGAGCGGCCAGAAGACAGTTTCCCTGGCCCCGGAGGGTGGTTCGCAGAGGCTGCGCGATCTGATCCGGAAGGGGATCAACGAGGAGCAGATCCTGTCGGCCTGCGACATGCTGATCGGGCACGACATTCTCAACCTGAAGCTCTACTTCATCATCGGCCTGCCGACCGAGACTTACCAGGATCTGGAGGAGATGGTGGTGCTGGTGGAGAAGATCCGGGAGAGGGTAGTGGCCGCTGCGCGAGCCAATAAGCGCCTGGGGGACATCCAGCTGTCGGTGAATCCCTTCATCCCGAAGCCGTTCACCCCGTTTCAGTGGTGCGGGATGGAGGAGAATAAGTCGCTGGAGAAGAAGTGGAAGTTCCTGCAGAAGGCGCTCGGCCGGCTTTCCAATGTCAAGCTGCAGATGGAGAGCCCGCGCGAGGCGTACCAGCAGGCCCTCTTTTCGCGGGGGGACCGCAGGCTTGCGCCGCTGTTGATCGAGGCCGATCGGCGGGGGAGCTGGAAGGAGGCGGTACGCGAGGCCCGTTTCGACAGCGACAGCTTCGTCTATCGAGACATCCCGCTAGATGAGCCGCTTCCCTGGGGATTCATAGAGGGGGGCGACACCGCCCGTCTGGAGCGAGAATACCTGCGAGCCTTCGGAGAGGATTCGTAACTGCACAACTTACTGCGTCAGACATCCCCTCTCCCGAAGGGAGGGGTAGGGAGGGGGAACTCCGCCGGAAACGCCGACGGTGTTCCCCGTGATAGCCACTAATTGAAGAAGTATCGTGCCCCGATCGTGAAGGAGACGTTGGACGGATCGAACTCGCCGACTTTGATTCCTGCGAAGTTCCTGACGTCGGCGTTGAAAGCTTCCACCCCCTTCACCTCCGCGTTCAAAGCCACCTGCCGCATGAGCATGTAGTCCACGCCCCCCTTGATATGCAGGCCCACCACGGTGTCGACCACGTAGTTGCCAACGTCGTTGATGAGTACGTCGATGCCGGCGCCGGCATACGGCACCCAGCGCTGTCTCTCGGGAAGGCGGTACTGGGCTCCAATTGCCAGGTCGGTGACGCCGGCGTCGCCCAGGCCCGAGGTGTGGTAGCCGGACCTGGTTACCTCCAGGTCCAGGGCGATGTTGTCGTCCACACCGAACAGCAAGCCGCCCCCGCCGATGATCCCTGCATCAGTCTTGACCAGCAGTGTTCCGTGTGTGTCCGCCTTCTCACCGTTGGCCGGGTCCGTAACCCCTATCCTGCCGGTAATGGCGATCCTCCCCCTGAGGTCCTCGGCGGCCGCGTTTCCAGCCAGACATGCCGTCAGCAGAGCGCAGGCGGCGAGCAAAACACGTTTCTTCATCAACTTCTCCCTCCGTTTAGTCATTAAAAGTCTTGCCCATCATAGGACCTTACATCGACTCAATCCGCCTCTGCCAGCTCTCCCTCGCCCTCCTGGAGAGGGCTGGGGTGAGGGAACTATCCACGAAGATGCGAGGCTTCCCTCACCCCTACCCTCCCCCGGTGGGGGAGGGAGAGCTCAGAAAAGTGCAGAAGGGGCGATAGTGAATTACTTGATCAGGTCGATGGTGGCCCTGACCGCCTTCTCGATGCCGTCAGCCGCCTCTGCGATGTGGCCGGCCAGCATGTACGCGGGGGTGGTGACGATCAGGTTTTCCTTGTCGACCACGAATTCGCTGACCGGGCAGTCGACGTGCTTGCTGCCGGTGGCGTTGATCGCCTCGGCGGTCCCCTGGTCGTTGCCGATGGTCAGCTGGGGCGCCAGATCCTTGCCAAGCGCCAGTGCGAGCAGCGTCGGCGCGATGCAGATCGCACATATCGGTTTCCTGGCCTTGGCCATTTCCCTGACCAGGCGGAGTACTTCCGGATTGACCGAGCCGTTGGGCCCTTGCATCGCGAAGTTGCAAAGGTTCTTGGCTGCACCGAAACCGCCGGGGATAACGAGGGCGTCCAGCTCTGCTGCGCTGGCCTTGGCCACGTCGCTGATCTCGCCACGGGCTATACGTGCCGACTCCACCAGGACGTTGCGCTTGGCGCCGGTTTCTTCCATCTTGACATGATTTACTTCGTTCAGTTCGATATCAGGCGCGAAACACACTGCCTTGGCACCGTTCCTGTCGATGGCCAACAGTGTCAAAACCGCCTCGTGGATCTCACTGCCGTCACGAACTCCGCAGCCCGCAAGTACAACGCCGATCTTTTTCATGTAAGCCGCCTCCGGTCTGATTGATTCCCCACAGTGGGTGGCCTATTCTAAGCGGGATGCTGTGCAGGTGCAAGGGGATTATCGTTTAGGTAAGCGAAGCGGGGGGCTGGACTAGTGGCGGGATCATCTGGTCTAACGGAAAATACATTGCAGCGGCACCTGTTATTGCGATAGCATCACGACTGCAATTCCTGTTGTTACTGAGGACGGCAATTAAGACGAAGACGAGATATCGGTATGTTTCACGCTGAGAGAGTCGACATGAGTTCGGAAAGCCCCACGGTCGAGGTTAAGCGCTGCACCGGTTGCGGTCGCTGTGTTTCGGCCTGTCCCGAAAAGCTTTTCACCTTGGAAGTGGCTGGTTACCGCAAGCATGCGGCGCTACGCTGCACAACCTGCGGCCGTTGCCTGAAATGTCTCGATGCCTGCCCGGTCGGGGCCCTATCCATCCTCTCCGAAGACTCCGAAACCAATCCCCCGCAGTAGGTGTGTCGTCCGAAAATCCCCTCCCCTGCGGGGGAGGGCTAGGGTGAGGGCGGTCCGCAAATGGATGCCAGTCACCTGATCGAGCCTTCCCTCACCCCGGCCCTCTCCCGCAGGGAGAGGGTGAGTTGGCGGTCGTGATCAAACGATGCGATTTCAGTGGTGGTGCTGAGGACTTGCGTTGTAGGCGAGATTCTTCTTCTTCAGCTTCTCTATCAGGGTGGTCCTCTTCACGTTCAGCAGGATGGCCGCCTCCTTCTTGTTCCCCCCCGTCTTCTGCAGCGCCTGCAGAATCAGCCTGTTCTCGAATTCCTCAACCGCGCTATGCAGGCAGATGCCGCTTCCCGGCAGTGCCACCTGTGCCACCGGGGTCACGGTCTGCTGTGCCCTCGATACCGTACGCCCACCGCGATATTTCTCGGGTAGGTCCTGATAGGTGATCACCGAGCCGTTGGAGACGATGACCAGCCGCTCGACCAGGTTTTCAAGCTCCCGGACGTTGCCGGGCCACGGGTAGTGGGTAAGGATGTCCATGACCTGGCTGTCGAACCCTTCGATCTTACGGTGGTTGTTCCTGTTGAACTTCTTCAGGAAGCTGTTCAGCAGCAGGGCGACGTCGCTTCCCCTCTCCCTGAGAGGGGGGAGCGAGATAGGTATCACGGAGAGACGGTAGAAGAGGTCCTCGCGGAAGGTACGGTCCGCCACCATCTGCTCAAGGTTCTGGTTGGTGGCGGCGATGATCCTCACGTCCACCTTTTTCGGCTTGCTCCCACCCACCGGCTCGACCTCCCTGCTCTGCAGGACCCGCAACAGCTTGACCTGCAGGTTCGCCTTCATGTCGCCGATCTCGTCGAGGAACAAGGTCCCTTTGTCGGCCATCTCGAAGCGCCCCATCCGGGAGACCACCGCGCCGGTGAAGGACCCCTTCACGTGCCCGAAAAGCTCGCTTTCCAAAAGGTCATCGGGAATGGCCGCGCAGTTGACCGCCACGAAGTTCCGGCCGCAGCGCCCGGAGAGGTCGTGGATCGCGTGCGCCACCAGTTCCTTGCCGGTCCCCGATTCCCCGTGGATGAGGATGGTCGAGTCGGTACCTGCCACCTTTTCCACCATCTCGAAGAGCTCCAGCATCTTCTCGCTTTCCCCGATGATGTTTTTGAGCTTTTCGCGGCTTTTCACCTTTGGTTTGTGCCTGAGGTTCCTGGCCTGCAGGGCCTGATGCTCGAGCCCCTGTCTGATGGCGGCGTCCAGCCGTTCCAGGTTGAACGGCTTCTCCAGGAACAAAAAGGCGCCGGCCTTGAGGAGCTCGGCGGTGGTTTCGGGGCTGACGAAGGGGCTGTAGGCGATGATGACCATTTCCGGCCGGATCGTCTTGGCCATTTTTACGAAGTCGACCCCGCTGGTGTTGGGCATCCTGGTGTCGGCGATAATCATCTCCACATCGGTTTGCTCCAACTTCTGCAGCGCGTCTTCTGCACTAGCCGCCTTCAGCACCTCGTATCCCTTGAATACCAGGAAAGCCGCCAGGAAATCGATCGTCTTGCTATCGTCGTCCAGTAGTAATATCTTCTGATTTTCCATGATGAAGTAGTATCCGGAAATTCCGTCCGTTCTGGAAAAATTAGTTGTTTTTCGCGCTATTAGATTGCAGCGCTATAGGTACTATACCCGTGGGTTCCAAAAATTGTCAATATTATGACGCCTTGTCGGCTTCAGGCGGAACTGACGCAGTGGCGGGAATTACGCAGGGGATCGACGGGCCGTGCGGGAGTTAGGAAATGACAGGATTCGCTTAGGACGGTGGTGAGAGCGTTACTCCTCGGCAGGGCCGAGGGTGTCGACGTTCAGCAGCTGTGGGAAGAGGCGCATCCAGATGAAGATGACCAGCAGGGTTCCGATGCCGCCGATCAGGACGGAGGGGACGGTGCCGAACAGGGCCGCGGTGGCGCCGGACTCGAACTCCCCCAACTGGTTGGAGGTGCCGATGAACATGGCGTTCACCGCGCTGACCCTGCCGCGCATCTCGTCGGGCGTTTCAATCTGCACCAGGGAGCTCCTGATTACAACGCTGATCACGTCGGCGGCTCCCAGCACGATCAGTGCCCCCATGGAAAGGGTGAAGGAGGTGGAGACCGCGAAGACGATGGTGCCCACGCCGAAGATGGCGACGCTGGCGAACATGGTGCGGCCGACCCGGCGGCGCAGGGGGGTGCGGGCGAGGAAGACCGACATGGTAAGGGCGCCGATGGCCGGGGCAGCCCGCAAAAGCCCCAGCCCCCACGGCCCGGTGAACAGGATGTCGCGCGCGTAGACCGGCAAAAGCGCGGTGGCGCCTCCCAAAAGCACCGCGAACAGGTCCAGGGAGATGGCCCCCAGGATCTCGCGCCGGCTGCGGATGAAGGCGATCCCTGCGAAGAGGGATTTGATGCTGACCGGCTCGCGCTTGGCGGTTGGGCGGGCGACCCGGATCGAGCTGATGGAGAGTACCGCCGCGAAGAACAGGAAGGCCGCCACCGCGTAGACCGTGGTGGGACCGACCGCGTAGAGGATGCCCCCCACGGCGGGCCCCACGATGCTGGCAGTCTGGTTGGCGGAGGCGGACCAGGCTGCGGCGCGCGGGATCACCTCCTGGGGGACCAGTGCGGGGAACAGCGCCTGCATGGTGGGGCCTTCGAAGGCGCGGGCGGCCCCGATCACGAAAACGATGCAGAGGATGGCCTCCTTGCCGAGCCAGCCGGAGAAGCTTCCCACGGCAAGCGAGGTGAGGGCAACCCCCTGGATCAGCTGGCAGATGGCGGAGATGCGCCTTCTGTCGTAGCGGTCGGCGGTATGGCCGACCACCAGCGTGAGCAGGAACATGGGAAGGAACTGGGCGAGGCCGACCAGCCCAAGGTACCAGGCGCTGCCGGTAAGCGCGTAGATCTGCCAGCCTACCGCGACCCCCTGCATCTGGTAGGCGAGGGTGGAGGCGAGTCGGCCGAGCCAGAAGCGCCGAAACGGTGGGTGGCTAAGTGGTGAGGATAGTGTGGTCGATTCCGGGACTGGGGCTGGCATGCTTGGGGTATCCCTCTTTCACTATCGGCTGGTCGGGCCTGAGACATCGGGGCCGACACGAGATGCGCTACTATGAACCGAGCGCGCCGCATTGTAAATGACTTTCGCCCTGCCGTTTGACATCGGTTCGCTTTGTTTCATACTACCTCACGGAATCGGAGTCACGGCTGGCCAGGGGAGGGCGCACAAAGGAGGAGGAGATGCTCTACTTCATCAAGGAAAACACTGTCCACCAATATCCCGTCGCCAAAGGATGCTCAGCCGTCTACCGCGATGAGCACTTGCGGGATACCATCATCCACGGCGTGAAAGAGTGCCCGTACTGCATGAGAGAGTGGCCCGCCAATAAACAGTGAGTGGAGGAATCCGGAAACCATCCTCACCCTGTCCCTCCCCTTGAAGGGGAGGGGACGTAAGGCGGGCTACCTCTGATGTTGAAGCGACGGGAGGCAGGGTTTCTCGCGCCAACTCCGTCCGCAGCGCGTTCCTTCTCCTTCAAAGAGAAGGACAGGATGAGGATGGGGCCAGCAACGCAAACCAAAAAAGCGAAGGCCGCTTCCCTTATGGGTGAGCGGCCTTCGCTTTTAAGATGGTGATCCCAAGGGGACTTGAACCCCTGTTACCGACGTGAAAGGCCGGTGTCCTAACCACTAGACGATGGGACCGAAAATGAAACCCCTGTCCAGGAAGGGCAGGGGGCTTGGTAGAGATGGTGAGCCGCGTTGGGATCGAACCAACGACCACCTGATTAAAAGTCAGGTGCTCTACCGACTGAGCTAGCGGCTCGTGTTGCTTCTGTTTCTGGTGAAAAAAGCCCTCAAGTGTCGAGGGCATTTTCTTTGATGGCGTCCCCAGCCGGATTTGAACCGGCGTCGCCGCCGTGAAAGGGCGGTGTCCTGGGCCGGGCTAGACGATGGGGACGGATGGTGAGCCGCGTTGGGATCGAACCAACGACCACCTGATTAAAAGTCAGGTGCTCTACCGACTGAGCTAGCGGCTCATGCTGCTCGGCGAAACAAGAACAACCTTATAGCAAATAGAATTGGAGGCGTCAACCTCTTTTTTTAATAAATGGAGCGGAAAAGCTCCCTTACTTCTCGAACGGGTTCCTGAGCACGATGGTCTCGTCGCGGCGCGGGCCGACCGAGACCAGTACCACCGGGGCGCCGGTGAGCTCTTCCACGCGCGCCACGTAGCGGCGGGCGTTTTCCGGCAGCTCGTCGAGGCTCTTGGCGCCAGTGATGTCCTCGCTCCAGCCGGGGAGCTCCTCGTAGATCGGGGTGCACTGCTCCATGACCTCCAGGCTGGCGGGGATCTCGTCCAGGATTTGGTCGCCGCACTTGTAGGCGGTGCAGACCTTGACGGTCTCCTGGCCGGAAAGGACGTCCAGCTTGGTGATGGCGATGCCGGAAAGGCCGTTGATACGGACGGCGTAGCGGGCGACCAGGGCGTCGAACCAGCCGGTACGGCGCGGCCTGCCGGTGGTGGAGCCGAACTCGTGCCCCGCCTTCCTGAGCGCCTCGCCGGTCTCGTCCAGAAGCTCGGTCGGGAAGGGGCCGGATCCTACGCGGGTGGCGTAGGCCTTGGAGATGCCGATCACCTCGTGGATCTCGCGCGGGCTCACCCCGGTGCCGGTGCAGGCGCCGCCGGCGCAGGTGGAGGAGGAGGTCACGTACGGATAGGTGCCGTGGTCGACGTCCAGCAGGGTCCCCTGGGCACCCTCGAACAAGAGGCTCTTGCCGGCCTTGATGTCCTGATGCAGGATCAGGGAGGTGTCGGCGGCGTACTTCCTGAGCGTCTCCGCGTAGGGCATGTACTCGTTGTAGATCTCCTCGAAGGTGAACGGCTTGTCCCCCAGCAGCTGGGTGAGGATCAGGTTCTTCTCGTCGAGGATCTCCTTCACCTTGCGGGTGAAGGCCTTCTCGTCCAGGAGGTCCATGAGGCGGATGCCGCGGCGCCCGATCTTGTCCTCGTAGGCCGGCCCGATGCCGCGGCCGGTGGTGCCGATCTTCTTGGCGCCGCTCTTCGCCTCGCGGGCGATGTCGATCCGCTTGTGGTACGGCATGATGATGTGCAGCGCTTCGGAGAGGAGCAGGGCCTTGTCGTCTTTCAGGTAGCCGTTGGCCTTCAGCCTGGTGATCTCCATGATGAAGACCTCCGGGTCGAGCACCACGCCGTTACCGATCACGCACCTGGTCCCCTCGTGGAGGATGCCGGACGGGATCAGGTGCAGGATCACCTTCTCGTCCCCGACCACCAGCGTGTGGCCGGCGTTGTTGCCGCCCTGGTAGCGAACGACGTCGTCCGCGAATTCCGTGTAAATGTCGACTACCTTCCCTTTGCCCTCGTCACCCCACTGGGCACCGATTACAACGACGTTAGCCATGATTCTCCCCTTGCCGATCGAATTTCTCTTCCAGTCCTTTATCGAACAACTCTTCCCTGGTCACCGCCACGCCCCGATGGTCGGCGGTCCTAACCAGGTAGAGTTCGTTGTCCTTGCAGTTGTCCGCGCCGATCACCAGCAGCATCCGGATGTCCATCTTCCTGGCGTAGTCGAGCGAGCTTTCCAGATCGCGCTTAATGATGTCTCTGGCGCAGGTGAAGCCGCTTGCCCTGAGCTTTTGCGCGATCTCCAGCGCCTCGCGCCGGTCGTCCTTCTGGTTGAAGATCAGGAAATCACGGCTGCGGGATGCCTCCACCTCGGGCTTCCTGGAGAGGCCGGCCAAAAGCGCCATGATGTTGAAGGCGAAGCCGGTGGCCGGTGCCGGGAAGCCGTAGTTGGCGGTCAGGTCGTCGTAGCGCCCGCCGGAGCAGACCGCCTCGCCCACACCCGGCACGAACCCTTCGAAAGTGATGCCGGTATGGTAGTCGAGCCCGCGGATTTCGCCCAGGTCGACGGTCAGGTGCTCGGCCACCCCGTAGATGTCCAGTATTTCGATGACCTGCGCCAGGTTGTCGAGCGCCCTCTTGGAGCGGTCGTTGCCGACTATGCGGGCAGCCTCCTCGATGACCTCGCGGCCGCCGAACAGCCTGGGGAGAAGGGCGATCTCCTCCTTGACCCGGTCGGAAACCTTTTCCCCCTCCAAAAGCGAGCGCACCGCGCTCACCTCCTTCTTGGCGATGGCCTCCTGCAGCGGCCTTCTGACCGCCTCGGAAAGCGAGGCCGCGTCCATGATGCCGCGGTAGAAGGCGATGTGGCCGAGGTCGATCTTGAAGCCGGTGAAGCCGAGTCCTTTCAGCACCTCGACGGCCATGGCGACCATCTCCGCATCCGCCTCGGGGGAGTCCAGCCCGATCAGTTCGACGCCCGACTGGAAGATCTCCCGGCTGCGCCCGGACTGCATCTGCGCCTGCCTTAGCACGCGGCCGTTGTAGTAGATGCGGTGGGGGAGCGGAAGGGCGTGCATCCGGGTGGCCACGATGCGGGCCACCTGGGGGGTGATGTCGGGGGGGATGGCCAGAAGCTTGCCGGTCTGGCGGTCCTCGAAGCGGAAGGTCTTGCCGCGCAGCTCTTCGCCCATGCCCAGTGCCAGCACGTCCTCGAACTCGAGCAGCGGCGTGATCATCCGCCGGAAGCCCCAGAGGTCGAAGACGCTGTGGATGCGGCTGGCGATGAAGGTGATCTTATCGGCGGTTTCCGGGAGGAAGTCGCTCACCCCTTTGGGGAGCGGAGCTTCGATGCACGAGGGGTTAGTCACGGTCAATCCTGAATGAAACATGGTGTGAGACCCTTGCCGTCAGGCAGGGCCGGACGACACAAGAGGCCCTTCCCGCGCGGACGCAAGCGTGCGCGCGGGCGAAAAAAGGAAACCGTAACAGCATAGCCGGGGGAAGTCAACGATTAATTCCCCCCGCGGGCTATTGGAGCGGGATGCCCCTGAGGGCGCTGGCGCCCTTGCCGAAGACGCCTTCCTTCTGGGTCACTTCCAGCACCACCAGATGACGGGAGGCCGGGTCGAGGAGGTAGTCGGCCAGGTATCCCTGCCCCTGCCTGGTCTTCCAGGACTCCTCCAGTGCCGAACCGTTCCAGGTGAGCCCCGCAAGGCTGTACTTGGTGTAGGAGCGCATGTTCCCCACCACCATGAAGCCACTGTTCTGCGGCACGATCAGGTCGCCCCCCTCGGTGACCAGGATGCGCTGGTCGAGGAAGCGCGGCTTGTCGCCGTTGGAGTAGAAGCGCTCGTACTCCGGGTCGTGCCCCATGATGAAATTCTCGGAGCCGCCGAACTTGTCCTCGCTTCTCCAGAGTTCGTTGCCGGCATCCGAGAAGACGGCCAGGTAGCCGCTTTCGGTGAAGGCGACCGTGTAGCTGTTGCCTGCTTTGTCGCGGAACATGTTGAAGTTGAAGATGTTGGCGTAGCTGGGGAGCTTGACGGCTTTGCCGAGCTTGACTTCGCCGTTCACGAAGGAGGCCTGGAAGACATCGCCGTAGTATTGGGCGCCGCTGGTGATCTGCTGCGCGAAGAGTTGTTTCGGGCCGCCGAACAGCGCCACGCTCCTGAACAGGTAGGGAACCTTGTTGGCGAGCAGTTTGAAGCGGTCAGCGCTGACCTGGTAGACGGAGCTCGATGCCTCTCCGTCGTCGATGGCGCTCACGAAGGCGAGTACTCCCCCTTCCGGGGCGGGGATGGTGTCCAGCCCAACCACCTTCAGCCGCGACGACACCTCGATCTGCGCGACTACGGTAAACTTCGCGTCCTTGCGGTAGAGCAGGATCGCCTGCCCCTGGACGGTCAGGAACTGGTCGGGACCTGCGAGGGCCACGGCGCTCTGGGCGCCAGCCAGGCGCGGGCTGCTCCAGACGGCGTGCGGCCCCTGGGACGTAATGACGGCGGCCGGAATGGCCGGGGCGGGCTCCGCGAGCAGCGCGGCAGGAGGTGCCGGTGTAGTGCGGGCCGGGGCAGAAACCACCGGGGCCGGGGCCGAAACCGCCGGGGTCGGGACAGAAACCGCCGGGGCCGAGGCAGGAACCGCTGGGACTGGGGCAGGGGCCGCCTGGACAGGGGCTGTCTGGACAGGGGCTGCCTGGACAGGGGCGGGGGCCGCCGCTACCGTGTATCCCTTGGTGATCTCCTCCTTCAGTTTACCGGCGAGTTTGCCGAGGGAGGCGATGACGGTGTCAGGGTTGTCCCCCTGCTCGTATGCCGTTGCCACTTGGCGACCGGGGGCGCTCTTGGCCACCGCGTCGAGGCTGAACATCTTGCCGAGCTGGGTGTAGCTCGGGAAAACCACCACCTCGGCCTCGGCCTCGGTCTCGACGATCTCGATGCCGTCGCCCCTCAGCCGGGAGGCGAGCAGGGTCTTGAGAGTGGACTTGAGGTTGTCGGGGGCGGGGGCGGAGACGGTGAAATCCTTGATGAAGGTCTTGATCGGCGAGGCAAAGGCAGCCAGAGGTGCGAGCAGCAGGCCGAGGGCGAGAACGAGGGTGGCAACTAGAGATCTTTTCATCATTGCTCCGCTTTCTTCCGGGGATAATTTGCTGCCGGATTATCGCAGAGCTTCCCTGTCAAGTCAAAGGGTTTCATTAGTGTCGCGGGCCTTTCTCGGGTCGGACGGACCGCCGCTCCAGGTCTAGCCGCGGGCACTAAAAAAGCGGACCTTTCGATCCGCTTTTTTCGGTGATGAATCCTGTCGCCGCAGCGCCGTCAATGGCTCGCTCCATTGCGGGCAGTGGCGGCTGCCAACCTCAGATTAGCTCCCGCCTGCCTGTTCCATCTTGCGCAGCATGTCGTCGGTTTCCTGGAGTTTCTGCTGCAGTTTTTTCAGTTCGGCCGGGGTATAGACCTTCGTGCCCTTTTTGATTTCCTTGTTCAGCTTGTGCATCCTTTTGTAGATGTCGTCTACCTGATCCATGCAGTTCTTCGAGGCCAGAATGCATTCATCCTTCTCGGCCTGCGACATCTGGGCGAACGCCGGAACCGTCGACATCACGCAGAAGGCGGCTGCCATCGTCAGTACCATTTTTTTCATGTTTCGCTCCTTTCCCTGCGGCTGAAGTTGGCTTGATAATTGTATTTAAGCATTTTCTGCACCCATGTCAAACTCCTTTTTTAATAAGAGAAGCCATAGTGACATTGTTTTAGCGTCAGCTTTTTTCCGCTTGTTTTACGAGGCCTTTGGGGACTCTGGTCCGCACTTTTTTCAGGGATCGGACCGGGGTGGAGCGATGGCGGCCACGAAAAAAAATGAGGCACCGGGCACAAAAAAAGCCGGAGAGTTGCCTCTCCGGCTTTTGGGTGCGGCGCTATACCTTCTTAGAAGGTGTAGTTCAGCATGATCTTGGTGCTGTAGGGGTTGTCCGGCTTACCGGCTGCGGTGTCGTAGAAGTTGCCGAGAACCATGTAAGCGGCTGCGAAGCTGGCGGTCATGTTGTCATAGAGCTTGTAGCCGAGTTCGGTGTTGAACTCGTAGCCCATGATGTTGCCGTGCTGGGCGCCGATGCCGCCGTTGTTGGAGTTCGGGTTGTCGGAGTAGACGCAGCCGATGCCGACGTTGGTGTTGGCGAAGAACTTCCCGATCGGGAGGTCGTAACCGGCGAAGGCGGTCACGATGCCGCGGCCGTTGTTGTTGAGGTCGAATACCACGGCGCGGTCGGTCTGGGCGGTGGCGTAGATGTTCCTCAGCAGGATCTGGGAGTTGGCCTCGTAGAAGGTGTGGCCGGAGGTGGTGGTGCCGCGCTCCATGATGGTCTGGAAGTCAGTCCTCATGCCGCCGGTGGTGCTGGTGTTCTTGTCGCCGGAGAGGGCGAGGGCGGTCAGCTTGAGGGTACCCGGGCCGACCGGCATCTTGCCTGCCAGGTTGGCAGACCAGGCGCTCAGGCTCTGGTGGCCATTGATGGCAGCGTTCGGCGGGGTGAGGCCCAGGCGGCCGAACTGGTACAGGAAGAAGCCGTTGACGGTGGCCGGACCGAACTTAGCCTCGGAGTTGATACCGACGGTCTGCACCATGGTCTTCTCGGAGACCTTGCGGAAGATGTCGCTGTAGAGCAGGTGATAGTCAGCACCGATGGAGAACTGCTTGGTGATGGCCATCTGGGCGCCGATGGTGTAGAAGTCGCGGGTGTTGAAGCCGACGGTCTGGTTGTTGCCGGCGTTGCCGGTGGCGCCGAAGGTGGCGGTGGTAGCGCCTCCGCCCTGCAGGAGGGGGGTGCCGGCGTTGTCAGCGCCGAAGTAGCCGTTGGTGGTGGTGGCAGCGGTGCCCAGGCCGGTGCCGTCGTCGAAGCGGAAGTAGGCGCCTTTGATGGTGACCGGGCCGACCGGAGCGACGGCGGTCACGCCGGCTGCGTCGTTGTTGAAGATGATACCTTTGTAGTTGTCGGTCCAGCCCTGGATACCGGCTTTCACCCTGACCGGGGTGCTGGGGATCTTGAAATCGAGGTAGATGTTCTTGGTTTCCAGGTTGGTCTGGTCGGCGCCGATACCGCCGCCGTTGTTCCTGGTGGCGGAGGAGAGGGCGGTGCCGCCGGTGGCGTTGACGTTGATGGCGTTGGAGTTGTAGGAGTTGTCACCCCAACGGGAGTCGAACTCGAAGTGGGTTACCAGCCTCAGGTCGTCGTTTGCTTTGGCGATGTACATGAGGCGTGCGCGCTGCTCGACGTAGGTGTAGGTGGGGGGGTTGTTGTAGGGCCTGCCGCCCGGGTACTGCACCGAGTTGATCACCACGGAGCCCGGCTGCTTGCCAATGGCCACTGCGCCGGAACCGGAATCGTCGAAGTTGGAGACGAATGCCCTCAACCTGAACATGCCGTGAAACTCGTTTTCCAGCGCCATTGCCGGTACCGCGGTGGCCGCGGACACTGCTCCCACTGCTGCGACAGCCAGCATCGTTTTCTTTAAGCTCATCATTTCCTCCTGTTGGTTTGGTTCACCGTGATTTAATTACATGTCCTGCTAGGTTTGTGCGGTATCTGATCCTCCTTTAAAAAAAAGGCCCTCTTCCTGCCGCGATGGGGTCAGCGGCAGGACGCGAGAGCCTGGTACTGGATATTGACGACTGGTATATGGTCGGGCATGTATCGACTCCCGTCATAGAGACGCGTCCAATAGCT
>NZ_DATFBA010000095.1:0-4882 GCF_035254065.1 Geomonas sp.
CCCTTGATAAAGGGGGGACAGGGGGGATTTGCTTTTGCCTCTTACAGATGTGGCCACATCGTGCAACGGTGCCGCGTTCCCCCTCCCCTACCCCTCCCCCTCCGGGAGAGGGGCATCGGACGGCAGAGCACTTTTCATGAAACAGGCGATTACTATCGCCAACGCGCCGCCCAGGCAGGCCAAGGCGAAGAGGTCGCCGTGACGGGTGTAGAAGCTCCCTCCCTCGCCGCGCCTGACCTCGGCGGCCAGTGTCGCTTCCGCGAAGAGCGGCGTCATCCCCCGGACGTGTCCCTTGCTGTCGATCACCGCGCTGATCCCGGTGTTGGCGGCGCGCACCAGCGGGACCCGGTTCTCCACCGCCCGAAACACCGTCATGGAGAGATGCTGGTAGGGGGCAGAGGAATTCCCGAACCAGGCGTCGTTGGTGATGTTTACCAGCAGCCCGCCCCCCCGCTCCACATACGAGCGGGCCACCTCGGGGAAGATCGCCTCGAAACAGATCAGCACCCCTATCCTGCCACCCGGCATCGGCAGGGGAACCGCCTCCTTGCCGGGGGAGAAGTCGCCGATTCCGGCCACCAGCTTGTTCACGAAAGGGAACAGCGCGGCCAGCGGCACGTACTCGCCGAAGGGGACCAGGTGGAGCTTGTCACTTCGCCCCAAGACTCCGCCGGTCGGGGAGATCAGGAAGGCGCTGTTCAGATAGCGGGTGAGGGCGCCTTCCCTCTCCAGGGCGGGGCTCCCGGTAACCAGGCAACTCTTGAGCTCGGTAGCAAGCGAGGTGACCCGCGCCGCGTAGCGAGGCTCCCCCTGCAGGTAGAAGGGAAGCGCGCTCTCCGGCCATACCACCAGGGTGTCCGGCGACTGGCATCCCTGCCTGGTCAACCGCTCGTAGGTCCGTACGGTGGCCTCCTGGTAGGCGGGATTCCACTTCACGTCCTGCGCTATGTTCCCCTGCACCAGCAGCACGCGCTGCAGCTTACCGCTGTCGGGCCTGTTCAGCGCGGAAAAACCGTAGCCGAGGGATAGCACCAAAAGGGCCAGCAGGATCAGCACCCCCGCCAACGGGTAGCGCGCATCCTTGTCCCTGAACCAGACCCACCCTTTGTGGAAGACGACGTTGGCGAAGGCGATCAGGAAGCTCACCCCGTACACCCCGGTCAGGTCGCTGATCTGTATCAGGGGGAGCGTGCGGTACTGGGTGTAGCCGAGGTTCGCCCAAGGGAAACCGGTCAGCAGATAGGAGCGGACCAGCTCCCCCGCCACCCATAGCACCGGGAATGAGCAGAGGGAGGAGATCCCCCTCATCTCGGCCCGCCGCACCAGCGAGACCACCACCGCCGGATAGAGCGCCAGGTAGGCTGCCAGCACGAGATACAGCGAGGCGCTCACCGTCCAGTGCAGCTTGCCGTAGCTGATCAAGACGATGTTCAGCCAGTACAGGATCGCCGCGTAGGCCACCACCCCGCCGGTGAAGGCGACCTTGAAGGCAGTCCTGGCGGAGGCTCCGATCACCGCCTGCAGCAGCGGAAGCAGGGCGAACCACGCCACGATCGACAGCCCCGGCCTCGGGAAGGAGAGCGCCAACAACGCTCCCGACAGGGCGGCCAAGAGATATCTGAGCGTCACCGGCTCACCCGGCGGCGCTGTCACTTTATTCACGGCTCTTCGTTTTCCTTATCCTGCAACCCCGGCTCGCGCCTTACCACGCGCACCTTGGCTATCCTCCGCTCGTCCGCCTCCAGCACGGTCATCACCAGGGAGTGGTTCTCGACCACCTCGCCCGCCGCCGGGATGCGCCCGGTGAGATGGAAGATCAAGCCCCCCAGGGTCTCGAACTTCTCCCTCTCGACCTCGACGCGGAAATGCTCCTCCAGTTCCTCGATGGGGAGCCTGGCGTCGGCGATCACCGCCCCGTCCGGCTCCACGGTCAGCCTCTGGGTCTCCAGGTCGTACTCGTCCTGGATATCCCCCACGATCTGCTCGAGCAGGTCCTCGATGGTGACCAGGCCGGCGGTGCCGCCGTACTCGTCGATCACCACGGCGATATGGACCCGCCGCTTCTTGAAATCGTGCAAAAGCTCCTCGAGGTTCTTGGTTTCCGGTACGAAGAAGGGGGCGCGGATCAGCTTCCTGAGCTCGATCTCCGAGCTGGCCTGTCCCCAGTACTTGAGGAGGTCCTTGGCGTAGATGAGCCCGATGATATTGTCGATGGTCCCCTCGTAGACCGGGAGTCTCGAATGGCCGCAGGCGATGATCTCTTCCAGCACCTTGCCGATCTCGTCCTCGACGGCGACGCAGGCCATCTCGGTGCGCGGCAGCATGATCTCGCGCACCTTGGAGTCCCCCAGGGCGAGGATGGAGCGGATCATGGCGTTTTCCTCGGGGTTGATCACCCCTTCCTGCTGACCGGCGTCCATCATCTCCTGGATCTCCGCCTCGGTCACCCGCCGCTTCCCCATCAACAGCCTGCTCAGGGAATCTATCAGCCCCTGCCCCTTTCGTCCGTTTTCATCGTCCAACAGTATGGCTCCTCCATAAGTAGGTTTGCTTCTTCGTTTTCACCCACCTTAGCCGAACCCCTTGAACAGCAGGGTCACCAGGGCGGTCAGCACAGTCCCGGTCAGCGCCCCCAGCACCACTTCCCGCGCAGTGTGGATGCGCAGCAGCAACCGGGAGTGGCTCACCATCACCGCCAGGGTGAAGCTGAGCAGGGAGGTGAGCGGGTCCTGGGTGTTGAGCGAGACCGAGGTGGCGATGGAGAAGGCTACCGCGGCGTGGCCGCTGGGGATCCCTCCCTCGAGCGGCGCCCCCTTCCCGCTCTTGGCTTTCAGGATGATGACCAGGATCAGCACCAGGATGACCGAGACCACGGTCCCCATCTCGGAAGCGGTGCCGATCAGGGAGAGAGTCCTCCGGTGCAGCGGGAAGATGTACTTGGAGAGCACCAGGTAGCCGATCACCCCGGTACCGAAGGCGGAGACCAGCACGGCTCCCGCCGCGACGTCCTTGGCGATCTTGGCCAGCGGATGGAACTCCGGCGAGATCATGTCGACCACCACCTCGATGGCGGTGTTGACCAGTTCGGCGAACAGCACGAAGGAGATCGGCAGGGCGAGCAGCATGAACTCGGTCGCCGTGACCCGGAACAGGAGGGCTGCGCACAGTATCAAAAGCGCGGCCAGGAAATGGTAGCGCATGTGCTTTTGGGTGCGCACCGCGTAGAGAATACCGTCGATGGCGCAGTTAACGGAATCGATGAAGCGGGTAGGCTTCATGTAGAGGCGCCCTCCAGCGCAAACTGTCGTCTTCCCCGGTTCCTTCCCCTTAGACAAGCCCCTCTTCCTGGAGCATCGCGAAGATCTCCCGTTCCTTGGCCTCCATACGGAGGGCCTCCGCCTCGCCGCTTCGCTCATGGTCGTAGCCGGTGATGTGCAGGATGCCGTGCAGAAGCAGGAAGTAGAGCCGGCTCAGGAAACTCTCCCCCGCCTCCTCCGCCTCGCGGGCCGCGGTATCCGCCGAGATCACCACGTCTCCCAAAACGTCCGGGTTGATGGAGCCGAACTCCCCTTCCTGCATGGCGAAGGAGATCACGTTGGTCGACTTGTCACGCCCCAGGTAGTCGCGGTTCAGGGTCCGGATGGAGCGGTCTCCCACGATGGTCACCGACAGCTCCGCCTCAGGACATCCCAAGGCGTCTAAGATCCTCTGCGCCACCTTTCGCAGTTCCGTCTTCGCGACCGTTCTCCGCCTTTGGCGATTCGTTATCGATATCCTCTGGTCCCTTCTTGGCAAGCGTCTTCTCCTTGTAGGCCGGCTCCGGGTAGTCTATCCGGTGGTGGTAGATGCCGGACAGGATCTGGTTGAAGCTCTTGGCGATCACGTGCAGGTTCTTGAGGGTCAGCTCGCACTCGTCGAGCTGGCCGTCGATGAAGATGTTGTTGATGATCTTTTGCACCAGCCCCTGGATGCGGGCGGGGGTGGGATCGGTGAGCGTGCGCGAGGCGGCCTCCACGCAGTCGGCCAGAAGCACGAGCCCCGCCTCCCTGGTCTGCGGCTTGGGACCGGGGTAGCGGAAATCCCGCTCGTCCACGGTCGGCTGCCCGGGGGTCTCCAGTCCCTTCGCCTTCAGGTAGAAGTAGCTGATGAGCGAGGTGCCGTGGGACTGGCGGATGATCTCGATGATGGGAAGCCCCAGGTGGTGCTCGCGGGCGAGTTCCACCCCCTCCTTCATGTGGGAGATCAGGATCAGCGCGCTCATGCTGGGGGAGAGCTTGTCGTGCCGGTTCTCCGCGTCGCGGATGTTCTCGATGAAGTACTGGGGCTTCTTCAGCTTGCCGATGTCGTGGTAGTAGGCCGCCACCCGGGCCAGAAGCGGATTGGCGTTGATCGCCTCCGCGGCCGCCTCCACCAGGTTCCCCACCAGCACGCTGTGGTGGTAGGTGCCGGGGGCCCGGATCATCAGCTCGCGCAAAAGCGGCGAGTTGAGGTTGGCCAACTCCAGAAGCTTCACGTCGGTGGTGTAATGGAAGACCGCCTCGATGAGGGGGACGGTGCCGGAGACGTAGATGGCGTTGATGAAGCCCCCCAGGAAGGCGAAGATCAGGCAGTAGACGGTCTGCAGTGACAAGGGGTTCTCGCCGTAGAAGTGGAAGCAGAGGGCCGCGGCCATGTTCACCACGCTCAGCTTGAGCCCGGCCGAATAGATGGTCCCCCGTTCCTTGCACTGGCGCACCCCGTGGGCGCCCACGATGCCTCCCAACAGGGCGTAGATCACCACCGGCAACGAGTTGTTGAGCATGATGCCGGCCAGCGGCGCGCAGACCGCACAGTAGACCAGGGACACCTCGGAGTTCAGGATGATGCGGACGATGATGGCGCT
>NZ_DATFBA010000096.1:0-25475 GCF_035254065.1 Geomonas sp.
GTGATCATGGACCTGACCATCCCGGGGGGGATGGGGGGGCGGGAGGCGGCCCAGCGGCTCCTCGCCTACGACCCGGCGGCCAAGCTGGTGGTCTCCAGCGGGTACTCCCACGAGTTGTCGCTCTCCAATGCCAGCAATTACGGCTTCCTGGCCGCGGTCAAGAAGCCCTACCAGGTGTCCGACCTGGCCCATACCTTGGAATCGCTGGAGGGGTGATCGGCGTTCCGGGGAGAAGAGGAATGCCGGCGCGGGGAAGTGGCGGAGGGTGGCGGCCGGCTGTTACCCGGCCTGCGCCGACTTGGTGATCCAGCTCTAAGATGCGGGAGAGGGGACGATTTTTTGGGGAGCGTCCCCTTTTTTTCGTTGGTAAGATTGAATCGAGAAAGTATAGTGAGGTCGACGGGAAGAAAAGCCGGACACGTTCCCTGATAAACGTTGGTAAGGCATACGGAAGTTCCCCCTTCCAGGAATCTGCTGGCCCGAAAAACGCGCAAGAGCTGAGAACTGGTGTAATTGGGAGGCGAAGATGTCAAAACGGGGCAAGCAGAAAAAGGCAGAGAATGTTGAAAAACGCAGGCTCCAGATGGAAGAAGCGCTGGAATGCCAAGCGGTCAAGCAGGCGGTCGAAAAACAGCTCGGCTTTGTCTCCAAAAGAAGGCCCAAGCAGTGCAGCTTCCGCTACTGCCTGCGCTACGTCGATCCCTCCTGCACGGTATGCCCGTACTGCGGCAATCCGATCGAGAGTATCGAACCTGCAGCGGCTCCCTTCAGTTTTTCAGGAGCTGCCCTGCAGGGATGCTGATGGCCGAGCAGCCGGTGCCATCCCCTTCTCTGGGTACTGTTACTTTTGCGGCGGGCATGTTATAAGGACCGTGCCGCAGTGCGCTTGGCGCGCCGGCACTTGCCGGAGCGGCCAACAGTCAGGTCGCCAGTTGGTCCGCTTTTACTTTGAGGGAGTCATGGCTATCGAGGTCAACCAGAAAGGGTTCACGCTCGTCGAGATGCTGGTGGTTGTGGCCATTATGGCAGTTCTGGTAATGATCACCGTCCCGCAGTATACCTCCTTTCGTTCCCGTGCCTACATCAGCAGTTGTGCAGCGGATCTGAATCATCTCAGGAGCGGACTGGAAGCGTATAAGGTCGAACGGGAGCAGTATCCAGGCGCTCTTGAACTGCGATGACGGGACCTGATCCCCCGACCAACTATCCAGCCAGCGAAAGCCCGCTCACGCGGGCTTTTTTGTTTAATACCGGTAGCTACTGCATGTCCGCCGATACCGATTCAATCCCGCCCGACTCCCTGCCACTCACACCCGCCTCCTCCTATGTCACAAAAATGTTCCCGCACCGCCATGGAAGCCCATTTTTATGCAGCGGAACGCTCCGTTCTATGTTAGCTTAATGCCATTTTTCAAGATAACGGGAGACAGTCCGAGCATGCATAGCAGCGCTATCGAAAAGATCCTCAAGGAGGTCAGCGACGGTACGGTCGACGTGGCGCAGGCGCTCCAACGGCTGAAGCACCTCCCCTTCGAGGACTTGGGGTGCGCGACGGTGGATCACCACCGCTCGTTGCGCCAGGGATTCCCCGAGGTGATCTTCGGCCAGGGGAAAAGCGTCGCCCAGATGCAGACCATCATTACGGCACTGGTGGAGAAGGGGAGTAACGTGCTCGCCACCAGGGTGAACGCCGCCAAGGGGAAGAAGCTCGCCCCCCTCTTCCCCGCTGCAATCTACCACGCCGACGCCCGCGCCCTGACCATCGAGCAGCATCCGGTAAAGATGCGCGGTAAGGGGAAGGTGCTGGTGGTCTGCGCCGGCACCTCGGACATCCCGGTGGCGGCGGAGGCGGTGCTCACCGCGCAATTGATGGGGAACGAGGTAGAGAAGCTCTACGACGTGGGGGTCGCCGGGCTGCATCGCCTGTTGGCCAGGAAGGCGCTCCTGGCCGAGGCCGCCGTGATCATCGTGGTCGCCGGCATGGAAGGCGCGCTTCCTTCCGTGGTGGGAGGGCTGGTGGACAAGCCGGTGATCGCGGTCCCCACCTCGGTCGGCTACGGCGCGGCCTTCGGCGGAGTGGCGGCCCTGCTGGGCATGCTGAACTCCTGCGCCGCGGGGGTCACCGTGGTCAATATAAACAACGGCTTCGGCGCGGCCTACGCGGCGAGCCTGATGAATAGGATCCATGCATGAAGATCGCGTACTTCGACTGCTTTGCGGGGATCGCCGGCGACATGACGGTGGCCGCCTTGCTGGAGCTGGGACTGCCGCTTGAGACGCTTCGTGAGGAGCTGGACAAGCTTCCGCTCTCCGGCTACGCCCTCGACAGCTCGCGGGCCTCGCGCCACGGGGTATCCGGCACCTCCTTCAAGGTCACCCTGCTCAAGGAAGACCAGCCGCACCGCCACTATTCCGGCATTGCCGCCATGATCGAGGCCTCTTCGCTGAAGCCGCGGGTGAAGGAGCTTGCCCAGCGGATCTTTAGGCGGCTCGCCGAGGCGGAAGCCGCCGTGCACGGCGTGCCGCTGGAACGGGTCCATTTCCACGAGGTGGGGGCCATCGATTCCATCGTCGACATCGTGGGCACCGCGATCGGCCTCGACTACCTCGGCATCGACAAGGTCTATGCCTCGGCGCTTCCCTTCGGGCGCGGCTTCGTGCAGACCGCCCACGGCCGGCTCCCGGTCCCCGCACCGGCCACCGCCCATCTGCTACAGGGAATCCCGCTGGCGGGGGACATCGGGGAGGGAGAGCGGGTGACCCCGACCGGGGCCGCCATCGTGGCCGCCCTCGCCGAAGGTTTCGGCGCGCCGCCGGCCATGACGGCCGGCCAGATCGGCTACGGCGCCGGCGAGAAGGATTTCGCCGAGCTCCCCAACCTCCTCCGCGTGGTGCTGGGGGAGGTGGCTGCGGCGCGTGACGAGGAAGAGGTGCTGGTCATCGAGACCCACATCGACGACATGAACCCGGAGCTGTTCGGCTTCCTGATGGAACGGCTGCTGCAGGCAGGCGCGCTGGACGTCGCCTTCAGCCCGCTGCAGATGAAGAAGAACCGTCCCGCCACCCGGCTGACCGTGATCGCCCGGAAGCCCGAGCTGGACGCGCTCTCCTCCCTGATCCTCTCCGAGTCCACCGCCATCGGCCTTCGCTACTACCCGGTCCGGCGCATCACTTTGGCCCGGGAAGTCCGGGAGCGGGAGACCTCGCTGGGGACGGTGCGCGTGAAGGTGCTGGAAGGGGGGCGGGTAACGCCGGAGTACGACTCCTGCCGGGAGATCGCGCTGGCGCGTTCCCTGCCGCTCATCGAGGTGTACCGGATCGTGGAGCGGGAGACGGCTTTAGGATGAGACGCTTCGCCTTTGTCGCCACCACCTGGTTCGGGACCGGCCTCGCGCCGGTAGCCTCCGGCACCGTGGGAACGGTGGGGGCCATCCCGTTCTACCTGGCGCTCTCCCGGCTTCCGCTGCCGCTCTACCTGTTGACCACCGTCGCCTTCACCCTGTTCGCCTGCTGGGTGTCCTGCTTCGGCGAGGAGCTCTACGGCGAGCACGATTCCGGCAAGATCGTGATCGACGAGGTGGCGGGGTTCCTGGTCACCATGACCGCGGTGGCGGTCTCCTGGCAGTCGGTGCTGGTCGGCTTTTTCATGTTCCGGCTCTTCGACGTTACCAAGCCGCAGCCGGCCCGCTGGTTCGACCGCCACCTGAAAAACGGCTACGGTGTGGTGCTGGACGACATCGTCGCCGGCGTCTACGCCTGCATCGCCACCCATCTCATCATGAGGCTTCTGTGAAGATAGCGACCCTCTCCATCGGCGACGAGCTCCTCACCGGCGAGATCGTCGACACCAACGCCGCCCACATCGCCGGCAGGCTCTACGACGCCGGCGTCAGGGTGGCCAGGCACCTGACGGTGGCGGACGACGAGGAAGCCATCGTTGCGGCCCTGAGGGAGCTCTCCGCCGGCCACCAGGCGGTGGTAGTCACCGGCGGGCTGGGCTCCACCCCGGATGACCTGACCACCAAGGCGGCTGCGCGGGTGGCGGGGGTCCAGCTGGAGGTCTCCGCCGAGGCGCTGGAGCACCTGGGGAGTTTCTCCAACCGCACCACCGGAGGTCTGCACCCGAAAAATCTCAGCCAGGCCCTGCTCCCGGCCGGGTGCACGCTGATCCCCAATCCGCTCGGCACCGCCTGCGGCTTCCAGCTCACCCTGGACGGCTGCCGGTTTTTCTTCATGCCCGGGGTGCCCTTCGAGATGGAGAGGATGCTGGACGACACGGTGCTTCCCACCCTGGCGGGGGAGGGTAAAGGGGGCTGGCGGCGGATCACCTTGAAACTGTTCGGCATCTCCGAGGCCGCCGTCGCCGCGCGCCTGGAGGGATGCCTTCCCGCCGACTCGCCGGTTGAGCTTGCCTACTGCGTCAAGTTCCCGGAGGTGCACCTGATCCTGCGCGCGGACGTGCGGCACCTGGAGCTGCTGGAGAAGTCGGCGGCCGAGATCCGCGGCCGGCTCTCCGCCGAGACCTTCGGCCGGGACGACGAGACCATGGACGACGTGCTGGCCGCCCTGTTCAGAAAGAGCGGGAAAACCCTGGCGCTCGCGGAATCCTGCACCGGCGGCATGATCGCCGCCCGCATCACCAGGGTGGCCGGGAGCTCCGCCTACTTCCTGGAGGGGAACGTCACCTACAGCAATCAGGCGAAGAGCAGGATGCTCTCCGTCCCCCCCGAGCTGATCATCGCCCATGGCGCCGTCAGTTCCGAAGTGGCCTGCGCCATGGCGACCGGAGCGCGCCAGGCGGCGGGAAGCGACCTCGCCCTCTCCGTCACCGGCATCGCCGGCCCCGAAGGGGGCTCGGACGAAAAACCGGTGGGGACGGTGCATATCGCCATGGCCGACGGTGTTTCCTGCCGCGTGGAGAGGTACAACTTCCCGGGCGACCGCGAGGCGGTGCGGGGGATGACCTGCTTCACCGCGCTCGACTGGCTGAGGTGCTACCTGCTGGCGCTGCAGAAGTAGCAACTCCCCCATCCTCACCCCGGCCCGCCCCTTGAAGGGGAGGGAGAGTTTGCGGGAGAGGAGTGGGTGGGGAAAGACTTTGCCCCTTGCTGAGCCGACCCCTCAGACCTCGCGTCCCCTCCCCTTCAAGGGGAGGGACAGGGTGGGGATGGGGCGTGAGAGGGGATGCGGATTTCGTGAGCTGTCGTTGCTTGCCTGTTACGGGAGGCACCTTGCACTTTGTTCCGCTGTTACTGCTGCTCGCCTGTGAACTGGTCCTCCTCTGGATGGACCGGAACTACCCGCTGTCGCCCTGGGTCCATCCGGCGGTGGTGGTCGCGCTCGCCCCCGTGCTGCTGGTGATCTCGGCGTCCCTGAAGAAGCGCCGGGGGAGCGTGTTGAGCGGGCTGCGCCTGGAGATCAGCGGGATGCAGCAGGAGGTGGCCAAGGCCGCCTGCCGCTACAAGTCGCTCCTGGAGGACGCCGGCAACGCCATCTTCGTCTTCAACGCGGAGACCGGCGCCCTGGAGGAGGCGAACGGCCAGGGACTCGAACTGCTCGGCTTCGACAAGGAGGAGCTCTCCTCCATGCTGGGGCGCGACCTCTTGCATCCGGACGAGCGTGAGAAGTTCCGCTCCTTCGTCTACCAGCTCAAGCGGCACGGCACGGTCAGCTCGGAGCCGCTCCAGTTCCAGAGGAAGGACGGCAGCATCTTCCTCGGCGAAATAAGCGGCAGGCTGATCGACCTGGTCGACGAACAGGTGGTCCACTGCATCGTCCGGGACGTGACCCTGCAGGTGCAGACCCAGAGGGAGATCCGGCACCGCAACCGGGAACTCTCCATCCTGAACGACATCCTCACCGGCATGAAGCAGGGGCCGGGGGTAGGGGTCCCCGAGGAGACCCTGGTGGAGATCATGGAGCTGTTCGGGGCAGGCGGCGGTACCGTCCACCTGGTGGGTGAGGCCGGCAAGCCTCCCCAGCTCTCGGTGTCCCGGCAGGTTGCCGATTCCCTTGCCAAGCAGCTCGCCTCCGCCTTCAAGGCCCCCGTCTGTTGCATGGGGGTCAGCGTGGTAGAGGAGGGACCGCCGGGGAGCCTGTTCGACAGCGCGCAAGCGTACGGCTGGCGCAGCATAACCGGCGTCCCGCTCTTCGTGCAGGGGCACCTGGTCGGCGTCATGCATCTTTTGCATCTCTCCCCGCACAGCTACACGGAGGAGGACCTGCGCTTCCTGGAAAGCGTCGGCAAGCAACTGGCCAACGTGATCGAGAAGAACCGCCTGTTTGCGGAACTCAACTGGAAGAGCGCGGAGCTGCTCCGTTCCCATCATCTGCTGGAGAAGTCCAGCCACAACCTCTCCCTCTCCGAAATCAAACTCAAGAAGAACCTGGCCCTGGTCGAGCAGGCGAACCTGGAGCTGAACCGCCTGGACCGCATGAAAAACCAGTTCCTGGGCATGGTCTCCCACGAGTTCAATACCCCGCTCACCAGCATCATCTCCGGCGCCGATTATCTGCTGCAGGACGTGGAGAGCCGCCCGGAGCACGCCGCGGTACTGGAGATGGTCAAAAACGGCGGGCTGAGGCTCAGGGAGCTGGTGGCCGACCTCTTGAAGCTGATCAAGCTGGAGGCGCGGGGGGACCAGCTGGCACCGTCCGTGGTCCACCTCCAGCAGTTCCTCCACGCCATGACCGAGCAGCTGAAGCCGCAGCTCGATGAGCGCCGACAGAGCGTGAAGCTGACTGGCCTCGACGCGCTTCCCTTCTTCGATGGTGACCGCGAGTACCTGGAGCGGATCTTCGGGGAGCTGCTTTTGAACGCCATGAAGTTCAGCCCCGAGGGGAGCGAGATCGAGGTGCGGGGACGGGTGGTGGATGTCAACTCGCTCTGGGAGCGGCGGGAGCGGCTGGAACAGTTCAACGCCGACTTCCTAAGGCGCTGCGGCAACCGCTGCTACCTTGAGGTGGAGGTGAGGGATCCGGGCATCGGCATTCCGATGGAGGAGCAGCAGGGGATCTTTGAGATCTTCTACGAGGTAGGGGAGATCAGGCACCACTCCAGCGGCAGCAGCAGGACGCAGGGGAAGGGGGCCGGTCTTGGGCTCGCCATGGTCAAGGGGATGGTGGAGGCGCACGGCGGCATGGTCTGGGTGGAGAGCGAGGGGGGAAGCTCCTTCTTCGTGCTGCTCCCCCTGGAGCAGGAAATCAGCCAGCCGGCGCTCTTCTAACGTCTGCGTCCGCCGCCTGTTGTTATCGGGAAAGTGTAGTAACATCTCCTGCATTGCCCTTCCCGGGGGAGAGCCATCCGGCAATTCTGCCGTCGTTTCGCTCGCGACTTAATCTGTCGTGCCGTTCAGGTAAGGTCTGCGCATTGTCATGGGTGGCACCGACACTCACATCTGTCGCGTATAACGTTATGAACTCCGAATGTCCCCTCTCCCGGAGGGGGAGGGCTAGGGAGGGGGACCGCAGCCGGCCACTGCGGATGCTTTCCACCCGATGCGCGACTTCCCTCACCCCTGCCCTCTCCCGGTGGAGAGGGGTGTTGGAAGAGGGGACTGCGGAGACTTTCCATCCGATGCGCGGCTTCCCTCACCCCGACCCTCTCCCGTCGGGAGAGGGGGAGTTGGTCGGCGTAGAAGATAGAACATAAACTTGTTTTGCCTGCAGGGATGTTCAGCTTGAAAACCCGTCGTGGGTTGTGCTACATGTGGTTGATTCCATTTTTCCATTAAAGACCGTGACCTACACGGAACAGGAGATATACGAGATGGCGATGCTCGACAAGGAGAAGGCGATTGACCTGGCGCTCAGCCAGATAGAAAAACAGTTCGGCAAGGGCTCGATCATGAGGCTCGGCAACGAGGAGGCTCTGCCGGATGTGGCCTCCATCCCGACCGGCTCGCTCTCCCTGGACCTGGCCCTCGGCGTCGGGGGGGTGCCGCGCGGGCGCGTGATCGAGATCTTCGGACCGGAGTCCTCCGGCAAGACCACCCTCGCCCTGCACATCATCTCGGAGGCCCAGAAGACCGGCGGCATCGCCGCCTTCGTGGACGCCGAGCACGCCCTCGACATCGGCTACGCAAGGAAGCTCGGGGTGAAGACCGACGACCTCTTGGTCTCCCAGCCGGACACCGGCGAGCAGGCGCTGGAGATCGCCGAGACCCTGGTGAGAAGCGGCGCCATCGACGTGCTGGTCATCGACTCCGTGGCCGCCCTGGTCCCCAAGGCGGAGATCGAGGGCGACATGGGCGACTCCCACATGGGTCTGCAGGCACGCCTGATGTCCCAGGCCTTGAGGAAACTCACCGGCATCATCTCCAAGTCCAACTGCTGCGTGATCTTCATCAACCAGATCAGGATGAAGATCGGCGTCATGTTCGGCAACCCCGAGACCACCACCGGCGGCAACGCCCTCAAGTTCTACGCCTCGGTCAGGATGGACATCCGCAAGATCGCCGCCCTCAAGCAGGGCAACGACATGATCGGCTCGCGCACCCGCGTGAAGGTGGTCAAAAACAAGGTGGCTCCCCCCTTCAAAGAGGTGGAATTCGACATCCTCTATGGCGAAGGGATCTCGAAGGAGGGAGATGTGCTCGACCTCGCGGTGGAACGCAACGTGGTCGAGAAGAGCGGCGCCTGGTTCTCCTACGGGAAAGAGCGCATCGGCCAGGGACGCGAGAACTCGCGCCTGTTCCTGAAGGAGCATCCTGAAATCACGCAGGAAATCCGGGCCAAGCTATTGGCTCCGGAAGAGGCGGTAGCCGCACTCTAGCGGGGTCCCATGCAACTCAACGAAATACTCGCCATAGCGATGAAGGCGAAGGGCTCGGACATCCACCTCAAGGCGGGACTCCCTCCCATCGTCAGGATTGACGGGGCCTTACGGGCCATCCCGAACGCGGAGCGGCTCACCGCCGACGTGGTGCGGACCATGGCGCTCGGCATCATGAACGACCGCCAGAAGAGGCTGTTCGAGGAGAACTACGAGGCCGACCTCTCCTACGGCGTGCCGGGCCTGGGGCGCTTCCGCGTGAACGTCTTCGCCCAGCGCGGGACCGTGGCCATGGTGCTGCGCGCCATCCCGATCGCCATCCCGACCCTGGAGACGCTCAACCTGCCGCCGGTCCTGAAGAAGCTCGCCCTGGAGCACCGCGGCCTGATCCTGGTCACCGGCACCACCGGGAGCGGCAAGTCCACCACGCTCGCCTCGATGATCGACTACATCAACGAGAACCGGACCTGCAACATCATCACCATCGAGGATCCGGTCGAGTACCTGCACAAGGACAAGAAGAGCCTGATCAGCCAGCGCGAGGTCGGTTTCGACACCCTCTCCTTCGGCAAGGCGCTTACCTCGTCGCTTCGGCAGGACCCGGACGTCATCCTGGTGGGTGAGATGCGCGACTACGAGACTATCGAGATCGCGCTGACCGCCGCCGAGACCGGCCACTTGGTGCTCTCCACCCTGCACACGCTGGACGCCGCCGAGAGTATCAACAGGATCATCTCGGTCTTCCCGCCGTACCACCAGCGGCAGGTGCGCATGCAGCTGTCCGGCATCCTCAGGGGGGTCATCTCGCAGCGGCTGGTGCCCCGGGCGGACGGCAAGGGGCGCGTGCCGGCGGTCGAGATCATGATCGGCACCGCCCGTATCCGGGACTGCATCGACGACAAGGAGAAGACCAAGCAGATACCGGAGGCCATCTCGCAAGGCTTCACCAGCTACGGGATGCAGACCTTCGACCAGTCGCTCATGCAACTGCTCACCCAGAAGCTGATCACCTACGAAGAGGCGATGAGGCAGTCCAGCAACCCGGACGACTTCGCACTCAAGGTTTCCGGTATCTCTTCCACCTCGGACACCAACTGGGACAACTTCACCAAGGACGACGAAGAATCCAAGGTCGAAAACGTCGACATGGTCATCGAGAAGTACTAGGTGAAGCAGGGTACCCCCTTCGACAGCAGCCTGAGGATTCTGTCGCTGCGCGATCACTCCGAGGCGGAACTCAGGAGAAAGCTGAAGGAGAAGGGGTACGAGGAAGCGGGGATCGAGGAGAGCGTGGCGAGGCTCAGGGAGCTTGGCTACCTCGACGATGTCCGCTTCGCGCGTCACTTCGCGTCCTCCGCCATCCGAAACGGCAGGGGCTACGGCGCCAGGCTGAAGATGGAACTCGCCCGCCGCGGCGTGGCAGCCGCCATCGTAGCCGAGGTGCTGGCCGAGATCGACGAGGAACACAGCGAGGGGGAGCTGCTGGGCGAGCTGATGGCAAGGCGGTTCAGCGGCTTCGACGCCGGCTGCGCGACCGACAAGGAAAAGCGCCGGGTGATCGGCTACCTGCAGAGAAAAGGGTTTTCCCTTGCGGCCATCCTGAAACAGTTGCAGTCAAAGGCATAGAACGCGGATGACGCGGATTTAGCGGATTACCGCGGATAAAACCAACCCAGAAAAACAATAAATTCAAAGGCTTTTGGAACAGGGCTAAAAGCGGATAAAAGGGATAAAACATTTCGGTTAAGAACAAAAAGTCTTTGCTCTTGATCCGTGTAAATCCGCAAAATCCGCGTCATCCGCGTTCCATTAGGTAATTTTTTTTAGGTTAAGAAGGTTATTCCCATATAGCTGAGGTTTTGTACATGACAGGCAGAGAAATCCGGGCCAGATTTTTTGAGTTCTTCCAGAAGAAGGGGCATACCCTGGTTGAGAGTTCCAATCTCATCCCCAGAAACGATCCCACGCTCCTTTTCACCAACGCGGGCATGAACCAGTTCAAGGACACCTTCCTCGGCCTCGAAAAACGGGACTACGTGAGGGCGGTCTCCTCCCAGAAGTGCGTGCGCGCGGGCGGGAAGCACAACGACCTGGAAAACGTCGGGCGCACCGCACGCCACCACACCTTCTTCGAGATGCTCGGCAACTTCTCCTTCGGCGACTACTTCAAGAAGGACGCCATCGCCTTTGCCTGGGAATTCCTCACCCAAGACCTCGGTCTCAACAAGGACCGCCTCTACGTGACGGTCTACACCGATGACGACGAGGCCGCCGCCATCTGGCACGAGCAGGAAGGGGTGCCCAAGGAGCGCATCTACCGCTTCGGCGAAAAGGACAACTTCTGGGCCATGGGCGACACCGGCCCCTGCGGCCCCTGCACCGAGATCTTCTGGGACAACGGCCCCGGCACCGGCTGCGGCAGCCCGACCTGCGCGGTCGGCTGCGACTGCGACCGCTACATGGAGATCTGGAACAACGTCTTCATGCAGTTCAACCGGAGCAAGGACGGCTCCATGACGCCGCTCCCCAAACCGTCGGTCGACACTGGCATGGGCCTGGAGCGCATCTCCGCGGTCATGCAGGGGGTCACCTCCAACTACGATACCGACCTCTTGCAGGGGATCATCCGCCACATCGAGACCCTCTCCGGCAAGAAGTACCGCGCCGACGAGAAGGACGACGTCTCCATGCGCGTCATGGCCGACCACTCCCGCGCCATCACCTTCCTGATCTGCGACGGCGTGCTCCCCTCCAACGAGGGGCGCGGCTACGTGCTCAGGCGCATCATGCGCCGCGCCGCCCGCCACGCCAAGATGCTCGGCATCAGCGATCCGGTCATGTACAAGGTGGTGGACGGCGTCAACCAGATGATGGCCGACGCCTACCCGGAACTCATCGAGCGCGAACACTACGTGAAGAAGGTGATCCAGGCCGAGGAGCAGCGCTTCGCCGAGACCCTCGACCGCGGCCTCGCCATCCTCAACGAGGAGACCGCCCGCCTCACGGAAGCCGGCGAGAGCGTCATCTCCGGCGAGGTGATCTTCAAGCTGTACGACACCTTCGGTTTCCCGGTCGACCTCACCGCCGACATCGTCGAGGCGGAGGGCTTCACCCTGGACGAGGACGGCTTCGCGCTCTGCATGGAAAGGCAGCGCTCCAAGGCGAGGGAGAACTGGAAGGGCTCCGGCGAGGAAGGGCTCGCCGCCATCTACAAGGAACTGCACGGCACCGGCATCACCACCAACTTCGTGGGCTATTCCGAGCAGACCGCCTACTCGCCGATCAGCGCCATCATCAAGGACGGCATCACCGTCGAGGAGGCCAACGAGGGGGACGAGGTGGAGATCATCACCGCCACCACCCCGTTCTACGGCGAATCCGGTGGTCAGGTGGGCGATACCGGCCTGATCTCCACCGGCTCCGGTCACCTGGAGGTCAGCTCCTCGGCCCGTCCCTATCCCGACCTGATCGTGCACCGCGGCAAGGTCGTCTCCGGCAGCATTCGCGCCGGTGAGGCCGCCGACCTGAAGGTCTCCACCGCCAAGCGCTCGGCGACCGCCAGGAACCACACCGCCACCCATCTCCTGCAGACCGCGCTCCGCAAGGTGCTGGGCGATCACGTCAAGCAGGCGGGCTCGCTGGTGGCGCCCGACCGGCTCCGCTTCGACTTCACCCACTTCTCCGCCATGACTCCCGCCGAGATCCGCGAGGTGGAGACCCTGGTCAACGAGTTCATCATGGAGAACGCCCCGGTCGACATCCGCGAGATGGCCTCCAGCGACGCGCTCGCCTCCGGCGCCACCGCGCTCTTCGGCGAGAAGTACGGCGATACCGTCCGGGTGGTCCGGGTGGGGGACATCTCCAGCGAGCTGTGCGGCGGCACCCACGTGCACGGCGCCGGCGAGATCGGCTTCTTCAAGATCCTCTCCGAGGTGGGCATCGCCGCCGGCGTGAGAAGGATCGAGGCCCAGACCGGGGCCGGCGCGCTTGCCTATGTGCACGCGCTCGAGGACGAGCAGCGCGGCATCGCCACCCTGGTGAAGGCCGAGGCGGGCGCCAATCTCGACCGGGTGGACAAGCTGGTTGCCAGCCAGCGCGAGCTGCAAAAAGAGATCGAGGCGCTGCAGGGACGGCTGAACGCGTCCAAGTCGGCCGACCTGATCCAGCAGGTCCGCGAGCAAAACGGCGTCAAGGTCCTCTCCGTGAAGGTGGACGGCGGCGACGCCAAGGGGCTGCGCGAGCTCTCCGACACCCTCAAGGAGCGGATCGGTTCCGGCATCATCGCGCTGGGCACCAGCGACGGCGCCAAGGCGAACCTGCTGGTGGCGGTCACCTCCGACCTCTCCTCGCGCTGGAAGGCTGGCGACATCATCAAGGCCATCGCCCCCATCGTGGGGGGGAACGGCGGCGGCAAGCCCGAGCTCGCCCAGGCCGGCGGCACCAAGCCGGAAAACCTGGCCGAGGCGCTGGAGGCGGTGTACAACATCGTCGGGTAACTTTGCCTGTTTCAAATCCCTCTCTGCCAACTCCCCCTCTCCCTACGGGAGAGGGCCGGGGTGAGGGAACTTTCCACGAAGATGCGAGGCTTCCCTCACCCCTACCCTCCCCCGCAGGGGGAGGGAGAGCTTGAGTAAGTAGACGGGTGTTTTTAGCCACGAGGTGCCGGGCTCATGTTCCAACTCACCCAAAGATCCGGTCAGCTCCTCATGCAGGAGCGGGAGCGCAAGACGCTGCTCATCGTCGACGACGAGGCGGTGATCCGCGACCTCTGCAAGCGGGCCCTCCGTGATTACGAGGTGATGGAGGCGGAGGACGGCGAACAAGCCTTTAACCTCTTCCTGCGCGGCGGCATCGACGTTATCCTCACCGACGTCATGATGCCCAAGCTGGACGGCCTCGAGTTCCTCAAGAAGGTCAAGGAGCGGGAGCCGACGGTCGTGGTGATCATGATGACCGGCTTCGCCGACAAGGAGCTGATCCTCAAGGCGCTCAAGGCCGATGCCGACGACTTCATCAACAAGCCGATCAACCTGCTGCAACTGAAAAGCGCGGTCGACAAGGCCCTGGAGAAGAAGGCCCTCAAGGAAGAGATCGCCAGCCTCAAGAACCTCGATCGCCTCAAGACCAACTTCCTCTCGCTCGTCTCCCACAAGTTCCGCACCCCCATCACCGCCATCTCTCTTTTCCTGCAGAACCTTGCCGACGGCGTTTACGACCCGGAAGACGAGGTCACCAGGGAGAACATCGGCCTCATCCACGAGGAGGCCTGCTACCTGGGAAGATTGGTGAGCGATCTGCTGACTTTTTCCAACGTGATGGACGCCCGCGACGGGCTCAACCTCGAACCGTGCGATCTTGGCCTCCTCATTCCCAAAGTTGTGCGCGCGTCGAGGGAATGGACGGACAAGCCGGATGTCACTTCGGACCTGGACCTGAAACCGATGCCGGAGATCATGCTCGATCGGGCCAAGTTCAGTTTCTCGCTGCAGCAGGTGGTCGACAACGCCATCAAGTTTTCCAAGGATTCGGGAACGGTCTACGTGACTCTCAGGTGTTCTCAGGAAAGCTGCGAAATCGTGGTCGAGGATGAAGGGGTCGGCATCGCCAAGGAGCAACTCCCCAAGGTTTTCGAGAAGTTCTACCAGGTCGACATGAACCATACCGGTCAGATCCGAGGCTTCGGCCTCGGCCTTTTCTATGCACGTGAGTTCATCAGGATGCACGGCGGCAGCATCAGCATCGAAAGTGAGCCGGAGACCGGTACCCGCGTGGTCATCACCATCCCCACCATTACCCCCGCCTCTGTGATACCCGAAGCGTAGCTCAGGCTGGCCTCAGAGAGATTGGCTCAAGAGAGAGTTGCTCAAGAGCGAGTTGCTCTAGCCGTTCGTGCTGAGCTTGTCGAAGCACAGTGCCACTTCGGGACAGCGCTCCCCCTCCCCCGCCCCTCCCCCTTCGGGAGAGGGGATGTCGGCGTACCATCCCTTCAGGAGAGGGGATCCAGGGGCTCTTTGAAGTTGATTATTTCCCCTTATCTGTTATATTAGCCACTTTCCACGTAGATCGACCAATATTGAGGCTGTTATGGAGATGCAGAAACTAATAGACAAGGCGAGCACTCTGATGGAGGCTCTCCCCTATATCAGACGTTTTTCCGGCAAGACCATCGTGATCAAGTACGGCGGTCACGCTATGGCTGACGAGAAGCTCAGGAAGTCGTTTGCACTCGACGTCATCCTGCTGAAATACATTGGCATCAACGTCGTGGTAGTGCATGGCGGCGGTCCCCAGATCAACGAAACCCTGAAGCGTTACGGCATCGTCTCCGAATTCGTCAGAGGGATGCGGGTCACCGACGCGGAGACCATGGGGGTCGTGGAGATGGTGCTGACCGGCCAGGTCAACCGCGAGGTGGTCGGCTACATCAACCAGCACGGTGGCCGCGCCGCCGGCGTCTCCGGCAAGGACGGCAGCCTGCTGGTCTGCGAAAAGCTGCTGCAGGACGTTCCGAATGCGGACGGCACCGTCGAGAAGGTCGACATCGGTTTCGTCGGCGACGTGATCGAGGTCAACGCCACCATCCTGACGGCACTGGAAAGAGGAGGGTTCATCCCGGTCATCGCTCCGATCGGGGTAGGCCGAAATGGCGAAAGCTACAACATCAACGCCGACGTGGTGGCGGGCAAGGTGGCGGCGGCGCTCAACGCCGAGAAGCTCATCCTTTTGACCGACGTCTCCGGGGTGAAGAGCAAGACCGGTGAGCTTTTGTCCAGCATCCAGCTCGCCGACGTGCCGACCCTGATCGACAACGGCACCGTGACCGGCGGCATGATTCCCAAGGTGACCTGCTGCACCGACGCGCTGGCCGCCGGTGTCAAGAAGGCCCACATCGTGGACGGCAGGATCGAGCACGCCGTCCTGCTGGAGATCTTCACCAACGTGGGGATCGGGACCGAGATAGAGGAGTAATTCCAGATGAAATCATCGGCTTGGATCGACAAGGCTGACAAATATATCATGAAGACCTACGGGCGTTACCCGCTGGTGCCGGTGAAGGGCGAAGGGTGCTATCTGTGGGACGCCGACGGCAAGAAGTACCTGGACTTCCTGGCGGGAGTCGCCGTCAACAACCTCGGGCACTGCCACCCGGCGGTGACCGCCGCGCTGGCCAAACAGGCCGGCGAGCTCATCCACTGCTCGAACTACTACCACATCCCGCAGCAGATCGAGCTGGCGGAACTGCTCTGCACCCATAGCTTCGCTGACAAGGCATTCTTCTGCAACTCCGGCGCGGAGGCGAACGAGGCGGCCATCAAGCTCGCCCGTCGCTACAGCCGCGAGAAGCACGGCGCCGACCGCTACGAGATCATCACCGCCATCTCCTCCTTTCACGGCCGCACCATGGCCACCGTTTCGGCCACCGGCCAGGAGAAGGTGCAGAAATTCTTCGACCCGCTTTTGCACGGTTTCCGCCACGTGCCGTTCAACGACGTCGCCGCCCTCAAGGCCGCCATCTCCCCCTGCACCTGCGCCATCATGCTGGAGCCGATCCAGGGCGAGGGCGGGGTGGTAGTCCCGGACGCTACCTACTTCCAGGAGGTGCGCCAGCTCTGCAACGAGAACGGCCTCCTCCTCATCTTCGACGAGGTGCAGGTCGGCATGGGCCGGACCGGCAAGCTGTTCGCCCACGAGCACTTCGGCATCACCCCGGATATCATGACGCTGGCCAAGGCGCTGGCGGGAGGCGCCCCTATCGGGACCATGCTGGCCACCGACGAGATCGCCGCCGCCTTCGTCCCCGGCACCCACGGATCCACCTTCGGCGGCAATCCGCTGGTGACCGCCGCCGGCGTGGCCACCGTGCGCACCATCCTGGAGGACGGGATCCTCAACAGGACCGAGGAGATGGGCGAGTACCTGCTGGGCGAGCTGGAGGCCCTGCAGAAGAAGTTCTCCTTCATCACCGACGTGCGCGGCATCGGCCTCATGATCGGCGTGGAGCTCTCCATTCCCGGCGCCGACATCGTCAAGAAGGCCCTCGAGCGCGGACTGCTCTTGAACTGCGCCCAGGAGAAGGTGCTGCGCTTCGTCCCGCCGCTGATCGTCAGCAAACAGGAAGTGGACGAGATGCTCGCCATCCTGACCGGGATCCTGGAAGAGATTAAGTAGCAGGGCCTGGGGGCTGACAATGTTGGGGGGGAACCGTTCGTGCTGAGCTTGTCGAAGCGCGGCCCAACTTCTTCCTGTCTGACCAAGCCGTATAAGTTGCACGCCCTTCGACAGGCTCAGGGGGAACGGCTAATACGAAATGCTGTGTAGAGGGGGACTGGCACCTGCTAAGCCAGTCCCCATATCAAGTAAGAAAGTGAGACGCCAGCCAATGAATAAAGACTTCCTCGCCCTGAGCCAGTTCTCCAAGGCTGAACTGGACGCCATCTTCGCGCTGACCAAGGATCTCAAACAAAAACAGAAAAGCGGCGTGGAGCATCACCTCCTGAAGGGGAAGACCCTCGCCATGATCTTCGAGAAGTCCTCGACCAGGACCAGGATCTCCTTCGAGGTCGGTTTCTATCAGCTGGGCGGACACCCCCTCTTCATCTCCGGCAAGGACTCCCAGATGGGGCGCGGCGAGCCGATCAAGGACACCGCCCGCGTCATCGCCCGCTACTGCGACGGCGTCATGATCCGCACCTTCGCCCAGGCGACGGTGGACGAGTTCGCCAAGTACTCCTCGGCTCCGGTCATCAACGGTCTTACCGACCTCCACCACCCCTGCCAGATCATGGCGGACGTCTTCACGGTCATCGAGCACAAGGGTGGCTATGAGGGGCTCACGTTCGCCTGGGTGGGCGACGGCAACAACATGGCCAACAGCTGGATCGAGGCGGCCGCCATCTTCGGCTTCGACCTCACCCTCGCCTGCCCCGAAGGGTACGACCCGGACGCCACTGTGTTGGCCTGGGCCCGCGCCAACGGCAAGTCCAAGATCGTCATCACCCGCGATCCCAAAGAGGCGGTAGCCGGCGCCGACGTGCTGAACACCGACGTCTGGGCCAGCATGGGGCAGGAAGAGGAGCAGAAGGTCCGCGAGAAGGCCTTCGCCGGCTACCAGCTGAACGACGAACTGGTGGCGCTCGCCAATAAGGATTGCGTGGTGCTGCACTGCCTCCCCGCCCACCGCGGCGAGGAGATCACCGACAGCGTCATCGAAGGCCCCAACTCGGTGGTCTGGGATGAGGCAGAGAACCGCCTGCATGTGCAGAAGGCCATCATGGCCACCCTGATGGGTGGCGTGAAGTAGCCGTCAAGTCCCCCTTGATAAAGGGGGATTTAGGGGGATTGCAGTTGGCTCTAGTTAGAAGATAAAAGCAATCCCCCCTGTCCCCCCTTTATCAAGGGGAGGACCTGTTGCACCCGTTGTTGGCAACGGAAACGTTTCTGAGATAGGAAAGGTGATTCTATAAAGAAGTACCAGTGACTGAAGGCAGCACGGTTGTACCAAGAGAACTGGCACCTGTTCCACAAATCATCCTAAGGAGAACCCATGGCTAAGAAAGAAGTCAAGAAGATCGTCCTTGCCTACTCGGGCGGGCTCGATACCTCCATCATCCTCAAATGGCTCAAGAACGAGTACGGCTGCGAAGTCGTCACCTTTTCCGCCGACCTCGGCCAGGGCGACGAACTGGACCCGATCCGTGAGAAGGCCTTCGCCACCGGCGCCGATAAGGTCTACATCGACGATCTGCGTGAGGAGTTCGTGAAGGACTTCGTGTTCCCGATGTTCCGCGCCAACGCCATCTATGAAGGGCACTACCTGCTCGGCACCTCCATCGCGCGCCCGCTGATCGCCAAGCGCCAGATGGAAATCGCCAAGATTGAGGGCTGCGACGCCGTCTCCCACGGCGCCACCGGCAAGGGCAACGACCAGGTCCGCTTCGAGCTTGCCTACTACCACTTCAACCCGGCCATCACCGTGGTCGCCCCCTGGAGGGAGTGGAAGCTGAACAGCCGCCAGGCGCTGATCAACTACGCCAAGAGGAACGACATTCCGATCCCGATCACCAAGAAGCGCCCCTGGTCCTCCGACCGTAACCTCCTGCACATCTCCTTCGAGGGGGGCATCCTCGAGGATACCTGGATGGAAGCGCCCGAGCAGATGTACGTGCTGACCAAGTCCCCGGAGAAAGCCCCCAACAAGCCGCAGTTCGTCGAGATCGAGTTCGTGAACGGCAACGCGGTGGCGGTGGACGGCGTCAAGATGTCCCCGGCCGAGCTCCTTGCCCACCTGAACTTCTTGGGCGGCGAGCACGGCATCGGCCGCGTCGACCTCTTGGAGAACCGCTCTGTCGGCATGAAGTCCCGCGGCGTGTACGAGACCCCGGGCGGCACCATCCTGCGCGAGGCCCACATGGCCGTCGAGCAGATCACCATGGACCGTGAAGTCATGCACCTGCGCGACTCCCTTATCCCGCGCTATGCCGAGATGGTCTATAATGGTTACTGGTTCGCACCGGAGCGCGAGATGCTGCAGACCCTGATCGACGACTCCCAGAAGACCGTGAACGGCGTGGCCCGCGTCAAGCTGTACAAAGGTCACTGCCGCACCGTCGGCAGGAAGTCCGAGACCAACTCGCTGTTCAATCTCGACTTCGCCACCTTCGAGAAGGACCAGGTTTACAACCAGGCCGACGCCGAGGGCTTCATCAAGCTGAACTCGCTCAGGCTGAGGATCCGGTCCCTCATGGAGGCCAACAAGAAGAAGTAAGGGAACCGCTTTCGGTTCAGGAGGTCATAGGGGCACGAGAGCATCGTGCCCCTATTCCGCTTTATGGAGCAGCAAGAATTCAAGGCAAATCACATCGTGACCTCGGTGGTCGCCGTCATCGTCGATAGCGAGGACCAGGTGCTTCTGACCCAGCGGAGCGTCCCCCCTTTCCAGGGAGAATGGGTGATGCCGGGGGGGAAGATCGACCTCGGTGAACCGATCGTCGAGGCGCTTAAGCGGGAGGTCTGGGAAGAGGTCGGGCTGGAAGTCGAGGTGAAGGACCTGATCGACATCTTCGAGCACGTAACGCCGGGAGAAAGCAACTACCACTTCATCATCCTCTACTACCGCTGTACGCCGCTGTACTGCGACGTCAACCACAACCGGGACGAGGTGATGGAGGCGCGCTGGGTGAAGCCCGAGGAGCTGGAGCAGTACAAGATTCCCGCCGGTGCCCGTTTCATCCTGACCAAGGTTTTCCCGGACGCGGTGCAGTGCAAGGTGTGATCAAAGTTCTTCCGGGAATTCGGGGGAAGGTATAGTCGGGATCCGTTCGTGCTGAGCTTGTCGAAGTACCCCTTTCCCGACTCTCACAAGCTACCCTTCGACAGGCTCAGGGCGAACGGTGTTACGAGCTTGAAGGGGTTGGTAGGTTGATAATCAGGAACGCTTTTTAGTTGTTATCCCGTTCATCCTGTTCATCCCTGTTGAATAAGCCTTGGGGTTGGTTGTTATGGTCAAGATCATTGAAAAACACGTCCATCTTGACTTCCCCCTGGGGCATCACCTGCACTGCCTGATCGCGCAGATCCCCAACCGCCTGGCGCGGCGCGATCATCTGTTCCGGTTGGAGGCACCGGACGAACAGTGGCAGGTGGTGAAGAGCATCCTCGACCTGGTGGCGGCCGGCGACGGCAACATGAAGCGGCTGCACTTCCTGATGTTCCCGGAATGCTCGATCCCGGTGGACCGCTTCGACGAGATGCTCTCCTTCATCGACAAGGAGTTCCGGCCCAATACCGTCACCATGTTCGGCCTGGAGCAGATCAAGCTGCAGGAATACCGCAAGATGCTGATCCGCTTCCACGCGGACAACGCGGACGTGATCGAGCTCCTCGAACAGGACGTGGACTCCGGGGACATCCTCGGCATGCCGGTCAACTGGTGCTGCATCGCGGTCAAGGAGGCGACCGGCAAACTGAGGGTATTCCTGGAGGCGAAGAGCCATCCCTTCCGGGGCGAGGAGTTCCTGGACAAGGACCATGACCTCTACCGTGGGCGCCATTTCTACCTCTTCCGAGGCGAGCCCGCCTGCTTCAACTTCATGACCATCATCTGCCTGGACTACCTGTACCGGGACCTCTACTCGTCCAACATCAGGCAGATCATCGATTACTCCGACCGCCTCTTCTTCACCAAGCGGCAGTCGCTGGACGCCCTTTTCGTGATCCAGTGCAACCCCAAGCCGGAGCACAGCTCGTATCGCGACGTGCTGACCGGCTTCTACGGCGAGTACCTGGAAGACACCCCGGGAGTGCGGGAGACCGTCACCGTTTTCGGCAACTGTTCCAACGAGAGCGTGGTGGAGGGGGTGCGTTGCGAGTCGTGCTACGGCGTCTCCTCGGTTGTGATCAGCAGCCGCCACAAGATGCTGCAGTTCCAGGAGCCGGAGTTCCAAAGCGACGATTTCGCCGGCGCGCCGGTCGGCCGACTCCGCTTCGGCCCCGGTAGCAGGCTCTTTTATTTCAATCTCCCCCTGCACCATGAACTTGACCCCCGCAGCTCGCGACTGCCGCTCAAGGTGCATTCCGTGCTGAGCTGGGACAAGGATCAGGGCTGGCAGAAAACAGGAGAGGGCGCGACACCTCAAGCATTCGAAATGAATGAACAAGACTAAAGAAGCAGGAGAGATCTAACCATGTCCAAAGACAAACTCTGGGGCGGACGTTTCACCCAGCCGACCGACAAATTCGTTGAGGAGTTCACCGCCTCCATCAACTTCGACAAGCGCCTCTACCACCAGGATATCCGCGGCTCCATCGCCCACGCCACCATGCTCGGCAAGCAGGGGATCATCCCGGCCGAGGACGTGGAGGCCATCGTAACCGGCCTCAAGTCGATCCTCGACGAGATCGAGGCGGGGACCTTCGACTTCTCCGTCTCGCTGGAAGACATCCACATGAACATCGAGGCGAGGCTTTCCGAGCGGATCGGCGATGCGGGCAAAAGGCTCCACACCGGGCGCTCCAGGAACGACCAGGTGGCGCTGGACATCAGGCTCTACCTGCGGGACGAACTGGTGGAGATCTCCGCCTACATCGAGCTGCTGATGGACTCGCTCATCTACCAGGCCGAGCAGAACCTGGGCGTCATGATGCCGGGCTTCACCCACCTGCAGACCGCCCAGCCGATCCTCTTCTCGCACCACATGCTCGCCTACCACGAGATGCTCAAGCGCGACCTGGGGCGCATGGAGGACTGCCTGAAGCGCACCAACGTGCTGCCGCTGGGCGCCGGCGCCCTGGCCGGCACCACCTTCCCGATCGACCGCGAGTTCGTGGCGGAGCAGCTGGAATTCCCGGAGGTGACCCGCAACTCCCTGGACTCCGTCTCAGACCGTGACTTCGCCCTGGAATTCTGCTCCGCTTCCTCCATCCTGATGATGCACCTCTCCCGCTTCTCCGAGGAGCTGATCCTCTGGTCGACCAGCGAGTTCAAGTTCGTGGACCTCTCCGACTCCTTCTGCACCGGCTCCTCCATCATGCCGCAGAAGAAGAACCCCGACGTCCCGGAGCTGGTGCGCGGCAAGACCGGGCGCGTGTACGGCAACCTGATGTCGCTTTTGACCGTGATGAAGTCGCTGCCGCTCGCCTACAACAAAGACATGCAGGAAGACAAGGAGCCCCTCTTCGACACCATCGACACCGTGAAGGGGAGCCTGAAGATCTTTGCCGACATGGTGCGCGAGATGAAGGTGAACCCGGACCGCATGAAGCAGGCTGCCGGCGCCGGCTTCTCCACCGCCACCGACGTCGCCGATTACCTGGTCCGGAAAGGGCTTCCCTTCCGCGACGCACACGAGGTGGTGGGGAAATCGGTCCGTTACTGCGTCGAGAATGACAAGGACATCCCGGAACTGACCCTTGAGGAGTGGAAGCAGTTCTCCGAACGGATCGAGGATGACATCTTCGGCTTCATCACTCTGGAGGCCTCCGTCAACGCCCGCAGCGCGACCGGCGGCACCGCACTGGAGCGGGTAAAGGCCGAGATCGCCCGCGCCAAGGAAGGCAGGTAGCCGGTGGCTGCCCCCATCCTCACCCTGTCCCCCGCCTTCGCCTACTGGCTCCGGCGCGCAAGCTTCCCCTTGAAGGGGAGGGGACGTCGGGCCCGCCGCACATCTATTGGCACGCACCATCCTGCCTTTCACGAACTTCTCCCTCCCCTTCAAGGGGAGGGCAGGGGTGAGGATGGGGTGCTCAGGCGCGGCATCACCCAGCGACTGCTGTCGCTCCTCCTTCTCGTCCTGCTCCCGGCCCTGCTTCTCTCCGGCTGCGGAAAGAAAGGTCCCCTGATCCCTCCCGAAGCTCTCGCCCCGGCACAGATTGTCGACCTGGCCGTCGCCCAGAAGGGGGGGCGCTTCCAGGTCTCCTGGTCGTCTCCCTTGCGCGAGGAGAGCGGCCAGCGGCTCACCGACCTGGCGGGTTTCCTGCTGTTCCGGCGTCCGGTGCTGCCTCCCTCCCAGGACTGCGAGGAGTGCCCGTCGGCCTATACCCAGCTGGCGAAGGTCTACGTGGATTACCCCAAGGAAGTCACCAAGGTAGGAAACCGCTACCTCTATGCCGATACCGATCTCCTGGAAGGGAAGACCTACCAGTACAAGGTGCGCTCCTTCACCGCCGAGGAGCTGCAGAGCAAGGACTCCAACAAGGTTCGCCGCACCGCCGTCCATCCGGCTGCGCCGCCCGTGCTGGAAGCGGAATCCACCGCCACCGGCGTGGTCCTTTCCTTTGTCTCCATCCCACCCTCGGACGGCGCCATCGTCGGCTACAACATCTACCGCGCCAAGGCGGGGGAGAAGATGCCCCCCTCTCCGCTGAACGCCACTCCGGTGAGCGGGACCAAGTACGAGGACAAGAGCGTGCTGTTCGGAGCCCGTTACAGCTACTGGATGACCACTCTGGAAAAGGTTAAAAATGAGACGCTGGAGAGTGACCCTTCCAACGAGGTTTCCGGCGAGATGCAGGAGCGCGAGTAGGGTGGTTTCCTTGCCTTTTTGACCCTTTCATGCTAATAACCGATATCACCCAAAAATACCGGGACGCCAGCAATGGCGCCCCTTGGAGCATGCATGAAGATCACCAGAGCTGAGGTGGAGCACGTGGCACGGCTCGCCCGACTTGAGCTTTCCGATCCCGAACTCGACACCTTTACCGCCCAAATGGACTCGATCCTCGCTTACGTAGAGAAGCTGAACGCTCTCGACACGGAGGGGATCGTTCCGACCTCCCACGCCGTACCCATGGAAAACGCCTTCCGCCCCGACACTCTGAAGGAGTCGATCGGAGTGGACGCCGCCCTGGCCAACGCCCCCAAGCATACCGAGAGCTTTTTCAGAGTGCCTAAGGTGATCGAGTAGATCCCTGTCACTCTAATCCCCTTCTTTAAACCCCCTCCCATTCAAGGGGAGGGCAGGGGTGAGGATGGGGGTGAAGCTTATTGAATCTAAAGGTAAATCCCCCCTGTCCCCCCTTTGTCAAGGGGGGGACCTTTGGCGGGCGGAATGCGGAGAATATGCAATGGAAATTTTCGACCTCACCATACATGAACTGCACGACAAACTGAAGGCGAAGGAGCTCTCCTCGGTGGAGGCGACCAAAGCCATGCTGGCGCGGATCGAGGCGGTGGATGAACGCGTCAATGCCTACATCACCGTGACTCCGGAACTGGCACTGGCCGAGGCCGAGGCGGCCGACAAGCGCATTGCCGCCGGCGAATCCGATCTCCTCACCGGCATCCCGGTCGGGCTCAAGGACATCTTCGTCACCAAGGGGATCCGCACCACCTGCGGCTCTAAGATCCTGGAGAATTTCATCCCGCCCTACGACGGGACCGCCGTCGCCAATCTCAAGAAGCGCGGCGCCGTCATCCTCGGCAAGCTGAACCAGGATGAGTTCGCCATGGGCTCTTCCTGCGAATCGAGCCACTTCGGCCCCTGCCGGAACCCCTGGGACCTCGAATGCACCCCGGGCGGCTCCTCGGGCGGCTCCGGGGCAGCCATCGCGGCACGCGAAGCGACCGCCACCCTGGGCACCGATACCGGCGGCTCCATCCGCCAGCCCGCCTCCCACTGCGGCTGCGTCGGCCTGAAACCTACCTACGGCAGGGTTTCCCGCTACGGCGTGATCGCCTACGCCTCCTCGCTGGACCAAGTCGGGCCGATGACTCGCGACGTCACCGATGCGGCCATCATGCTGGGCGCGGTGGCGGGCTACGATCCGATGGATTCAACCTCGGTGGATACCCCGGTTCCCGACTACGTCGCCGCCCTTTCAGGAGGGGTGAAGGGGATGAAGATCGGCCTCCCCAAGCAGTACTACATCGAGGGGCTCGACCCGGACGTGAAGAAGGCGATGGACGAGGCGATTGCCCTCTACAAGAGCCTCGGCGCCGAGATGAGGGAGGTGAGCCTCCCCCACACCGAGTACGCCGTCGCCACCTACTACCTGATCGCCACCGCCGAGGCGAGCTCCAACCTCGCCCGCTACGAAGGGGTCCGCTTCGGGCACCGCAGCGAGTCGGCCAAGGGGCTGATCGACATGTTCGCCAAGAGCCGTGCCGAAGGGTTCGGCGCCGAGGTGAAGCGCAGGATCATGCTCGGCACCTACGCGCTCTCCTCCGGCTACTACGACGCCTACTATCTGAAGGCGCAGAAGGCAC
>NZ_DATFBA010000097.1:0-3682 GCF_035254065.1 Geomonas sp.
ACAGCGCACAGGCCTCCGACCAAGCCCCCGACTTCCCGCAGAAGCGCCTCTTCAACCGCCCCATCGAGGAGGTAGCCGAGTTGCAGGCGGCAACCATGAGCTTCGAAGACCTGGTAGACGAGGTCTCCGACTCCATCGAACTGGTGGTGGGGGAAACCGGGATGGCCGCGCCGCTCTCCTCAAGCGAGATCGATTTCGAACAGGAAGTGCAGCGCGACTACGCCGCGATCCAGGACAAGAACTACTACGAGATCTTCGGCATGAGCCAGGCCACCTTCACCTTCGCCGGCCTCAAGGACGCCTACTTCGCCAAGACCCGCGAATACTCGCCGGAGAGGTTCATGGAACTCTCCGGAGCCACCCTCGCCCGCGCCCAGGACGTCCTCTCCCACTACGCCAACGCCTACAACACCCTCTCCAACGTGATCGCCAAGGAGCGCTACGACGAGATGCTGAAGGCGAACAGCCTGGGGAGCAGCAAGGAGGAAGACCAGCTGCAGGCGCGCATCCAGTTCCAGTCCGGCAAGGTCTTTTTGGAGATGGGGGATTATGTGAACGCCGAGAAGGCGCTGCAGGAATCCTACACCCTCGACCCGCAGGACGCCGTGATCAGCGCCTTCCTGGCCTGGGCCATCTACCGCAACCCCTCCAACCGCGGCTCCGGCGCCGCTACCGAGAGGTCCCGCAATCTGCTCTCCAAGAGCCTGCAGATGGGGCGCTGCGCAGAGGCGTTCGCCTTCCGGGGCTGGATGCTGCTGGACGAGGGGAGAGACGGCTTGGCCGAGGGAGAGTTCCAGAAGGCGCTCAAGATCAACTCCCGCGAGAGAAACGCCCAGAAGGGGATGCAAGTCATCGCCGAGCGGCGCGAAGCGGAGAAGAAGGGGCTCTTCAAAAGGATCTTCGGGTAGGAGAAACCTTCACCACGAAAGGCACGAAAAACACGAAAGAGGCCCAGCATGTAGCCTTTCTTTCGTGCTCTTTCGTGCCTTTCGTGGTTAATGGGGTAAGTAGGGCAGAGTGGCGGTCGCGCACTCTGCCCTTTTTCGTGGGGTCCCCGCAGGGGCCTACAGGTCCCAGCTGTCGATCTTCATGGTTCCCTTCTGCGCCAGGTTCACCTGCATCTTGAAGACGCGGTCGAGCATCTGCGGCTCGTGGCCCGCCTTCCTGGAGAGGCACTCCCTGGTCGCCCGGTCCAGGTAATCCTGCAGGAGCGGCTTGTAGTCGGGATGTGCGCAGCGGTCGATGATCAGCTGGGCGCGGGGCTTGGGGGCCAGGCCGCGCAGGTCGGCCAGGCCCTGCTCGGTGACCAGCACGTCCAGGTCATGCTCGGTGTGGTCGACGTGCGGCACGTGCGGCACCACGCAGGTGATACCGGTCGGGTCGGTCTTGGACGGACGGGCCGAAGGCGTGTGCATGATGGAGAGGTAGGCGTTCCTCAGGAAGTCGCCCGAGCCGCCGATGCCGTTGATCATCCTGGTGCCCCCCACCAGCGTGGAGTTGGCGTGGGCGTAGATGTCGAACTCGACCGGGGTGTTCATGGCGATGCACCCCAGCCTGCGGATCGGCTCCGGGTGGTTGGCGATGGAGAGCGGACGCATCAGCACCTTGTCGCTGTACTTGTCCCAGTTCTCGTAGAAACGCTTGAAACCGTCCCTGGAGAAGGAGAGGGAGACGGTCGAGGCGAAGTCGAGCTTGCCGGAGTCGAAGAAGTCCAGCATGGTATCCTGCAGCACCTCGGTCCACACCTTGAGACCAGTAAAGGGACCGTTGGCCAGCCCGCCGATCACCGCATTGGCGATGGAGCCGACGCCCGACTGCAGCGGCAAAAGGTTCTTGGGGAGCCTGCCAGCCTTCACCTCCTGACCGAAGAAGTCGATGATATGCTGGGCGATCGCCTCCGAGGTGTCGTCCTGCTCGCTGAAGGAGCGGCCGTTATCGGGGCGGTCCGACTCGATGATGGCGACGATCTTGTCGTTGTCGATCCGGACGTAGGGGGAGCCGGCGCGGTCGTCCACGCGGGTGATCAGGTACGGCTGGCGGCGCGGCGGGGCGATCGGCTCGATGATGTCGTGCAGCCCTTCGAAGTTCGGGATGGAGGTGTTCACCTCGAGGATGATCCGGTCGGCGATCTGCACGATTTCCGGAACGGCACCGCAGGAGGCGGTCAGCACCAGGTCCCCGTTTTCGGTTATCGCCGAGCACTCGATGATGGCGATGTCGAGGCGGCCGCCGTTATCCTTGGTGTAGAAGCCGTAGCCGAGGTCCTGGGCGAACATGGAGAGGTGCTTGTCCCCCATCTGGATGCGCCCCTCGTTGATGCCGGCCTGGATGTTCTTGCCGGTCTGGTACGGCCAGCGGCGGTCGATCATGTCCAGCGAGGCCCAGCGGTCCTCGGTTTCCGCGCCGACCGAAGCGCCGATGAAGAGGTTGAACTTCAGCTTTCCCTGCAGCTCGTTCTTTTCCACATGCTCGGCAAGAGCGATCGGCACCATCTTCGGATAGCCGGCGGGGGTGAAGCCCGACCAGCCGACGTTCATGCCGTTCTTGAACAGCGGGATGACCTCTTCGACCTTCTTGATCCTTGAGTGAAGGCTCGCCTTTCTGATCCTGTTGTGCAACTCGGACATCGTGAATGTATCCTCCTCGTGAGTGATCTGTCCCGATCCATATCGAACGATCGTTCGAAAATGTATACACGATAACAGCACCGGCTGAGGAATGCAACAGGAATGGCTGATGGGGGAGAGGGTGCAGGGAGAGGAGTGGGGTCAAGTCGGCGATTTCGGGGGATTTGCGGAGGGAAGAGAAGAAAGTCGACGCATTAGCAATGGCTTTTCCGCAATGATTTTGCTAATCTCTGCCGGGACAATTTGGAAAGGCGGAGAAGGAATGGAAAAGACAGACAGCAGGACGAAGCTTTTGGAGGTGGGGACCAAGTTGTTCTCGGAGCGGGGATTGAACGGCGTGAGCATCCGGGAACTCTCGCAGGCGGCCTCCACCAGCATCTCCATGATCTCTTATCACTTCGGCAGCAAGGAGGGGCTTTACTCGGAGGTGCTGAAGCAGCAGTTCTCCTCCTTCCAGGAGTTCCACGAACTGCGCGGGCGAATCTCGGACCCGGTGGCGATGGTCGAGGAGTACCTGCGCTGGACATTCCGCAGGCATCGCAACAACCCCTACCTCTTGCGCTTTTACACCAGCGAACTCACCAATCCCACCCCCTTCTTTGGAAGCATCGTGCAGCCGGTGATCGACGAGGTGATCCGGAGCATGGCGGCGGTGATCGAGGAAGGGATACGGCAGCAGCGTTTCCGGGGAGACGTACAGCCTACCAACGCTGCGCTCGCCCTGGCGGGGATGGTAAACTACTTTTTCCTGAGCCTGCACGCCACCGAGAATCTGATCAGCCACGACCCCGAGCAGGACGAGAAGCTTGTCCGTGAGTACCTTGCCATCTTCATCAAGGGCGTCGCCGCGCAGGCCTGAAAAGGGTGCATCAAGGATAGAGAGTTTTCCTCTCGTCCTCTTTTTCCGCTTCTCCCAACTCCCCCTCGCCCTCCGGGAGAGGGCCGGGGTGAGGGAAGCCTCACACCTCGTTGATATTTCCCTCACCCTAACCTCTCCCGTGGGGAGAGGGGCCTGTCGGACCTTACCCGCCGAGCGCCACTCCCACCAGCTTGCC
>NZ_DATFBA010000098.1:0-18594 GCF_035254065.1 Geomonas sp.
GGCGGCTCCGTTCCGTTCAGCACGTCCAGGAACTGCTTCATGATCCTCCCCGTCAGCCCCCAAATCTCATCCCTGCCGTGGGTGTAAAAATGGACGGGGATGGTCCGCCCCTCTCTCTCCCAACGCTCTATCCGGTAGACATCGGTGTTGTAGAAAAAGGTGAGGGGAACCTCGATCAGCCGCTCGATCTCGTCGTCGTTCACGGTCAGCTGGTATCCCTCCGGAAAGACGCCCACCACCGGGGTGACCCGGTAGTTGTGGATGGAAAGGGTATCGTCCAGCTCGCCCAGGACCTCCACGTCTTCCGGCGCGATGCCGACCTCCTCCCACGCCTCCCGCAACGCGGTGGCCGCGCTGTCGCGGTCGCCGGGCTCCCTCACGCCGCCGGGGAAGGAGATCTCCCCGCTGTGGTGGGTGAGGTGCGGGGTCCTCTTGGTGAACAGCAGGTGGAACTCGCCGTCCTTTATGAACAGCGGCAGCAGCACCGCAGCCTGCACCGCGCCCTGCTCGATCGGCACCCGCTTGCGGGAAGCAAGGGCCGTCCTGAGCCTCTCCTTCAGCTGTTCCGGATCGCCCGCCAACTCCACCTTATTGCGATTTCCTCCCGTCAGAGGACCGGCTCCTTGGCCCGCTTCTTCATCTCGGCGATGGTGGCCGCGTAATCCTTGCTCCCGAACACGGCACTCCCCGCCACGAAGACATCGGCGCCGGCATGGGCGATGCGCGCGATGTTGTCGGTCTTAACTCCGCCGTCCACCTCCAGTTCTGCCTCCAGTCCGCGCTTGTCCAGCATGGCCCTCAGCGCCTGGATCTTAGGGATGCAGGCCTCGATGAAGGACTGCCCGCCGAAGCCGGGGTTGACCGTCATCAGCAGCACGAGATCGAGTTCCTCGAGGATGTAGTCCAGATGGTTCAGCGGCGTGGCCGGGTTGAGGGAGACGCCGGCGCGCTTGCCCAGCGACTTGATCAGCTGCACGGTGCGGTGCAGATGAATGGAGGCCTCGGCATGGACCACGATGATATCGGCGCCCGCCTCCGCGAAGGAAGGGACGTAGAGGTCGGGGTTCTCGATCATCAGGTGCACGTCGAGCGGAAGCTTGGTCACCCGGCGGGCGGCCTCCACGACCAGCGGGCCGATGGTGATGTTGGGGACGAAGTGCCCGTCCATCACGTCGATATGCACGTAGTCGGCACCAGCCGCCTCGATGGCGGCGATCTCTTCCCCGAGCCGGGAGAAGTCGGCGGAAAGAATGGAAGGGGCTATCTTTTTCATGGGTTCTCCTGGGTGATTTTCTTGAGACGTGCCGCGAAGAAGCCGTCCATGCCGTCGCGGTGGGGCCAGCTTCTAAAGAAACCGCGCTCGGTGAAGAGCGGGGAAAGATTCGGGAACAGGGCGCGCAGATCCTCGATGACGAACTCCGGGTGCCGCACCAGGAACCGGTCGACCACCTCTTCGTTCTCCTGCCTGGTGGTGGAGCAGGTCGCGTAGAGCAGCGTCCCGCCGGTCTCCAGGTAGCCGGAGAGGTTTTCCAGGATGGCGAACTGGGTGGCCGCCAGCGGGGGGAGGTCGGCGGCCGACTTCCACCACTTCCCTTCCGGGTTGCGGCGGATCACCCCCAGGCCGGAGCAGGGGGCGTCGACCAGGATCTTCTGGAAAGTGACCTCCTTGATGGCGTTGGAGGGAGCGGTGGCGTCCATGGCGAAGGTGCGCACCGAGGTGATCCCCAGCCGCTCGCAGGTCTCCTTGATCATACGGAGCTTCTTGTTGCTGACGTCGCAGGCGAAGATCTCCCCCTGGTCCCCCATGAGCTGCGCCAGCTGGGTCGTCTTGCCGCCCGGGGCCGCGCAGGCGTCCAGCACCCGTTCTCCACTCCCCGGCTGCAGGAAGAGCGGCGCGAGCTGTGAGGATTCGTCCTGCACGGTGAAGAGCCCCTCCTGGAAGGAGGCAAGGCGGGTGATGGCGCCGGAATGGTTCAGGCGAATCCCGTCCGCCGACCAGGAGGTCTCGCTGCAGGCAAGTCCTTCGCTTCCCAGCCTCTCCATCAGGGAGCTGCGGGTGATGCGCAGGGTGTTGGTCCTCACCGTCAGGGGGGGCGGCTCCGCCATGACGGCCGCCAGGGCCTCGGCATCATCCACCCCGAGCTGCTCGCACCACTGGGCGACCAGCCAGGCCGGGTGGGAGTAGCGCACGGAGAGGTACTGGACCGGGCTTGCAGTCCGATCCGGATAGGTGATCCGGTCGCGCCCGCGGTCGGCGTTGCGCAGGATGGCGTTGATGAAGCCTGAAGCCCGAGGCGCCAGCTCCTTGGCGAGGTTGACGGTCTCGTTGACAGCGGCGGAGACCGGTACCCGGTCCAGGTAGAACATCTGGTAGAGCCCGAGCCTGAGGAGCAGGCGGACGAAAAGCTCGAGCTTCTCCACCCTCTGCTTGGAGAACTGCCCCATGATGTGGTCCAGCGTCGCCTGCCTGCGGAGCACGCCGTAGACCAGCTCGGTCAAGAGCCCGCGGTCGGCCCCGGTTATCATCCCCTTGGAGAGTTCGTGATCGATCAGGATGTCCGCGAAGGACCTCTCCTTCTCGATGCGGAGCAGTATGTCAAAAGCGGCGCGGCGCGGATTTCTGGTCGACAAGAAAACATCCTTTCGGCGGTGGATAAGTGGGGGTGCGAAGTTTTTTCATTATAAGCATTTCGCCCAAAACTGCAAGGGTTAGGGCACTTGACAAGGTTAAAAGCGAGGCTACCATTTTATTATTGTAAAAGGCCCATGTGGAGGATAGCCATGATAGCCTGGGAAACAGAAATAGCGAACGCGCTGGCAAGGGGAAAGGCGGAACAAAAGTGCATCATGCTCGAGTTCTTCAGCCCTCAATGCATCGGCTGCCAGCAGATGGAATCTGTCACCTTCAACGACTTGGCGGTGCAAAACTTCCTCACCGACCGGATGATCCCTATGCAGGCAACCACCACCAGCACGCTGGCCGCCGACTTCCGGGTGGTCTGGACCCCCACCGTGATGGTGCTCGACTTCTATGGCAGGGAGCACCAGCGCACGATCGGCTTCATGCCCGCCGAGGAGATGGTCGCCTCGCTGCTGTTGGGGATCGGCAAGAGCGCCCTCGACAACGGCCAGTACAACGAAGCGGTGCTGCAGCTGAACACCCTGTTGAACGGCTATCCCGAGAGCGCCGCCGCACCGGAGGCCGTTTACCTGCGCGGCGTGTCGCGCTTCAAGTCGACCCAGTCCGCCGCGGTGCTCAAGGAGTGCTACCAGCAGTTGTCCGGCCAGTACCCCGACTCCGATTGGGCAAAACGGGCTCAGCCGTTCTCCCTTCTCTAGGGGCGCTGTCGCGGCGTAGGACAATTCCAGAGGGGGCGGCACTTTTTGCCGCCCCTTTTCTGTGTGTCGATCACGCCCCCGCTCTTTCCCTGAAACCCATCCTCACCCTGTCCCTCCCCTTGAAGGGGAGGGGACCTGGTGGGGGATGCATGGCAGAAGACGCCGGGATGCTTGCCCAACCAGGTATAGCGTTTCCGTTAGGGTCCCTTCTCCTTCAAAGCTGCCCGCCGGAGCCTTGGCGAAGGAGGGGAGAAGGACAGGATGAGGATGGGGGTGTTTGCAATGTGATCCCCGGAGGTGCGCTTGGACCACGTCTTCCAGGCTCTCTTAATCGTTTCCCTGACCGCTCTGGGGCTGTTGTCGGCCGGGCACGCGCTCATCAACAAGCGCGACCCCCGCTCAGCGCTGGGTTGGATCGTCACCTGCCTGGCCGTCCCCCTGCTGGGGCCGTTTTTCTACTGGGTGATGGGAGTCAACCGGATCTACAGCCGGGCCAGGCGCTGGCACCGCAAGGGAAGACCGGCCCCCAACCACCCTCCCCGCCAACGGATCGAGATCTCGCCGCCGCTCCCGGTCGAACTGAGCTATCTCAACGAACTGCGCAGCCTCTCCGACCGGGTGGTCAGCAGGGACCTGCGCCCCGCCAACGCACTGTTCCCCCTGGAGAACGGGGAGGAAGCCTATCCCTCCATGCTGGCCGCCATCGAAGCGGCCACCTCCTCGGTACATCTTTCCACCTACATCTTCGACGGGGACGATACCGGCAGACGTTTCGTGCAGGCGCTGTCGCTGGCGGCAGACCGGGGTGTCGAGGTGCGGGTGATCGTGGACAGCCTGGGTGAGAAGTATTCCCGGCCGACCGCCCGGGAGCTCTTGAAGGGAACGGCCGTTCAGTTCCGCAGGTTCCTGCCGCTTAGGCCCGGCGGCTACCTGAACCTGAGAAATCACCGCAAGATCCTGGTGGTGGACGGCAAGGTGGGGTTCACGGGGGGGATGAACATCGGGGGGCGACACATGATCACCGGCAGACCGCCGGTGGTGAAGGACCTCCACTTCCGGGTCACCGGGCCGGTAGTGGCGGACCTGCAACGGACCTTCCTGGACGACTGGTGGTTTATCACCGGGGCCCAGCTGCCGGGCCAGCGCTACTTCCCGCCGTTGCCTCCGGCTGGCAACGCACTGGTGCGTGCCGTAAGCGACGGGCCGGACAAGTCGTTCCGGAAGCTGAACTGGATCATCCTGGGAGCGGTCTCCTGTGCCAGGAAGCGGGTCACCATCGTCACCCCCTACTTCATCCCGGACCGTCCGATCATCTCCGCGCTGATCACCGCGGCACTGCGAGGGGTGGAGATCGTGCTGGTGCTGCCGGACGTCAACAACCTCCCCTTCGTGCACTGGGCCAGCCGCTCCTACCTGTGGGAGCTCCTGCAGTACCGGGTCCGCGTCTTCGCGCAGCCCGCCCCCTTCGTGCATACCAAGTTCATGGTGGTTGACTGGAGCTGGAGCCTGATCGGCAGCGCCAATCTCGACCCCAGAAGCCTCAGGCTCAACTTCGAGTTCGGCCTGGAGGTCTACGACCTAGCTTTTGCCCGAGTCCTTGAAGACAGATGTGCCATTGCCCTCGCCTCTTCCCGCGAAATCACCCTCGCTGAGGTGGACGGACGTAGTCTTCCGGTGAAACTGAGGGACGGAGCCGCGAAGCTGTTCTCCCCCTACCTGTAGCATCACCCTTCCCTTCCTGGCCCCCTCGTCCTGGCTGAGAGTCACCCTGTTTTTCCCCCGCCGCTTGCTGAGGTACATCGCCTTGTCCGCCTTCATGATCACGTTCCGCAGTTCCTCGCCGTCGGCCGGATAGGAGGCGATGCCGGCCGAGAGGGTGGCTTGCACCTGGTGCCCCTCGAAGGTGAAGGGGCTCACCGACATCACCAGCACGATCCTCTCCACCGCCGAGCGGATCATCTCCTTGTCGTGCCCCTCGAACATGATGATGAACTCGTCGCCGCCAAAGCGGGCGGCGATGTCGCATTCCCTGGTGTTCTCGCCGATGATCCTGGCCGTCCATTTGATCAGCTCGGTGCCGGCAAGGTGGCCGAAACGGTCGTTGATCTCCTTGAGGTTGTCGGCGTCCAGCATGCAGATCGCGTACGGCCTCCGGTAACGCCTGGAGAGCTTCTCCTGCTGGCGGGCGAGGTTGTCGAAGCTCCGCATGTTGTTGAGCTGGGTCAGGTCGTCGGTGAGCGACAGCCGCTCGACCTCGGCCCGCTCCTTTTCCGCCTCACCGGAGAGGAGCGCCGCCAGGTCCGCGGACAGCACGAAGGGGAGCAGCGCGACGACCCTGCCGGCCACGCCGATGGCCGCCGGCGCAGACGGCTCGGCCAGGGCCATCCCCAGAAATGCGAGGACCGAACCGGCCGCCAGGGCATGGGTGATGCGCCTCCCCAGGCTGAACGCGCTGATCATCAGCACCAGGTAATAGACGCAGAGAAAGGGGCTGTTGATCTTGCCGGTGCACCAGCAGGCGATGGAGACGAAGAAGAGCAGCAAGGTGACATCCAGCACCCCCTTGAGGCGCAGGTGCATGCCGGGGAAAAAGCGGCCGATGATGGCCCGGTAGCAGAAAAGGGCGAGGCAGGTGACATCAAGCAGCATCGCGTTGTCATGCTGCAAACCGGTGAAGACATTCAGGTACAGGGCAACCAGAACGATAAGGATCCAGCTGAGCAGGCCGGTGATCTTGTCGTATCCGGCATGCCTTTCGCTGGCTCCGCTGCAAACCCACCCCTTGAATTCGATCATCGCGATTCCGCCTTGACGTAGTTCGTCGGCAGGAGACCTGCCTTAACTACTCATCGGCCGAATCGGGTCGAAGTTGATGGCGATTCGCGAAATAATGCCCAGGCGTGCCTCAAGAGGCCTCTAGCGCCGACGGAGCAGAGTCCTGGCGGCGAAGCAGACGAGGAAGGTGGCGAAGTTGATCAGCACGATGGTGGCGCCGGTCGGGAGGTTGAGATGGAAGGAGACGGTTATCCCCAGGATGACGGTGCAGACCCCGATGCAGGCGGCGCTGAGTAGTGCGGTCCGGAACCCCTTGGAGAGCTGCAGCGCCGAGGCCGCGGGGAGGATCAGCAGGGCGGAGATCAGCATGATACCGACCACCTTCATGGCGAGCACCACGGTCAGGGCGGTCAACAGGACCAGGATGGCATTGATCCTGTCGGTGTCGATGCCGGAGGACTTGGCCAGTTCCTCATCGAAGGTGCTGGCGAAGAGGTCGTTGTAGAAGATGCCGACCCCGGTGAGGACGATGGCGAAGAGAATGGCGGCGATCACCAGTTCGTTGCGGCTGATGGAGAGGATGTTGCCGAAAAGGTAGCTGAAGAGGTCGACGTTGAAGCCGCCGGAGACGCTGGCCAGCATGACCCCCATCGCGATGCCGATGGCGGAGACTATGCCGATCGCGGCGTCGCCATAGATGCGCGCCCTCTGGGCGAGTTTCAGGATGCCCAATGCGCTCGCCAGCACGACCGGGATGATGGCCAGGGTCATGTAGAAGGAGTAGAGCCTGAAAAAGAGCGCGATCGCCACGCTGCCGAAGGTGACGTGGGCCAGGCCGTCGCCGATCAGGGAGAGCCGGCGCAGCACCAGGAAGATGCCGAGCACCGAGCAGAGGATGGCGATCAGCGACCCGCCGACCAGCGCCCTCTGCATGAAGCTATAGGAAAGCATTTCAGCCAGATTCATTAAAAGACCTCGTAAAGGCAGGGGCTCGCCCCTCATCCCACTCCCTGCAGTTATTAATGCCGGTGGCAGACCAGGTGCTGCCCGTGGGCTCCGAAGAAGCCGGTCATCTCCGTCGAGTTGCAGAACTCGTCGAAGCTGCCGTAGAAGATGATCTCCTTGTCCAGGTACAACAGGTGCGAGGCGTACTTGCCGATGGTGGCGGTGTCGTGGGTAACCAGCAACACGGTCGACCTCCTCTCCTGGTTCATCTCGAAGATCAGGCGGTAGAAGCTCTCGCGGGTCTCCGGGTCGAGCGCGGTGGTCGGCTCATCCATGACCAGCAGTTCCGGCTCGTTCACCAGCGCCCTTGCCAAAAGCACCCGCTGCCTGAGCCCCCCGGAAAGCTCTCCGATCATGCTCCCCCTGATGTGAGAGATCCCCATCCACTCCATGGTCCGTTCCACGGCGAGCATGTCCTCGCGGTTAAAGCGTTTGGGGAACTTCTTGCTGGACAGCCTCCCCAGCCGGATCACCTCGTCCACCGTGGCGGGGAAGTGGGGGTTGAAGAACTGCAGACCTTGAGGAAGGTAGCCGATCCGCTGCCAATCCCTGAAAAGCGGCTGCGGGGTGCCCAGCAGGGACACCTCTCCCCGCTGCGGGGGGAGCAGCCCCAGGATGATCTTGACCAGCGTGCTCTTCCCGGAGCCGTTAGGACCGCAGATGCCGATGTAATCGCCGGAGTTCACGCTGAAGCTGATGTCCTTCAGCACCTCGGTGCCATGGTACCCCGCGGAGAGGTTCTTGATGACCAGGGCGGACCCTGCTCCCCCTTGTGCTTCCGGTCGGCTCATTGGGCAGCTCCCTTCCCGGCACAGCCGCCACAGAGGCCGTTCAACTGCAGGATGTGGGACAATACCCTGCCGCCGTTTTTCTGGGTCACTTCCCGCTCCAGCGACTCGATCCCGCAGGAGGGGATGTCCTCGACCCGGCGGCAGGAGAGGCAAACGAAGTGATGGTGATGTTCGCGATTGCGGCAGAAATAGTAGTAGAGCTGCCGGTTCGGGTGGATGACCTTGGAGATGACGCCGCTTTCGGCCAACTCCTCCAGATTGCGGTAGACGGTAGGCAAACCGAGCCGGTCGAACTGTTCACGCAGCCGTTTCCACAGTTCCTCGGGACTGGCGTAGGCGGGTTCCCCGTCCAGCATGGCGAGGATGGCCAGCCTCTTTGGAGTAGCTTTCATGCCCGCTTCTTTGAGAGCCAACGCGTGACCCTGATCCATGGCGTCTCCTAAATAGAAATCATTTCGTTTTAGGATAGCGACCCGCGCCGCAAAGTCAAGCTCTAAAGCGCCATCGGCTGCGGACAAAAATCACATTGAGATGAGGGGCTTAGCGGGCGAATCGGCTTTACTCAAAGCAAACCCCTTGCTTCTCTGTCCATTTCATTATAATAATTCGGCACCTGCACTGAAAAATGCCCGGCCGGCTTGCATTCGTCGGCGGCTGGCGCAGACTATTTAGAATCTCCAATACGGGGCGTGTTATGGAAAACGAAACCTTCAACTATCGGGACTATTTTCATCCGGGCCAGCGGGCGATGGTGGAATTGTCGCAGCGAGACGGCAAGGTGCTCAACGACGGTGCCGTGGTGACCGCGGTGGAGGAAAACCGGATCTCGCTGCGACTGACGCGGGAGAACCTGCCCGAGGGGGCACTCCTGCAGCCGGATGTCTCGCTGGCGGTAAGGGTGGGGGGAATCGGTTACGGCTACAGCTGTGAGCTTTCCATTATCGAGGAGCCTCCCGGCGCGGAGTTGATGGCGAGCTTTGCGGGTCCCGTGGTGCCGCAGGACACCAGGGAATTCTTCCGGTTGGGGACCGATCTGCCGGTAGTGCTCTTCAACGTCACCGCCGGCACGGCGGAGGAGAACGGTTTCGGTGGGCTTTCCATGGGGGGGAAAAACGGCCTTCCCCGCATCGTGAACCTGAGCGGAGGCGGGCTGCGGACGGAGACCGAGATGGCAATGACGGTGGGCGACATCGTCTACGCGACCTTCCATCTGCCGCTGGCGGAGCCGAAGATCGTCCCGGTGGTCGCCCAGGTGGTCTATAGCGAGATAATCGAAAGCGAGGATGGCGTCCTGGTCAGCGCCGGCCTCAGCCTGATGCACATCAACGAACGGGATCGCGACGCCATCGTGCGGTATGTGTGCAGCGAGGAGATCAACAGGATCAGGCTGTGCAGGCAACAGCTGAAATCCTGCTCCGCCTAAATCTTCCCTTGGCCAGAAAACTCCTCGACCACAGGGGACCGTGACTCAGAGAAGCGAGTCTCCTGTGGAAAGGGCCTTCCCCAGGTTTTCCAGCAGCAGCTCATTTTCCTCCCTCAGTCTGACCGCCACCCGAAAGAACCTGTCATCCAATCCGTGGAAGTTGCTGCAATCCCGGATCAGCACCCCCTTCTTCAGCAGTTCTGCGCGCAATTCCGGCGCCTTCATCCCGTTCAATAGCTCGACCAGGAGATAGTTGGCCCGGGCAGGGTACACCTTGAGTCCGGAAATGCCGGCAAGGGAGTCCATCAGGAACTGCCGTTCCGCGCTGACGTAGTTTCGGGTGCGGGTGCAGTAGACCTCGTCCTGCAGGGATGCGATGCCGGCCACCTGGGCTGCCGTATTGACGCTCCAGGGGTCCTGCAGGGAGGCGATGGCTTCAATGGTGCCGGGCGCTCCCAAGGCGAACCCCAGCCGCAGCCCCGGAATGGCGAAGAATTTGGTCATCGACCGCAGCACCACCCCCCTTTCCAAGCCACGAACCAGATCCTTGGCAGACTCCTCCTCACAGAAGTCGATGAACGCCTCGTCCAGAGCGAGAAAGGTCCCGCTCTCACCGCAAAGCTGGACGATCTCCGCGACCAGCGGCTTGGGAATCAGCGTCCCCGTCGGGTTACCGGGATTGCAGATGAAGAGGAGGTCGTACCCCTTGCTCAACTTCTCTTTCAGAGCCGGAAGCTGGAGCGAAAAGTTGTCCCGGCGGTCCAGGGTGAAGTAGTCGATCTGCCAACCGGCCCGCACGAGAGCCATTGCATATTCGGCAAAGGCCGGTGCGACGATGAGCCCCTTGCGCCCTCCTCCCATCCCTGCGACGACGCGCGGCAACAGGTGGATCAGCTCGGTGGAGCCGTTCGCCACCGCTATCTCTTGCGGGCTCACCCCGTGGTAGGCCGCGAGGGCCTCCTTGAGTTCAGCGGCCCCCTTGTCCGGATAATGGAGCAGGCGGTCAAGGCAACCGGCTAAGGCTGCCGGGACTCCCGGAGCCATGCCGAGGGGGTTTATGCTGGCGGAGAAGTCGACGATCTTCTCCGGAGGCAGGCCGAGCGACCTGGCGACGGCAAAGACGTTGCCTCCATGTTCGTGAGAGGTGGACATCACAGGATCCTTTACTTCAGCGCTAATCGAGCAGCCAGCCATCCAACTACCAGCAGAATCTCGCTGCAGTACATCAGCCTCACCACGCCTTGATAGGCATCTACCGAGAGAGGAAGCGTGGCGTCACCGATGGTCGGCTTTTCCACCAGCTTCCCGAAATACCGGTTGGCTCCCCCGAGTCGCACGCCGAGCGCACCCGCGGCAGCCGCTTCGGGGAAACCGCTGTTGGGCGAGGAATGATTACGGCAGTCCCGCCGCATGATCCGCCAGGCGCCGCCGGCGCTCAAGGCGCAGATGGGTGAGGCGAGGACCATCAGCAGGGCGGTCAGTCGCGCCGGAATGAAATTGGCGAGATCGTCGAAGCGGGCCGAGGCCCAGCCAAGTTCGAGATAACGGTCGTTCTTGTAGCCGACCATCGAATCCAGCGTGTTGACGGCCTTGTAGGCTATGGCCAGCGGCGGACCGCCGATCATCAGGTAGAACAAAGGGGCGATCACCCCGTCACCGGTGTTCTCCGCCACGGTCTCCACCGCTCCCCTGACTACCTCCGGCTCATCCAACTGGGCGGTTTCCCGTCCCACGATGTAGGAAAGTGCGGTGCGGGCAGCGGGGAGATCGCCTCCCCGAAGCGCCTTCACCACCTTGGCCGACTCCAGGTGCAGAGAGCGGGCGGCAAGGCAGACCCAGGCGATGTACACGCTCACGACAAAGCCGGCTTCCGTCGAGACGGCATAGGCGGCTTTCAAGACAACTGCCGCCACGGCATAGGTTATTCCGACAGTGGTGACGAGCAGGATGACGCCAGCCAGGCGAAGGTTCACGCACAGTCTGCGTAGTACCCCTTCCAGAAGGGAGATCAGCCGCCCGATGGCCACAACGGGATGAGGCAGCGCCCGCGGGTCGCCCAGCACCAGGTCAAGGACGACCGCCGCCACAACGATGGCGATATCTTTTGGGACGTACTCCATCAATACCTGCTTTCCCTATCCCAACTAGAGATGCTGCACTAACTCTTTCACCCTCTGCCAACTCCCCCCTCGCCCTCCGGGAGAGGGCTGGGGTGAGGGAAGGTTCCACCAAGAGACAAGGATTCACAAGATGCGAGGCTTCCCTCACCCCTACCACAGGGGGAGGGAGAGTTGGTCGAGCTGATCAGGTAAGGAAAGTCCTCCCGGTCCGCCTACCCTGTGATCGTCGGGCCGCAGATCTGGAAGATCCGCTCCATGTCCAGGTGTTTCTCCATATGGGCGGCCAGCGCATCGAAGGGATCGACCGTCGGGGCGGCGGCTTCCCGCTCCGGCAGCCCTTTCGCCCGCCGAATCCTGTTCAGGAAAGCGGTCCGGAAGGAGTGGTTGTCGAAGACGCCGTGCAGATAGGTCCCCATCACCCTTCCGTCCTTGGAGACTGCTCCATCAACGATGCCGGCCTCGCCGCCTGAACGAGTCTCTATCCTGGCGAAGGGACGTACGCCGGAGCCGGCTACCGTGTCGCCCATGTGAATCTCGTATCCGGTGATGGTGGCCGGGGACTCCGGCGCGATCTCCTGTCCCGCAGCCAGCAGGGTGGCCTCGACAAGGTGGGTCTGCTTGATCTCCAGCATGGTCGTTTCCACATCCAGAAGCCCCAGCCCCGGCATCTCGGCGATGCCCGATTCTACCCGGTGCGGATCGAGCACCACTTTCCCGAGCATCTGGAAGCCGCCGCAAATACCGGCGACCTGCCGGTCAAAACTCCTGATGGCGTCGGCGAACCCGTTCTCCTCCAGAAACTGGAGATCGGCAAGGGTGGACTTGGTGCCCGGCAGCACCAGCAGGTCCAGCGATTCGATGGCCTGCGGCGATTCGAGATAAGTAAGGGCGACGTCCGGCTCCGCCTCTAGTGCGTTGAAGTCAGTGTAGTTGGAAATCCTCGGCAGGCGGACCACGCCGACCCGCAGCTTCGCTTCGCCGGCCGATCCAGATGCAGCAGGTTTCCTCTGCAGGGCGACGCTGTCCTCTTCCGGCAGAGACGGCCCCTTATACCAGGGGAGGACTCCCAACACCGGAACGCCGGTCCGCTCCTCGACCAACTCAATCCCGGACTTAAGTAGGGAAACGTCGCCGCGGAACTTGTTGATAATGACACCCTTCACCATCGCTTTTTCCTCAGGCGTCAGCAATTCGATGGTGCCGACGATCTGGGCGAACACACCGCCGCGGTCGATATCGGCGATCAGGATGACAGGAGCCCCCGCCATCTCGGCCGCTTTCAGGTTGGCAATGTCATGAGCGCGCAGGTTTATCTCGGCAATGCTCCCCGCCCCTTCCATCACGATGAAGGAGTACTTCTCTTTGAGGCGCTGGAAGCTCTCCCTCACCTTCAGGAACGCCTCCTGCTTATAGCCGTTATACTCCTTCACCCCCATGTTACGGACCACCCGCCCCTGCACGATCACCTGGCTGCCGGTATCGGAGTTGGGCTTCAACAGGACCGGGTTCATGTCGGTGTGAGGGGGGATGCCGCACGCTTCAGCCTGCACGCCCTGAGCTCGCCCGATCTCGCCCCCCTCAGGTGTCACGGCCGAATTGAGTGCCATATTCTGCGACTTGAAAGGTGCAACGGAGATTCCTCGGCGTTTCAGGATTCGGCAGAAACCAGCGGTTATCACGGATTTGCCGACATCGGAACCGGTGCCGCAAAACATCAAGGAACGAGGATCACGGGTGGCCGCACCGGCAGCGGCTAAGCCGTCACCGGCGCTCTTGACAGCGCCGCGCTTTTTCTCGTAGCCGCGTGGGGTGATGATGCGACCGTCGCCGGAAATCCGGGTGGAGGAGTTTCCGATGATGACGATGGAGAACATGTCGATGGGATGGGAGAGCATCTCGCCCAAGGTGGTGACGATCCGGTCCTCGCCGTCCCTGCAAGCATTCCGGACGATGCCGACCGGGACCTCAGTACCGCGAGCGGCGATCAGGATCTCGGCAGCCTCCTCGATCTGGGTGACACGCCCCTTGCTGCGCGGATTGTAGAGCGCCACCACGAAATCCGCCTCAGCCGCAGCCCTCAGCCTCTTCCTGATGGTGTCGAGCGGGGTCATCAGGTCGGAAAGGGAGATCACCGCGAAATCGTGCATGAGCGGCGCGCCGAGCACGGAGGCGGCCGCCTGGACCGCGGACACACCGGGGACCACGACGATCTCCACGCCGCAGCAAGCATTTGCAGTCCCCTCCGCCCGGATCTCAGCGAGTTCAAGGGCGAGCCCCGCCATGCCGTAGATGCCGGAGTCACCACTGGAAACGAGGGCGACCACTTTCCCTGCAGCCGCGATATCCAAAGCCTGGGTGCAGCGCTCCACCTCCCGCATCATGCCCGAGGAGACGACCTCCTTGGCGGCGAGAAGAGGCTCTATGAAATCGAGATAGGTCTTGTAACCGACCACCACATCAGCCTTATCGATGGCTTCACGAGCCTCGAAAGTCATGTGGTTGAGGCCACCGGGACCGATACCTACTACGAACAGCTTGGACATTCAAAACCTCATCAAAAGTCGTAACCCCATCCTCACCCCTACCCTCCCCTTGAAGGGGAGGGAGAGTCGGCAGGAGAGAATTATGAGATGTAAGCGGAAGTCATCAATGGTGCACAATGTACCTCATCAGCGGTGCACGATGTACCTAAAGCGGCGCGCTACCACGTCCCCTCCCCTTCAAGGAGGGACAGGGTGAGGATGGGGGTGTTTCCGCAATCGCCAGCGTCACATTGCCGTCCTTCACCTTGTGCAGCAGGAGCCTGCCGCCGCCAGACGCCAACACCGCCGCGGGCTCCGCCACACCCTTGGCTCCTATGGCCGCAAAGGCATGCTCGGAGGGAGGGGACGGAACGCCGACGTCATTCAACTCCTCGCTGGTGAAGGTGCGAATTGGAACCCCCATCTTCTCCGCAAATGCCAGCAAACCGGCCTCATCCTGCTTCGCGTTAGCGGTCGCGATACATTGCACGCTCTTTAGGGAAAGCGACAGGCGCTCAAGGTTTGCCGTCACCACCGATTCGAGCTCTTGGGCCGAGGTCCCCCGGTTGCAGCCGATCCCCAGGCAGAGGTTCAAGGGACACAGCACGAGGACCCGGTCCGACACGTCGTTAGCCGGGACCGTCCGGTTGGTGATAACGAGATAGCCGCTTGCACCGCTCTGAAAGGCACTCTCAAGGTCAGGATAGAAGGAAAGGGATCCCTTTCCCGCACAATACCTCTCCGCGGCACCACCATGATCCACCACCGCTATTTCCTTCCCTTCCAGCAGCATTGAGTTCAGGACCTTTACCCGTGAAAGGTCCTCGATCTGCCAGCCACACTCCTTCGCGAGCATGTCGAAGGAGGGAAGGTCGTTGGCATCGGTCGCCGTGGTGATGACAGGAGTGCCGCCGGTCAACTCCGCGCAGCGCCTAGCGAGCGCATTGGCGCCACCGAGATGTCCGGAGAGCAGCGATACGGCAAAGGTACCGGCATCGTCCACCACCACTACCGCGGGGTCCTTGTCTTTGGAGATCAGCAAGGGGGCGATGGTGCGGACCACGATGCCGGTCGCCATGATGAAGATGAATCCGCCGAAGGTGGGCCAGAGCTCTGCAACCAGTTCGCGTAGGGGACAGGAAAAGGAGTGTACAGGTACCCCATCCTCACCCTGTCCCCCACCTTCGCCTAAAGGCTCCGGCGGGCAAGCTTCCCCTTGAAGGGGAGAGGACGTTATAGGAACTGCTTTCTGTAGGGGAGGGAGAGTCGAGGCGCTGGCGTGCTTTTCTAAGACGAACAGGGAGCTGTCAGAGGTGGATCGGGCCAAGGAGGTTCCGATACGGGCACCGTTTGCGGTTATGGCGATGATGGCTACGCGCATAAATCTGATCAACCTGACCAGGCTACCGAGTTAAGCAGCCTTCTTATCTAGTCACAGCTCTCACCAACAAACCTCCCTCTCCCTCCGGGAGAGGGTCGGGGTGAGGGAAGCGGGCATCACGGAAAAGGCTCTTATGCGGGCAGAGTTGGAGGCGCCGAAAGCCCTCACCCGCCCTTCGGGCACCCTTGTCCCCTAAAGGGGCGAGGGGAAAAAGCCTTCCGTCAGGTGATGATCCCTTTCCGGCAACCGTGGGTGAATCCTTTGTCGTAAAGCAGAGACTTCGCCCGCATCCCTTCGGCGCGTGCGTTGAGAACGTCTCCCACCACGATCAGTGCCTGCTTGGTGATCCCGGCGTCCCTGACCTTGGCGGCGATGTCGGAGAGCTGTCCAGCCACCACCTGCTCGTCCGGCCAGGATGCCTTGGCGACTACAGCGACGGGGGTCTCCGGCTGGTACGCCCCGGAGAGCAACTCCTCCACCACTTTCTCGATCATGGAGACGGAAAGGTAGATAACCAGCGTGGCACCTAGCCGGGCGATCTCGGCCAGTTTCTCCCGATCCGGCACCGGGGTCCTCCCCGCCAGCCTCGTGATGATCACCGTCTGCGACACTTCGGGAAGTGTCAACTCCTGCTTCAAGGTGGCGGCGGCCGCGAAGGCGCTGGTCACTCCAGGCACCACCTCGTACTCGATCCCCAGCCGGTCCAATTCCTCCATCTGCTCCTGGATCGCACCGTAAATGGAGGGATCGCCGGTGTGCAGGCGGACCACCTTGAGACCGTCCAGGGCCGACTGTGCCAACACGGAAGTGGTCTCCTCCAGGTTCATCGCCGCCGAATCGTAGATCCTGGCATCGCCTGCATAGGTCTTCACCAGTTCGAGGTCGACCAGGCTTCCCGCATAGACCACGACATCGGCCTCACGCAGCAGACGGGCACCTTTCACGGTGATCAGTTCGGCGTCGCCGGGTCCGGCTCCGACAAAAGAAACTTTCGTTGCGGCTGGGTTCACACGGTTCCTTTACCCCATCCTCACCCTGGCCCTCCCCTTGAAGGGGAGGGGACGTAAGGGGAGATGGGTGCGCTGCTCGTGGCGTTGGGCTGAGGGGCTAGAGCTCGTTCTTCCTGACGATCAGCATGGAGAGATAATCGAGCTTCTTGCCGAGGAGGGCTGCCAGATCGAAATGAACCTCCTCCTCGCTTGAGCCGACCCGTCTCACGAAGGCGGCCCGCTTTTCCAGGCCGAGTTCCTTCAGCACGGCATAGACCCGGTCGAAAACCCGGTTCACCTTCATCAGGATGACGGTGTCGAATTCCTCCAGTGTCCGCTTCAGCTCAGCATTCTCATAGGTCGCTGGAAGTATGGCGATCCGCTCCTTAGCCAGGCCAAGCGGAGTGTTCGAGATCGCCGAAGAGGCCAGGATGCTGGAGATGCCGGGGATTACCTCGATCTTGATATCGGGATATTTGGCGAGCAGGATCCTATGGATGTAGAGATAGGTGGAATAGAGGAAGGGGTCGCCAATGGTGATGAAAGCTACGTCTTTGCCTGCGGCCACGCGCTCGGCGACCTGGTCGGCCGCCTGCTCCCAGAACGGGTCCAGCCCCTGCTGGTCCTTCACCATCGGGAAAACCTGGACCAGCACTTCCTGTCTGCTGCGGTCGATGAACTCTTCTACGATCGAGAGTGCGTAGCTGGCCGCCTCCGCCGCGCCGGTCGGAGCGCAGATGACGTCAACGCTCCTGAGAATCCGCTCCGCCTTCCTGGTCAACAGCTCCGGATCGCCCGGCCCCACGCCTACGGCGTAAATTGCTGCCACTACTCCTCCCCCTTCCAGGCGGTGATCACATAGACGGGGTTATGGGCGGCGAACATCTTGTACTCGGTGAGTGAGCGGGTCTTGGAGATGTTGACGCAGGTGACCTCGACGGTGTAGCCGTGGTCTTCCAGGAACTCCACCGACTTGGTCAGGGTGTCGAGGGTGACGGCGTTGATCACGATGAAACCTTCCGGCTTCAACCGCTTGTCGACCGCCTCGATGATCTCTTCCAGCATGCCGCCGGAACCGCCGATGAAGACGCGGTCGGGATCGGGAAGTTCCTCGATCCCTTCGGGCGCGTACGCCTCGATGACGACCACGTTCTTGGCCACGAACTTGGTGAGGTTGTCCTTGAGGAAGCTCAGGTACTGGGGGTTCTTCTCCAGAGCGAAGATGCGCCCGTTGGGCATCAGGTTGCCGGCCTCGATGCTGACCGAGCCGCTGCCGGCGCCGATATCCCACATCACCAGGTCGTCCTGCAACTGGAGCTTACCGAGCGTTACCGCGCGCACCTCTTCCTTGGTGATCAGCTTCTTGGCGGAGGAGAACTCGTCATCCCGGATGCCGATCATCGGGTAATTCCGCAGGTTCGGCTCCCAGGTCTTGATCAAGATCAGGATATTGAGCGGGGAGCAGGAGAGCTCGGCGAGCCCCCTGACGTCGGTCTTGGTGAACTTTTCACCGGGAAGGCCCAGGTCCTCGCAGACCCACGCCTCGTACCCTTCGGCGCCACGGCGGATAAGCTCCCTGGCAATCACCGCGGGGGTGTTGACGCTGTCGGTGAGGATGGCGATCTTTTCGGAGGCGATGATGCGGTCCAGCGCCGGCTTGATCCCCCGGCCGTGCACCGAGACGAAGGTGGCGTCGTCCCACGGCTCCTTGATGCGGGCAAAGGCGTACTGGACGCTGGTGACGTTGGGATGGATCTCGATCCGCTCCTTGGGGAGGTTCCTGAGCAGGAACCGGGCGACGCCGAAGAAGTTAGGGTCGCCGGAACCAAGCACCACGGTCCGCTGGTCGGTGTTTTTCAGGTATTCCACCAGCTCGGATAGATCCCCGAGCAGCCGTTTTTCCCCTTTGAAATCAGGGAAGATGTCCAGCAGGCGCTTGTGGCCGATCAAGACCTGCGCGCTGTCGATCACCTCCAGCGCCTGCTTGCCGAAGCCTTCCCAACCCTCAATCCCGGCGCCGACCAAATAGATCTTCTGTGCTGACATAGCCGCTCCTTGGACCTTTCTTTTTCAACCGCCCTCGAAACCCCATCCTCACCCTGTCCCCCGCCTTCGCCAAGGCTACGGCGGGCAGGCTTCCCCTTGAAGGGGAGGGGACGTTACGGGGGAACCGTTTCAGAAGAGATGAACTCCCGCTGCTGCGTTCCCCCCTTGATAAAGGGGGGACAGGGGGGATTGCTCGTGACTTT
>NZ_DATFBA010000099.1:0-22822 GCF_035254065.1 Geomonas sp.
AATTCACCCTTGTTGATCATTTCGGCGCAAGCGGTTCCCAGCCGCGTGGCGAGCAAACGGTCTGCCGCGGAAGGGGTTCCACCGCGTTGAAGGTGACCGAGAATGGTGAGGCGCGACTCCAGCCTGGTCAACTCTTCCAACTGCTGGGCCAGGCGCAGACTCTTGCCCGGCATGTGTCCTGCGGCGACGCCTCCTTCCACCGGCCCTTTTTTCTGCTCCTTCTGCTTACCCCCCTTGCCCTTCTCCTTCTCCTTCTCCTTGTCCTTTGCCTTGGCGGCCTCCGCCTTCATGGCCTCTTCCAGCGACATGGCACCCTCCGCGACGGCGATGATGCTGAAGCCCTGCCCGTTGTGGCTGCGCCGCAGGATGGCGGCGGCCACCTTCTTCACGTCGTAGGGGATTTCCGGGATCAGGATGACGTCTGCGCCGCCGGCAATCCCCGCCCCCAGCGCGAGCCAGCCGGCCTTGTTGCCCATCAGCTCCAGGATCAGGATACGGTGATGGCTGTGGGCGGTGCTGTGCAGGCGGTCGATAGCCTCGGTGGCGATGCCGAGGGCGGTATCGTAGCCGAAGGAGACGTCAGTCATGGCGACGTCGTTGTCGATGGTCTTGGGAAGGGTGATCACGTTCAGCCCCTGCTTCATCAGGTGGTAGGCGTTTTTCTGCGTGCCGCCCCCTCCCAGGCAGACCAAGGCATCCAGGTGGTGCTTCCGGTAGTTATCGACGATGACCTCGGTCATGTCCATCATCTTGCCGGCCACCGGCATGGCGAAGGGCTTGTCACGGCTGGTGCCCAGGATGGTGCCCCCCATGGTGAGGATGCCGGAGAGCGCCTTGGAATCGAGCAGTTGGGTCCGGTTCTCCATCATCCCCCGGAATCCGTCGCGGAAGCCAAGCACCTTCATGTCATAGCGCCCCAAAAGCGCCTTGCCTACCCCGCGGATGGCCGCGTTGAGGCCAGGACTGTCACCACCGGAAGTCAGAATGCCGATCATTTTGCTCATGGGTTCTGGTCCTTTCTGTTGTAAAGGTTATCGAGCGTCGAGCCGTCGTAATCACGGCAGTTACGCAGGGCATCATGTGATCAGGATATTATGACAGATAACCGACGTTTAGGGAGGCGACTGCGGGTAAAAGGGAAGGCAGGTGGCAGCTTTCAGGTAAGGGAAGCGCGGTATCTTCGACGAGACTTCCCTCACCCCTGCCCTCTCCCGGAGGGCGAGGGTGGGTTGGCAGGGGGATTGAGAAGGAGGAGAAGGATGATTTACATGTACACCATCACCCGGAAGGAGATCCTGCCGTCCATGGTGGTGAAGGGGATGGTGACCCCTTTGCACTGCACGCTCATGCTGCCGTCATCTCCCTTGCGCGGGGCGTCGGCGACTTCGGCGATGGGACGGATGCGGCCGGAGACCACCAGCGGCAGACCGAGGGCGACGCTGCCGTACTGCTCGTGATACTTGGTCTTGAAGACGCCGGCGATGTTGTTGGTGACCTCGCCCACCGCGTCGTTGATCGATTCCTCGTCCGCCTCCTCCAGCATGAGGAGTTCCTTGGCGAGCTGCTCGGCCGAGCCCCGCTCGGTGGCCACCAGTATGTAGCCGACCCGGTCGCCTGCCACCCCCACGATCCCCACCACGTCGCTTTGCATCGGGTTGATCTTCTTCTCGACCTTGCCGGCGAAGATGTCGGTCCCCATGTAGCTCTTAAAGGTGTCCTGGGTGGCGGACATGATGGTGAACATGATCTCTTCGAAGCTGATGGTCGCCATGGCGTCCTCCCCCTCGCGGCCCGATTGCCGCGGCTGTAACGTTGGTGCTACTGTTTCACCGGATCACTGGGAACCGGTGCCGATCAAAGGAATTGGGCCGGGTTGTCGGTGCAGACGATGCCGTCCAGCACGTCGAGCAGCCGTTCGTTGAAGGAATCCTTCATCTCCTGCTTCATGAGGTGTACGGCCATCGATGGCGAGAGCGCCTTCCTGCAGGTGCGGTCGATGGTCAGGTTGCAGTAGACGTCGCAGATGGCGGCCACCTGGGCGCTGCGCGAGATGGCCATCGCCGTCAGCCCGTGCGGGTACCCCTTGCCGTTATTGCGCTCGTGGTGGTGACGGACGACCCCCAGCGAGATGTCGGAAAGCCTGGTGTGCTTCTTGAGGTACTGATACCCCTGTTCCGGATGGTTGCGATAGGCGCTCAGCTCGGCCTGGCTCAGCTTGCCGTCCTTGTTCAGGATCTCCTGGGAGAGGAAGACCTTGCCGAAATCGTGCAGCAGAGTGCCGATGCCGACGTCCAGCATCTCGTCGTGAGACAAGAGGTAGGCCTCGGAGTGCAACAGCACGGAAAGGGCCGCCACCTGCAGGCTATGGACGAAGGTGTAGTAGTTGTGGGAGATGACGCTCTCCAGGGATTGGAGGCTGTTGCAGTCGCTGGAGAGATACTTGAGGAGGTTCTCTACCAGTCGCCTGCTGCGCGAGAAGTCGGAGACCTTCTCGGGGTGCTCGAACAGGTCGCCGACGAAGTTGATCGACGTCTGGTAGATGATCTTGCCCTTGGTCTGGGAGTTGAGTCTGTCGTCTTTGAGGATGCTGTCCGCGTTGTTTTCCATGAAGGTGGTGATCACTTCCAGGTCCTGCGGACTCACGAAAAGGACGTCGACGTTGTTCTCGATCAGGCGGGTTGCGTCCTGCTTGGAGAAGTTATGCCCGTGACTCTTGTACAGGATGAACTTGCCGCCGCTACGGATGTAGAGGGCGACGTCCGGAAAAACTTCGGCCTGAATGGTTTCGATATTGACGGGTACGTACAGCTCACCCATTAACCACCTCCGTCGGATAACTCGCGCCCGCTTGACATTTGGCGGACACAGTTACCATATCGGCAGGGCAGCCAACACCTTGAACCATCAGGCCGATTTTTAAAGGGGTTTTTCAGATCCCGGTCAACTCTTCGATTTTCAGCTCCACGTCGTCGCCGTTCACCCGGGCTATCTCCCCGTTTTCGTCTTCGGTCCTGATCACCCCCTCCGAGATCCAGACCCGCAGCCGGTCCTCTTCCACTCCGAACTTCGCTACCGCTTCTTCGATGGTGTACCAGGTCTTTGTTACCAGCATGAGCCGCCCCCTTGGTTTCCGGTTGAGCTGCCGCTTCTCCCATGAGAGGGGGGCAGCCGAACATCTTCCGCCTTGGATGGTACCGCTGTTAACCTTGTTGTCAAGCACCCTTAGCCAAGCTCGCGGGCGCTGCCAATCTAATGAAGTTCCGGAGGGTGTACCTGAATCGGGGGGCCGGCGTGCCTTTTCCCTTTAATGATCGGTAGAGCTGCCGATAAGGAAGGCTGAAGGTTTAATGAGCGACGAGCGGGGCGATGATGATGGTGAAGGAAAGAGTGCAGGAGACGGTCCTGTTCGTGGACGATGAGGAGAACTACCTCGCCTACACCAGCAGCATCTTCAGGAACAGAGGGCTGGACATCCTTACCGCCAGTTCGCCGCTGGAGGCACTGAAACTGGTCCAACGGCAGTCGGTAGCGGTGGTGGTCTCGGACAACGAGATGCCCGGCATGCGCGGCGTCGAACTGCTGGCACGGATCAAGGAGCTCTCCCCGCACACCGTGAAGATCATGGTCACCGGGCGTGCCGACCTTTCCACCACGCTGGAGGCCATCAACAGCGGCGAGGTCTTCCGTTTCGTGCTGAAGCCGTGGAAAAGTGCCGACATGATGCGGGCGGTGAAGGACGGACTGCGACGCTACCGGGTGCTGCAGTCACTCAAACGGGAGGACGAGTTCATCCTCTACTCGCTGGCCCAGACCATAGAACTCAAGGACGCCTCCACCAAGGGGCACTGCGACCGGGTTGCAACCCTGGCGCTGCAGCTGGCAGAGGCCTTGCGGGTGCCGGAGGAGGTCCGCCGGCAGATCAGGTACGGGAGCTGGCTGCACGACTGCGGCAAGATCGGCGTCCCGGAGGCCATTCTGAACGCGGAGCGGGGGTTGAGCGAGGAGGAGTTTCAGGTCATCAAGAAGCACCCGGAGTGGGGTCGCGAAGTGGTGCGGAAGGCGAATCTGTCCGGCACGGTTCAGGAGATAGTGCTGTACCATCACGAGCGCTTCGACGGCAAAGGCTACCCTTTCGGGCTGGAGGGGGAAAAAATCCCACTGGAGGCACAGATCGTCTCGGCCGCCGATATCTGTGATGCCCTCACCATGGACCGTCCTTACCGGAAGGGGCTCAGCCGGGACGAGCTCTTCAGCACTCTTGGCACAATGAAGTCGAAGAACCTAGCCCCATTGCTGGTGGACACCCTCTTCGACATTCTCAGAGAAACGGAGCCGCTCTAAGTTCTCTGTTAATGTTCTACGTTCAGACCCTTCTGACCGGCAGCGATTTCCATTCTGTCATTTCTTGTATCTCTCCAGCGTTTTCTCAAAGCTCTTCTCGTCGAACCCCCTGATTATCTCCTGGTCATCGCCGATCACGATCACCGGTACTCCCTGGCTCTTGTACTTGCTGGTGAGCAGTCTGTAGGCTTCGCTGTCGATCTCCACGTCGCGGTTGATGAAGGGGATGTTGTTCTTGGTGAAGTACTCCTTGGCGGCCTTGCAGTGCGGGCACCAGGAGACGGAGTAGAGTACTATCTTGGGATAGACCAGGGCGGGAGCGATGTGCTCTGGGAGTTGGGTCTGGGAGAGTGGGACACTCAGCGTGCTGACACTGCGAGAAGGGGGAGCAAGGGAGCTTTGGGAGCTCAGCGTGCTTTGCGGCAGAGAACCGGGACTGGTCGAGGCCGCCAGGGACGGAATGCTCAGACACAAAGCCAGGACAACTGCAGCAAAGAGTCTCATGGTTACTCTCCCTTTTGTTTTTTCCTCGCCTCCGGCAGCGTCAGTTGCCGCCGTATCATCCTGAAAGAGATCGGCTTGGCGGTTCCCGGCCGGCTCACCCTGATCAACACCGGCGTCCCCGCACGGCCCCTCAGGTGATGTTCCACCATGTCCTTGAAATTGCTGCCGAAGGTGGACGTGCTGTCGATCTGGGTGATGATGTCGCCCGTCCTCATCCCCGCAAGCTGCGCGGGCCCTCCCTCCACGAGTTGCCTCACCACGATGGTGCCGTCCGCCCTCGGTACGCCGTCGATCCCCACCCCGCCGAAATTCACCGACGAGTTGGCCGCCAATCCGGGCCCCGCCACCATCAACAGGAAAATCATCGCCAATAACAGTCTCATCATGGCTCTCAAATTATACGAGGCAGAAAGCGGTGTCAACGTGGTTTTGCCGGCACTGCAATCTCCAACTTAACGGGGATGGACAGGATGATAGGGATAAAGGCAGAACAGGTGTAAGCATTTTGCCCCTACCGCCCGGATATGCTATAAATAATGAATCCTACAACACCGATAGCGGAGTAGCCACTATGACTGGAAGAATTCGGGTGAAACAGGCACTGGCCGAGGGTCGCGCCGGGCAGGAGTTCCTGCTCAAGGGATGGGTGAGAAGCGTGAGGACCGGCAAGGGGGTCACCTTCATCGCCCTTAACGACGGCTCCTCGCTGGCGGGGATACAGGTGGTGGCGGAGCCGGAGCTCCCCAACTTCGACGAGGTGAGCCGCCTGGGGACCGGAGCCGCCATCGCGGTGGGAGGTGTCCTGCAGGAATCGCCGGCGGCAGGCCAGGCCTTGGAGCTGAAGGCGCTCCGGGTCGAGGTCGTCGGGGAGGCGGACCCAGAGTACCCGATGCAGAAGAAGCGCCACAGTTTCGAGTTCCTGCGCACCATCGCCCACCTCAGGCTGCGCAGCAACACCTTCGGCGCCGTCTTCCGGGTCAGGTCGGCGCTCGCCCAGGAGGTCCACCGCTTCTTCGCCGAGCGCGGCTTCCTCTACGTGCACACCCCCATCATCACCGCCAACGACTGTGAAGGTGCGGGTGAACTCTTCCGGGTCACCACCCTGGATCTGGCCAAGCCCCCTCTGGTGAACGGGGAGATCGATTTTTCCGAGGACTTCTTCGGCAGGGCCACCGGTCTCACCGTCAGCGGCCAGTTGGAAGGGGAACTCTTCGCCCAGGCCTTCTCGGATATCTACACCTTCGGCCCCACCTTCCGGGCGGAGAACTCCAACACCTCCCGCCACGCCGCCGAGTTCTGGATGATCGAGCCGGAGATGGCCTTCGCCGATCTCAACGATGATGCCGACCTCGCCGAGGCGTTCATGAAGCGACTCTGCACCTTCGCGCTCAACAGCTGCGACGAGGAGATGAAGTTCTTCAACGCCCAGATCGACAAGGGGCTGATCGAGCGGATCGAGGGGGTGGCTACCGCCAACTTCGCCAGGATGGACTATACGGAGGCCATTGAGAGGCTGAAGAAGGCGCCGGAGAGCTTCCAGTTCCCGGTGGAGTGGGGACTCGACCTGCAGTCGGAGCACGAGCGCTACCTGACCGAACAGGTGGTGGGAGGGCCGGTCTTTATCGTCAACTATCCCAAGGACATCAAGGCCTTCTACATGAGGATGAACGACGACGGGAGAACGGTAGCCGCCATGGACCTGCTGGTCCCCAAGGTGGGCGAGATCATAGGCGGCAGCCAGCGCGAGGAGAGGCTCGACCGGCTCACACAAAGGATGATCGACACCGGCATCGCCCCGGAATCCCTCTCCTGGTACCTCGATACCAGGCGCTGGGGCTCCACGCCGCACGCCGGCTTCGGCCTCGGCTTCGAGCGCCTGATCATGTACCTGACCGGCATGGATAACATCAGGGACGTCATCCCATTCCCGAGGACACCGAAACACGCCGAGTTCTAGACATCTCCGTTTCCTCGGTTACCATTTCCCAACATCCCCACGGCCCTCCCCTTCACCGGGAGGGCCATTTTATTTCCAGCCATTTCACCACATTTCCCCGCCATTTCACCATATAGCCGTTATGGTCTCCGCTCAGAGGCGCGCCGCTGCTGCCTTTCAGGCCGCAGTGCTGCTGGCATGCATCGAGCAGACAGTGGGCTTCCTGCCGATATCGGCGAGCTGCGTGTGAAATGCAATGTTCAGGAATGGAATGAGGATGGGGAAAACTGTTTGGAAGAGCGGGCGGGTTGAAACCGCCTTGGGAGCCCTGGTCGCCGACGGCTGCCTGAGCGTCGCCTTCACCGCGCATCTGTTGGCAAACGGCGGAGCAACACTGGCTTTGGCCGATTACCTCGTGATGGCGTTGATCCTGGCCGTGCTGCTGACGGCATGTTGGGTGATCTGTCTCGAGTACTGGTCGGCGAACGGAGAATCGGCGGACAGCGTCAAGCGGCTGAGGATCAAGGAACTGAAGGAAGGGGCCGCCATCGAGTTCGACGGCAGGAGCTACCGGGTCGACAACATCAACCGGGGCAAGGGGGAAATCCTGATCGCCAGAGTGGGAAGCCCCGGGCGGATCATCGTACAGATCGAAGGAGAAAGTTGAAGGAGGCTCGACAGCGCCGCATCAACAAAAAGGCTGATCAGGGAAACTCGGGGAAGGGTACAGTCGGTTGAGAGCTTGATAAGTCGGTAGAGGATCCCCCAAACAAGTCATTCCGAAATCCGCGCTGAACCAGCAAAAAAGGCCCCAAGCAGCTCTGCGCTTGGGGCCTTTTCTCATTGGATGGGGAGCCGTCACTCCTCGACGTTGGGCCAGTAGCTCCCGCCCACCAAGGTGGCGGTGATCTTGCCGATCTTCACCTTGGTGGTCATCTTCACCGGGATGCGCTTGTCATCGTCGGTGAGCCAGACGGTGACGTCACCGGTCCTGGCGAAGAAACCGTCGCACTTGAGCAGCGGCTTCACCACGATGGTCTTGAAGCGCCCCAGTGGTGTCTTCACCTCTTCCCGCCCGACCACCTGCACCTCCGTATTCCAGAGCCGCTTGCAGTCGTAGATGTCGATGAAGATGGACTTGCCGACCACCAACTCCATATTACGCACCATGTAGACGCTGGAGAGGCTGTCGAAGGTCCTCTGGCTGACCATATCGACCCTTTCCGTCTTTTTCAGATGGTCCTTGAGCTCGACCTTGCTGTTCCGGGAGTCGAAGTGGACTTCCTTGTGGGTGTGGAAGCCGCCTTCGTTGATCTGCTCCCGGTAGTACTTGGGCACCATCAACTCGGCGCCCTCGTTTTTGGCGAGCACCGATTCGACCCTGTCGTTCACCTTGAAGAAGGCGTTCAACCAGCTTGCGGAGCGGGTGGTGGAGACGATGTGGACGTCGTTGCCTTTGGTGGTAACTTCCTGCACGGCGGTGGCGGCTTTCACCCCGGTCCAGCTGACGTCGTAGACAAGCCTTTCAGACGGGGTAAGGGCGAGGGCGCGTCCAGCAGAGAAGGGAACCAGCAAAAAGGTGCAAAGGGCCAACAGGGTGAGCTTTTTCATGGCTACAGCTTAGCGAAAAGGCGCACATCTTTTCAAGTTTAAAATGATGCGCGGATCCCTGCAAGTAGTGAATGCAGCGTTGAAAAGGTCAGGCACCACCACTTTTTGTGATCATCATCACACCTATGGCGACCAGCACGGTGCCCGCCCAGCGCAGCGGGCTCACCATCTCGTGCAGGAAATACTGGGAAAGGAAGGCCACCAGGATGTAATTGAGGGCCTGCATGGGGAGGGCGACCGAGAGGTCTTCCCAGGAGAGGACGGCGAGCCAGAGGAAGAAGAAAACGGCGAGGAAGCAGGTGCCGAAAACCAGCTTGGGCGAGGTGAGCGCCTGCAGGAAAACGTTGAAGATCGTCTTCAGGTTCATGGTGGAAAGGTCCCCGAGTTCCTTCATGCCGCGGGCCAGCAGCAGGTCACCGATGGTACCGGCGGTCACCGCCATCAGCATGACGACCACAGTCTTAAGCATAGCTTTTCACCTCTCCACGATAGTTTCTCAACGTGATGCCGAGCCTGGCCATCTTCTCCATCACCTTCCGGCTGGTCAGTGCCACAAGCTCGTCATCGTGCCGGTAGGTCGGCATCCAGCGGTCCAGTTCCGGGCAGGGGCGGCACCCCGGATGGAAGTAGATCTCGCTGAGCCCTTCATCCAGGCTGTCCAGGGCGCTCAGCAGGTAATCCTCGGTCATGCGCCCGGAGTTTAAAAGCCCCTTCACTTCGCCGGCGTAGCCGAGGCCGAGCCGGTCCAGCATCGGGCGGCAGCGCTTCGCCAGAGAGGCGAAGATGAAGGCGTCGGCACATTTGCCGAGCACCCTCTGGCGGTCGACCGCCAGGTTGGCGGAGAGGTTCTCGCGCGACAACCGGAAGCTCTGGATGCCGTACTTGGGCATCAGCTCGCAGAGGATGTCGAAGACCACCGGGTGCATGTGGATGTTCAGGTGCCCGTCGACATGGCTTAGGGGGAGGCCGGTATCCAGGAAACGGGTGATCTGCGCCTCGATCTCGCGGTAGATCTTCTTCCTGAGCGGCTTGAGGAAGAAGTAGCGCATCCCGGCCATGACGGGGTCGTTGCCGAAGTTGCCGTCGGCATCGGCCAGGGGCGGCAGCCCGCCACGCTCCAGCGCGGAGCGCCCCTGCACCAGGGTCAGGTGCAGCCCCACCTGCAGGCCGGGATTCTCCTTGGCGAGAGCAACGGCCTCCTCGAAGGCGAGGCCACCCACCATGAGCGAGGTGCTGGTGAGGATCCCTTCCTGCCACGCCTTGATGATGCCGCGGTTGGCACCGCTGGAGAGGCCGAAGTCGTCGGCGTTTACGATGAGCTCTTTCAGCCCCATTACATCTTCATCTCTCTGCGCTTCTTCATGTACTCGAAGTACTGCGCCCCTTCCTTCAGCAGGCGCTTGCGGGTCTCCGAGTCGATGATCATCTTGAAGATGCTCCGCAGGATGTAGCGCGGACGGAAGTAGAACTTCTTGTAGAACATCTCCACCGCGTCGAAGATCTCCTGGTTGGAGAGGTTCGGGTAGTTGATGACGCACTTCTGGTGGCCGTCGGCATCGAGGAAGCTGTCGGAGGCGATCCAACCTTCCTTCTTGGCCAGGGCGTAGAACTCGGTGCCCGGGTACGGCGAGGCGAGCGAGACCTGGATGGAGTCGAGGTCGAGCGAGATCGCGTACTTGATGGTCTCCTGGATGGTCTCCCGGGTTTCGCCGGGAAGCCCCATAATGAAGGCACCGTGGATGGTGATGCCGAGCTTCTTGCAGTTGCGGGTGAACTCGATGGCCTGCGCCTTGGTCACCCCTTTCTTGATGTTCTTCAGGATCTGCTCGTTGCCGGACTCGTAGCCGACGATCACGTGATGAAGACCGGCGTCGCGCATCTCCTTCAGCGTGTCGTAGTCGCAGTTCGCCCGGGCGTTGATGACCCAGGAGACGTTGAGCGGCTTGATCAGCCGGGAGACTTCTACAGCGTGCCGCTTGTCGGCGCTGAAGGTGTCGTCGTCGAAGGAAATCTCCCTCACCTGCGGGAGGTTCTCCTTGATCCACTTCACTTCCTCGTAGACGTTCTGCGGGCTCCTGGTCCTCATCTTGTGGCCGGAGTAGGTCTGCGGCCAGAGGCAGAAGACGCAGCGGGCCGGGCAGCCGCGGCTGGTGTAGATGGAGACGTACGGGTGCTTGATATGGGGGATTATGTACTCCTCCACCGGAAGGTCCCGCTTGTAGATCTGGCTGGAGAACGGCAGGCTGTCCAGGTCGGTGAGAAGCGGCCGGTCCTTGGTGTGCACGGCCTGGCCGTCTTTCAAGAAGCTGATGCCGTCCACCTCTGCCCACGGTTTGCCCTGGCAGAGTTCCACGATCTGGTAGTCGAACTCGCCCCGGCAGACGATATCCACCGCGCCAGCCGCGAAGCGGAGGCTGTCCTCGGGGAGGATGGTGACGTGCGGGCCGGTGAGCACCGTGACCGTGGAGGGCTTTTGCGCCTTGATCTTACGGGCAGTCTCCACGTCGATGGCGAGCGTCGGGGTGGAGGTGTACATCACCACCAGGTCGAAATCCTTGGCGATGGCGAGGCAGGCGTCCATGTCCAGCTTCTGCACGGGGGCGTCCACCACGCGGGAGCCCTCGATCATGCCGGCCGGATAGGTGAGCCAGGTGGGGAACCAGAAAGAGGTCACCTCGCGGGAAGCCTGATAACGCGCGCCGGCGCCGCCGTCGAAATCCTCGAAGGTCGGCGGATTTAGGAATAGGGGTTTCATATTAATACGTCCCTCCAGGGGTGTGACAAATCAGAAAAAACAATCCGTCACAATAAGGCCGCGACTGGTTTTTGTCAAGGCTAAAGCCCCAGCATCTATTAAGTTGCGGCGGCCGGAGGGGTCTGTTAAAGTGCCCCATTGCCTGCGCACCCCATCCTCACCCTGTCCCTCCCCTTGAAGGGGAGGGGACGCTGTAGGACCACGCCCAGAAGGATGATCTCCCGCCATCGCGTTCCCCCCTTGATAAAGGGGGGACAGGGGGGATTGCTTTTTCCGGTCAGGAGCCAGAAACCATGAACAAAGATTGCATCGGCGTCATCGCCGCCATGCCGGAGGAGATCGCTCCTCTGCTTGGGCGGGTACGGGATGTCCGGAAGGATAAAGTCGGTGGCTTCAACGTCTACCGATTCAGCACGGGCGGGGGAACTCCGGTGGTACTGGTAGAGTCCGGTATGGGTCCCAAGCACGCGGCTGCCGCAACGAAGCTTCTGATCGAGCAGGAATCACTCCGCGTGATCGTCAACTTCGGCTTTGGCGGTGGGGTGCTGCCGGGTCTGGAGGTCGGTGAACTGGTGCTGGCTGAACGGGTGTTGCTGCTGGAGACTGGCGGAGTGAGCGAGGCGGCAGGCTGCGACCCGGCTCTCTGCGATCCGCTGATCGAGAGTTGCCGGTCCGCCGGCATCGCGCTCAAGCGCGGCACCTTCATCACCGCGGCTTCGATCATGAACAAGAAAGAGGTCGCGGAGAAGTTCCCGGGGATGACGAACCCGGTGCTGGAGATGGAGACTGCTGCGGTGGCGGCGACGGCTAGGCGGGCGGGGATCCCTGTTGTGGCGGTGAGGGGGATAAGCGACGCGGCGGACGAGGAGTTGGGCTTTTCGCTGGAGGAATTTTGCGACGCCGAACTCAACATCAGAATCGGCCGCGTTCTGTGGTGCCTGGCGAAACGCCCCTGGATCATCCCTCAGCTGTTAAGACTTGCCTCAAACACTAAGAGGGCCGGCAAGATGCTGGCCCCCTGTCTGGAACTTTTGCTAGAGAAAATCTGAACAACCCCATCCTCACCCTGTCCCTCCCCTTGAAGGGGAGGGGACGCGAGGGCAACTTTCATCTTACGGTGGGGATTCACCCTCCACCCTTCACCCTTCACCTTTCACGGAATCTATCAATCGAAGCTCTCTGAGAAGCGGGCGGAGATCTCCCCTTTGAGGTACGACTCGGCCTCGCTGGCGGTGCGGAAGGTCAGCACCTTGCGGGCCACCTCCTGGGCGGCCTCCATGGTGCAGCGTCTCAGCACCTTCTTGACGCGCGGGATGGAGACGGCGTTCATGGAGAGCTCGTCGAAGCCAAGCCCCAACAGGACCGGGAGGTACTGGGGCTCGCCCGCCATCTCGCCGCAGATGCAGGCTTCGATGCCGGCCGCGTGTGCGGCATCCACCACCGTCTTCAGGGAGCGGAGCACCGCCGGATGCAGCGGCTCGTAGAGTGTGGAGAGGTGCTCGTTGGTGCGGTCGATGGCCAGGGTGTACTGGATGAGATCATTGGTGCCCACGCTGAAGAAATCGACTTCGGCCGCTAACAGGTCGGCGATCACCACCGCGGAGGGGATCTCGATCATGATACCCACCGGCAGCTCCTCGTCGAACGGATGGACGCCGCGCAGCTCGCGCTTGGCCTCCTCGAAGAGCGCCTTGGCCGCCCGCACCTCGTCGATGCCGGAGACCATCGGGAAGAAGAGTCGTACCTTGCCGTAGGCGCTGGCACGCAGGATGGCGCGCAGCTGCGCCTTGAACGCCTCCGGCTGGCGCAGGGAAAGCCGTATGGCCCGCACGCCAAGGGCGGGGTTCATCTCGTCGGTGAGGTTCAGGTCGTTGAGGCACTTGTCGCCCCCCACGTCCAGCGTCCTGATGGTCACCGGCCTGGGGGCCATCATCTTCACCACCGTAGAGTAAGCCTCGAACTGCTCCTCCTCGCTGGGGAGCGCCAGGCGGTTGAAGAAGAGCATCTCGGTGCGGTAGAGGCCGACCCCCTCGCCGCCGTGCCGGTTGATGCCGGCGATCTCGTCGACGAACTCGACGTTCCCCTTGAGCCGCATCCGGTGCCCGTCCAGGGTCTCCGCCGGCAGGTCCCTAAGCTTCAAAAGCTCCTGCTCGATGTACTCGTAGCGGTGCTTGAGGCTCAGGTACTCCTTGAATCTTTCGTTGTCGGGATTGATGATGATGGTGCCGGTGGCGCCGTCCACGATGGCCAGCTCGCCGTCGGTCACCTCCTGGGTGATCTTCTCGAGGCCGACCACCGCCGGGATCTCGAAGGAGCGGGCCAGGATGGCTGAGTGGGAGGTCTTCCCCCCCAGGTCGGTGGCGAAACCGATCACCTGGGACTTGTCGACCTGCAGGATGTCGGCCGGGGAGAGGTCGTGGGCCACCACGATGACCTTGCCGTCCCCCAGGCGGGTGATGGGCTCCTGGTTGGCGCCGACCATGGTGCGCAGTACCCGCTCGACCACGGTCTCCACGTCGTTGCCCCGCTCCTTCAGGTAGTCGTCCTCGACCGCCTGGAAGAAGTCCTTGAAGCGGGCCAGGGTGCGCTTGAGCGCCCCCTCGGCGTTGATGCTGAGGGTCTCGATGTAGCGGGTGGTCTCGCCGACCAGCATGCTGTCGTCGAGCAGCATCAGGTGCGCGTCTATCACGCAGAGGTGCTCGGGGCCGTGGGTGGCCGCCAGCTGGTCCTTGAGGGTCGCCAAGTCGGACTTGGCCCGCTCGATCGCCTTGGAAAGCCGCAGCAGCTCGTCCGGGATCTGCTCGGTGGCAACCGGCATCTCCATGACCGTCACCCGACGCCGGTCGGTGATACGGATGGTGCCGATGGCGATCCCCGCCGAGGCACCTATCCCTTTGAACTGTCTGGGTTCACTCTTCTCCGAAGCCATTGCGGATCAGATCCCCCAAGGAGGCGAATGCCTCGGCTTCATCAGCCCCCTCGACCTTCAGCACGATGGTGCTCCCCTTTGCAGCAGCCAGCATCATGATCCCCATGATGCTCTTGCCGTTGACCTCGACCCCCTCCCGCTCTATCTTGATGTCGGAGGCGAAGCGGCTGGCGGTCTTCACCAGCAGCGCCGAGGCCCGGGCGTGCAGCCCGAGCTTGTTGGGTATTACGAATTCCCCTTGGATCATAGAGAACCTCATCCTCACCCTGCCCCTCCACCTGAAGGAAGGGGACGCTGGAGGCGGTTTTTCAGGTTATTTTTTCAGGTAATCGCCGGCGACGGAGATGCCGTCCCGGCCGCTGTCTCTCAGCTTCAGGGCCAGGTCGTGGACGCCGCAGCGTGCGCGGTCCTGGGTGAAGCGGATCAGCATGGGGAGGTTCACCCCGGTCACCACCTCCACCTTCCCCTCCTCGAGGAAGGAGAGGCTCATGTTGGACGGGGTTCCGCCGAACATGTCGGTCATCACCACGCAACCGTCGCCGGAGACTCTGCCGACGGCTTCCTTGATGGCGTCCATCACCTCGGTGGCTGATGCGCCGGCGTCCACGCCGACCGCCTCGGCAAGCTCGAGTTTCCCTACTATCATCTCCGCCGCGGCCAGAAGTTCCCTGGCCACCCCGGCGTGCGCTACCACCAGCAATCCGATCATCTCTGCCTACCCCTTGTCGATGTCCCTGTGGGTGATTTTAATATTGACGCTTCTCTGCCTGAAGTAGTGGTACAGCTCCTCGGCGATGGCTACCGAGCGGTGACGTCCGCCGGTGCAGCCGATGGAGACCGAGAGGTAGGATTTCCCCTCCCGGCAGTACCCCGGCAACAGGTACTCCAGCATGCTCCGGAAGCGCTCCAGGAAACCGATGGTCTCCTCCTGGCTCAACACGAACTCCTTGACTCCCTGGTCCAGCCCGGAAAACTGCCGCAAGCCCGGCACGAAGTAGGGGTTGGGGAGGAACCGGACGTCCATCACCAGGTCCGACTCCAGCGGGATGCCGTAGCGGAAGCCGAAGGACTGCAGGTTCACCTGCATCTCCATCCCCTTCTCGCCCCCCATCACGTTCTGGATCACCACTTCTTTCAAGCGGTGCACGTTCATCTCGGAGGTGTCGATGATGGCGGTGGCGATGCGCCTCAAGCCCGCCATCTGATCGCGCTCGAAGCGGATCCCTTCGGGAACGGTCCCCCCCTCCAGGGCAGGGTGGCGGCGCCTGGTCTCCGAGAAGCGCCTGATCAGCACCTCGTCGGTGGCGTCGAAGAACATGATCTTGATGGTGTGCCCAGCCTCGGCGAGCTTCCGGAAGACCTCGTCGTACCCCTTGATGAAGTCGCGACTCCTGATGTCCATCACCAGCGCCACGTCTTTTATGTCCTCACGGGAGTGCTCGGCGAGTTCCACGAAGGTGGCCACCAGGGAGACCGGCAGGTTGTCCAGGCAGAAGAATCCCTCGTCCTCCAGGGCGCGCACGGCGGTGGATTTTCCGGAGCCCGAGAGCCCGGTGATGATCACGATGCGCATGTCATTCCACCTCGTTCCCCAAAGGTCTCACCTCGATGCGGGCCAAAAGCTTCTCGTGGAACTCGCGGGCCGAATGGTACCCCATCCCCTTCAACAGGAAGTTCCTGGCGGCCACCTCGATGATGGAGGTGAGGTTTCGGCCAGGCCGGACCGGGATCTGTAGGTGCGGCAGCTCCACCCCCAGGATGGTCTTGGTCCGGTCGTCGATCCCCAGCCGCTCGTACTCCTGGTTGGCATCCCACTCCACCAGCTCCAGCACCATGTCGATGATCTTCTTCTCCCTGATGGAGGAGACCCCGTACAGGTCCTTGATGTTGATGATCCCCAGGCCGCGGATCTCCATGTGGTGCTCGATGGACTCCCCTGCCTGGCCGACCAGGGCGGCGGGCATCTTCTTCTTGATGTGGATCACGTCGTCGGCCACCAGCCGGTGTCCGCGGATCACCAGGTCAAGCGCGCACTCGCTCTTGCCGATGCCGCTCTTGCCCAAAAGGAGCACCCCCACCCCCAGCACGTCCACCAGCACGCCGTGGATGTGGGTGGTCGGGAGCAGGCTCTCCTCCAGGAACTTGGTGATCAGCGAGATGAAGGTCGAGGACTGGTGATGGGTGACCAGCAGCGGGATGTTGGCAGCCTGGGCAGAATCCTTCAGAAAGCTGGGGGGATCGAGCGCCTTCGTGATGATGAAGCAGGCGATGGGAAAGCTGCACAGCAGGTCGATGTACTTGCGCCCCTCCGCTTCGGGGAGCTGCAGCAAGTAGGAAATCTCGGTGTTCCCCAGCACCTGGACCCGGTCGGGATGCAGATGTTCGGTGTAGCCGGTCAGCGCCAGGCCTGGTTTTTGGATGCGGGAGCTGTAGAGCCGGTTGGTGAGCCCCGCCTGCCCTCCGATGAGCTGCAGGTCGAGGCCGTAGGCCTTGTCTTCCAGGAGATCCTTGATGGTGAGGCTCATTAGTGTCACTGCTTCGACCTTTCCAACGGCGCCTTAGGCGGGAGAAGGCGAGAGGGAGGCGCCTTAAGGCGCCTCCCCATGTTGCCGGCTGTCTAGGGGTTTTCGGGAGCGATCAGACCGTAGTTGCCGTCTTTGCGGCGGTAGATCACGTTGATGTTCTCGCTGGAGGACTCGGTGTAGACCAGGAAGTCCTTGTGAAGAAGCTCCATCTGCATGACCGCCTCTTCGACGGACATCGGCTTCATCGAGAAGCTGGTGGTCTTGATGATCACCGGCTCCTTGGCTTCTTCTATGCTGCTCGCCTCCACGATGGCCTTCTGCACGGTGCGTGCGCGACCTTCGGTCGGTTTGTGGGCCTTGATGCGCTCCTTGAAGCGACGCAGCTGCTTGTCGATCTTATCGGACACAGCGTCCAGGGAGGCGTACATGTCGTTGCTCTCTTCGGCGGCCTTGATGGTGATCCCCTTGGCGGTGATGGTCACCTCTGCCGAGTGGCGGATCTTTTCAACGGTAAGGAAGACCTGGACGACGATAGGCTCGTCAATATACTTCTTGACCCTCTCCAGCTTTTCCTCCGCGTAACCCTTGAGAGCGTCGCTTGGCTCCATGTGCCTGAATGTCGTAGTGATCTGCATACCTGGTACCTCCCTTTATTGTAAATACACGCGAAAGCCCCCTGCTAGGGACCGTCGCGTCAGAAATGCTTCTTCCGCTCCGACGACGAACCGATCCTCAGCATCTCGCGGTACTTCGTCACGGTGCGCCGTGCAATAACGATGTTGTGGTTGGAGAGGAGCTCTGCCAGTCGCTGGTCGCTGTACGGGCGCTTGGGATCCTCCGAGTCCACCAGCTCCTTGATCTTGCTCTTCACGCTTTCCGAAGCGATGAAGTCCCCCTCCCCGGTGGAGATGCCGGAGTTGAAGAAGTATTTCAGTTCGAAAAGCCCTTGCGGGGTCTGCATATATTTGTTGGTGGTGACGCGGCTGATGGTCGACTCGTGCATGCCGATGTCCTCGGCGATGTCGCGCAGGACCAAAGGCTTCAGGTACTCGATGCCGCGGTCCAGGAAGTCGCGCTGGAACTTGACCAGGCTCTTGGCCACCTTGAAGATCGTGCGCTGGCGCTGCTGGATGCTCTTGATGAGCCAGATGGCGGAGCGCATCTTGTCGCCTATGTACTCTTCCGCCTGCTTGTCGACCGCCCGGCTCGCCTTGGCCTCCGGTGCGTAGAGGGGGTTGATGCGCAGGTTGGGCATCCCCTCGTCGTTCAGCATCACCACGTACTCGTCGCCCACCTTGTGCACGAAGATGTCCGCGGAGATGTACTGGACGTCGTCTGAGCCGAATACCCGCCCGGGTTTCGGGTCGAGCTCGGCGATGATCTTGGAGGCGGTCAGGATGTCGGCCACCTCGACCCCCAGCACCTTGGCGGCCTGCTTGTAGCGGCGCGCCTCCAGGTCCTTCAGGTGGTCCTTCAAGAGGGACTCCACCAGGGTCCCTTCCATCCCCAGGCTCGCCACCTGCAAGAGGAGGCACTCGCGCAGGTCGCGCGCGCCCACCCCCACCGGGTCGAACTGCTGGATGCGCTTCAGGACCCGGCCGGCCAAAGGCGCCAGGATCGTCTCGGCGAAGCCTTCGGTCGCCTCCTGCACCTGCTCGGCGGGGGCATCCTCGGGAAGCCCGGACCAGTCGAAGACCTCCTCGCGGAAGGGGTCCACCACCGCGCAGGCGAGCGCCACGTCCTCCAAGGAGGCACGCAGGTAGCCGTCCTCGTCGATGTTGCCGATGATCTCGGCTCCCACCACGGTCTCCCGCTCGGTGATGCGGGTGAGGGAAAGCTGCCAGATGAGATGGTCGAACAGGGTGGATTTCTTGGTGAGGAGGTTCTCGAAAGAGGGGCGGTCCTCGTCGTCGTAGTACTGCTCGCCCGAGCTGTAGTTGTAGCCGTCGATGTAGGAATCCCAGTCGGCCTCGCGGGTCTCCTCGCCGGCCCGCACTTCCTGGAAGTCGTTGGCGGGGGCCTCCGGCTCCACCTCCTTCTCCCTCAACTCCAGCTGTTCGGTATCACGGACGATCTCGTCCTGGTCGATCACCTCGTCGAGGACGGGGTTTTCCTCCAGTTCCTGCCGTACCACGTCCTGCAGTTCCAAACGGGAGAGCTGGAGAAGCTTGATGGCCTGCTGCAGCTGGGGGGTCATCACCAGTTGCTGACTCAATTTCATCTGCTGGCGCATCTCTATAGCCATAAGTCCTCTTTGACTCCTCGATCGAACAACAAGTTCTACGCTTTACGTGCTCTGTTCTACGTTAAGGCCTATGCCGAGGCACCCTCATGGGAGCCGTGAAATCATCCTTGTAACCATTATAGCCTGACCCGGTACGCTAGGCGAGCCACCATCGTCGCTGTACACCGAGAACCGGTTCTAAAGCCTGAACTTCTCACCGAGGTAGATCTCGCGCGCCTTCTTGCTCTGGGAGATCTGCAGCGGGTCGCCGTATTCCAGCACCTCGCCGGCGCTCATGATGTACGCCTTGTCGCAGACCCCCAGGGTCTCCCTCACGTTGTGGTCCGAGATCAGCACCCCGAGCCCCTTCCCCTTCAGTTCGGTGATGATGTTCTGGATGTCGATCACCGCGATCGGGTCGATGCCGGCGAACGGTTCGTCCAGGAGGATGAAGGCCGGGTCGGTGGCCAGAGCCCGGGCGATCTCCACCCGCCGCCGCTCGCCCCCCGACAGCGCGAAGCCGCGGCTGGAGGCGATATGCTCGATGCGGAACTCGCTCAAAAGCTCTTCCACCCGCTCCCGGCGCCTCACCGTGGAAAGGGGCATGGTCTCCAGCACCGCCAAAAGGTTGTCCCGCACGCTCAAGCGCCGGAACACCGAGGGCTCCTGCGGCAGGTAGCTGATCCCGCGCCTGGCCCTGAGGTACATGGGGAGTCCGGTGATCGCCTCGTCGTCCAGGAGCACCCGGCCGCTGTCGGGGCGGCAGAGCCCCACCACCATGTAGAAGGTGGTGGTCTTGCCGGCGCCGTTTGGCCCCAAAAGCCCGATCACTTCGCCGGAGGAGACCGAGAGGTCGACCCCCTTCACCACCATCCGGCTGTTGAACCCCTTGACGAGCCCTTCGGTCCGCAGCGTGCTACGGCTTGCTTTTGCCGTCATGCTGCTCCCCCGGATGGATGATCGCCTCCACCCGCTGTTTCGGACCGCTGGTCACCACGCTCCGCTGTTCGTTGACGTAGTAGGTGATCACCTTGCCGGTGACCACGTCGTCCCCCTGCACCACCTTGGGCGAGCCGTCCAGGATGATGCGGGCCTCCTTGGGCTCGTAGATACCGTGGGCGCCGGTAGCCTCCCGGTTCCCCTGCAGGATGCGGACGTTGCCGAAGGCCTCCACCTTGGAGAGCTCCTTGCCGTCGCCGCTGTAGCTCACCACCACCTTATCGGCGTAGAGGGTCATGTCCCCCTGGCGGGCGACCACCTTCCCTTCGAAGACTGCGGTCTTCTGCTGGTTGTCGGTCTGCAGGGTGTCGGATTTTATCTTGAGCGGCTCTTTCCGCACGGCCTGGGCACCACAGACGGGGGAAGCGAGCAGCAGCAGTAAAGCGAGCGTGAACAGTTTGCGCATCAGCGGGCCACCTGCGGCCGGTAGACGGCGGTTACATCCTTTAGCAACTTCAACCTCCGGGTCTTGGTCTGAAACTCCATGCCGACACCCTCCAGCTCAAGCCCCCCGTCCACAAAGTGCACGCGGTCGGCGCTTTGCAAGAGCGATCGGGCGGCCAGGTAGGTGATGCGGGGAGCGGTGAACTCGACACCCTTGCTGCCCACCCCGCGCACGTTCCCTTCCAGCAGGACGTCGCGGGTGTTGTTGTGGTACTGGGCGCGGTCTGCGGTCACTTGCAGTTCGCCCACGTGGTCTCCGCCGTCCACGACCAGCTTGACCTTGGAGAGCGAGGTGGTGTCGGTTTCCTTGTTGTAATCGGCGCGCTCGGCCGAAAGGTCCCAGCGCTTGGCCCCTTCTTTGGTCTCGGTATAGTGGATCTTCTGCAAAGAGACATCGACCTGCACGGGGAGCTTCGCCACCCCCAAGTCGGGGGCTTTTCCCTGCCGCAACCGGATGGCGATGGTGGCAATCACGAGAAGGGAGGTCAGGACGGCTAGCACGGCGAGAAATCGCCTGATTTTATTGAGTTTATGCATGATTTCGCCGCAAAGTATATCATCATAAAAAATGGGTGTAAAGCCAATTTTAGGTCGATGGCACTTTTTGGCACAAAGATTGAAGAAGGGTGCAGTTTGGCCGTGCGGAAGTCGCCGAAGGCGCGCTCCACCGGGGTCCGGGAGAGGATGGGGCACCATTTCTGTCACGGTGCGGAAGCAGCGAAAAGCCGTTCGCCCTGAGCTTGTCGAAGGGTGCGTGAAACTTGCACGGCTTACCAGGCCGGAAGCCGTTGGCGATCAGGCTTCGACAGGCTCAGCACGAACGGTTTCACCCCCCCCCAACACTTCTCCGGCATTTAGGTACGAACGGCAAGAGCGGAGGCGGCAGAGCCAACAAGGACCCTGCCGCCGTCACATGTTATCTCCGGCTCAGTGGCGGTTTTCCAGATACCACTGGTAGGTATCTCTTAGCCCCTGGTCCAGTTCGATCCGGTGCTGCCAGCCGAGGGCGTGGATCTTCGAGACGTCGCACAGCTTTCTGGGGGTGCCGTCCGGCTTGGAGGCGTCGAAGACGATGCGGCCATCGAAGCCGACCACCTTGCCTATCTTGAGGGCCAGATCCTTGATGGTGAGCTCCTCGCCGCTCCCCACGTTGATCGGCTCCCACCCCTCGTAGTTCTTCATCAGGAAGAGCGAGGCCTCGGCCACGTCGCTCACATGGATGAACTCGCGGTAGGGGGTGCCGCTTCCCCACACGCTCACCTCTTCCGCCCCGGCGACCTTCGCCTCGTGGAACTTCCTCAACAGCGCGGGGAGCACGTGGGAGGTGGTGAGGTCGAAGTTGTCGTTGGGGCCGTACAGGTTGGTGGGCATGGCGGAGATAAAACGGGTGCCGTACTGGCGATTGTAGGACTGGCACATCTTGATGCCGGCGATCTTGGCGATGGCGTACGGCTCGTTGGTGGGCTCCAGCGGCCCGGTCAGAAGCGACTCCTCGCGGATCGGCTGCGGGGCGAGCTTCGGGTAGATGCAGGAGCTTCCCAGCACCAGCAACTTGGTGACCCCGTTCAGGTAGCTGGAGTGGATCACGTTGTTCTGGATCATCAGGTTGTCGTAGATGAAGTCGGCCGGGTAGCTGTTGTTGGCGACGATGCCGCCCACCTTGGCCGCCGCCAAAAAGACGTACTGCGGCCGCTCTTCCTTGAAGAAGTGGGCGGTGGCCGCCTGGTCGCGCAGGTCCAGCTCCGCGCTGGTTTTAAGCACCAGGTTCCCGTACCCCTCGCGCTGCAGCTCCCTCACGATGGCCGAGCCGACCAGCCCGCGGTGCCCCGCTACGTAGATCTTCGCTCCCTTATCCATTGGCGCGCAGCTCCCTTTCGGCCAGCTCGAGGTCGGCGTCGGTCATCATGTCGACCAGCTGCGAGAAGGAGGTGTTGACCTCCCAACCGAGCTCGCGCTTGGCCTTGGACGGGTCGCCCAACAGCAGGTCGACCTCGGCGGGGCGGAAGTAGCGGGGGTCGATCTCGATCACCACCTTGCCGCTCTTTTGGTCGATCCCCTTCTCGTGCTCGCCGCTCCCCTGCCAGGCAAGGGACATGCCCAGCCGGGCGAAGACCAGCTCGGCGAACTCCCGCACGCTGTGGGTCTCCCCGGTGGCCACCACGTAGTCACCCGGCGTCTCGCACTGCAGCATGCGCCACATCGCCTCCACGTAATCACCGGCAAAGCCCCAGTCGCGCTTGGCGTCCAGGTTGCCCAGGTAGAGACGGTCCTGCAGCCCCAGCTTGATACGGGCGGCGGCGCGGGTGATCTTGCGGGTCACGAAGGTCTCGCCGCGGCGCGGCGACTCGTGGTTGAAGAGGATGCCGTTCGACACGTGCATCCCGTAGGCCTCCCGGTAGTTCACGGCGCTCCAGTACGAGTACAGCTTGGCGGCCGCGTACGGGCTGCGCGGCGCAAACGGCGTGCTTTCGCGCTGCGGCGTCTCGGCCACGGCGCCGAACAGCTCCGAGGTCGAGGCCTGGTAGAAGCGCGTGCTCTTCTCCATGCCCAGCAC
>NZ_DATFBA010000100.1:0-5550 GCF_035254065.1 Geomonas sp.
TCCGGGCGTGGTTGGGACTTCCCACTGACCGTCCCATCGTGAGCTACCTCGGTCTTCTCAACGCCTACCAGGGGGTCGACCTGCTGCTTGAGGCGGCGGCGCTTTTGAAAGGTCAGGGGGCGAAGCTCCATTTCCTGGTCATGGGCTTTCCGGAGGAGCGCTACCGGGAGATGGCCGAAAAGCTGGACGTTGCCGGCATGGTCACCTTCACCGGCCGAGTACCCTACCAGGAAGCCCCGCTTTACCTCTCCGCCGGCGACCTTGCCGTCTCGCCCAAGCTATCGCTCACCGAGGCGAACGGCAAGCTCTTCAACTACCTCGCCTGCGGGCTCCCCACCGTTGCCTTCGACACCCCCGTCAACCGAGAGATCCTGGGGGACGCCGCGCTCTACCCCAAGGTTGGCGAGGTCGGGGAACTGGCCGGCGCCATCGGCCGGCTGGCCGGGGACCGCGAGCTGCGCGAGGAGCTGGGCGAGGAGGGGAGGGCGCTCGCCATCGAGCTGCACTCCTGGTCGGCGCGGGGGAAAGAGCTGGCCCGCATCTATCGGGAGCTGGCAGCGAAGTGACCTAAAGGCGCCATCCGCATAAACTTATTGATAATTTTGACCGGCTAGTGTACTGTTCACCGCATGAACGGTGACAACGAGAAGGTCCTTGATACCTACCGATCCTTCCTGCTCCTGTCGGAGATATCGGGAGATCAGCAACTCTCGCAGCGCGAGCTAGCCAGCCGGCTGGGGATAGCCCTCGGCCTCGTCAACTCCTACCTGAAGAACCTGGTCGCCAAAGGCTACGTCCGTGTCGCCAACTTCCCCAGGAACCGCTACGCCTACCTGCTCACCCCCAAGGGTTTCGCCGAAAAAAGCCGCCTCGCCTATCAGCACCTAAGCTATTTCTCCGGCCTCTACACCGTCGCCCGGCAGGATTACCTGAAGCTTTTCCGGGGCCTCGCCGCTGAGGGTGTGCAAGGGGTCGCCTTCTGCGGCATCGACGAGGTCGCGGAGATAGCCTATCTCTCGCTGAAGGAGGTAGGTCTTGAACTGGAGTTGGCCATGGACCCGGAAGCGGCCGGTTGCAGCTTCTTCGACCACCAGGTCGTCTCGCCCGCAGAAGGATTGGTGCAGTGCAGGGGGCGTATCGTTATCACCTCGCTCAAGCGCGGTGAGGCGTTGTGCGAGGAGTTGCTGAGACTGGGTGCTCCGCAGGAAGCTATCTGTCGCGCGGGGTGGCCTTGATAGGTAAGCACCGCGAATACTACATGTTAAAAGGTACCGCTTGAGAAGGATCATCAAAAATATTCTCAGATCCCTTGGCTTTGACCGTGCGGTCACCTTTGGATTGATGACCAGGGTGTGGGGACTGTTCTCCGGCCCTATTACCATGGTCGTCATTGCCACCAAGCTTTCGCCGATCCAGCAGGGGTTCTATTTTACCTTCAGCAGTCTGCTGGCGCTCCAGATGTTTTTCGACTTGGGGCTGATGTTCGTGATCGCCCAGTTCTCCAGCCACGAATTCGTGGACCTTTCCTGGAAGAAGAACGGGGCTATTGACGGCTCACCGCTGGCGGTTCGAAGGTTCACCGACCTCCTTTGCAAGACCACTCTCTGGTTCGGGGTGGCCGCTCTGCTGATGATCATCGTGCTGGTACCGGCCGGGCTGATCTTCTTCCAGCAGAAAGGGAACGTCGACTTCTCCTGGCGGATACCGTGGACCCTCGCCGTAATAGGGACAGCGTTGAACCTCTTTGTCTGCCCTTTCTTCTCCATCATGCTGGGAAGCGGCGAGGTGGTCACCGTCAACAAGCGGGAGCTCGTTTCCGCGCTAAGCAGTTCCATCCTCTGCTGGTCGGTGCTCAGCCTGCATGGCGGCCTCTACGCTGCCTTTGCCGTCAACCTTGGCGGCCTGTTCATATCGTGGGGCTACTTGCTGAGCAGGCGCCCGGAAATGATAAAACTCGCCTGGCGGGGCTGGTTCGGTGAAGAGAGGCAGCAGCGCAAGGCGAGCGGGGGGCTTTCCTGGTGGAAGGAAATCTGGCCGATGCAGTGGCGGCTGGCGATCTCGGTGGGTTCCTCCTACTTCATTTTCCAGCTCTTCAACCCGGTGCTGTTCCAGTACCACGGGTCGGTGATAGCCGGTCAAATGGGCATGACGCTTACCGCCGCCAATGCCTTGCTTGCCGGCAGCACCACGGTTTTCAATGTCAAAGTCCCCGAATTCGGCAAGCTGGTTGCTAATCGGGATTGGAAGAGGCTCGACGACATATTCATGGACGGCACCCGGCGGGCCCTGCTGCTGGCGCTGTTCGGCACTGTCGCTGGCACTTCGGCCATCTGGGCGCTGCAGAGCTATACCACGTTGGGAAAACGCTTCATCCCTTACGCAGAAGCGGGGCTGCTCTTCTCGACGGTCTTCTTCCAGATCGTCATCGCCTCCTTGGCTGCCTACCTGCGCTCGCACAAGAAAGAGCCGTTGATGAAGATGACCATCCTCGCCTCCATACTGCAAGGAGCCGCTACCTGGTATTTCGGCAAGCATTACGCAGCGCTGGGAGTTACCGTCGCATTTTTCATCATCAATTCCTGCTTCATCTTCCCCTACACGTTTTTTGTCTGGAGACGATGCAAAAGGCAGTGGCATTCCGCTGAAGCGCCCGAGCCGCTTCAGCCTGGCACGGAACCGTTATGAACCTACTGACTGGTCTGCTCGGCAGGCAGGTAAAAAAGTGGGCTGCCTATTTTCGGTATCTACGAAGCTATGGCGAGTTGAAGCGAAGCTCCGTGCAGGAGAGGTTCCCGCTTCGCTGGAAGGACCGGCTTCCCTGTCTCTATGATGGAACCTCGACCACAAACTTCGATCACCATTACATCTATCATCCGGCCTGGGCGGCGCGGGTGCTGGCTGATCTAAAGCCGTCGTCACACATCGACATCTCATCATCCTTGCACTTCTGCTCGATGGTCTCCGCCTTCCTCCCGGTGCAGTTTTATGACTACCGGCCGGCCAAGTTGCTGCTGGACAACCTCACCACGGGGGCTGCGGACCTGCTGAACCTCCCCTTCGCAGACGGGAGCATCGCGTCCCTATCCTGCATGCACGTGGTGGAGCACGTCGGCCTGGGGCGCTACGGGGACCCGCTCGACCCGGACGGCGACCTGAAGGCTATCGCCGAGTTGAAAAGGGTGCTGGCAGTGAATGGGTCGCTTTTATTTGTAGTGCCGATGGGTAGGCCGAGGATCATGTTCAACGCGCACCGAATCTACTCCTACCATCAGGTCGTTTCCTACTTCTCCGAGCTTCGGCTCAAAGAATTCAGCCTCATACCGGACAACGCCCAGGAGGCGGGACTCGTTAGAAATGCCAGCCCCGAGCTGGCGGACGCTCAAAACTATGGTTGCGGGTGCTTCTGGTTCACCAGGAGTTGATACGGGGCTTCCCTCACCCCGGCCCCTTTTATGGTGAATAAGGGCCGAATGATAGTTGGAGAGGGGGGAACGGCGTACTCATCGAATCGGACAACGTTGGGCGAAAAGGTTTTTGAATGATCATCGTGAAACTGATGGGTGGGCTCGGGAACCAGATGTTCCAATACGCCGTCGGGCGCAGGTTGGCGCACCAGCACGGCACGGAACTGAAACTCGACCTTTCCTTTCTGCAAAATAACACCGAGGTCATCACGGTCCGGAAGTTCGAACTGCACCACCTGAATATCGCGGCCTCGATCGCGACTGCCGACGAGGTCTCGGAGTACCTTCTTGCACGGAAAAGCAGGCTGCAACGTCTTCTTGCCGCCGCAGGAATGCGCCCTCGGCGAACCTTCCTCGCCGAGCGCCATTTTCACTTCGATCCGGCGATCATGACGGCACCCGATGACTGTTACCTGGAAGGCTACTGGCAAAGCGAGAGGTATTTCAAGGATATCGAGGGACCCCTGCGGGAAGAATTCCAGGTTGGCGCGGCTCCGGACCGCTGGAACCTGGATATGGCCGAACAGATCGGCAAGGTCGATTCGGTATCGGTGCATGTGCGGCGGGGAGATTACGTGGCCCACCAAGCCATCAACGCGTACCACGGCACCTGCTCGTTGCAATACTACCGAAACGCGATATCCACCATGCTTGACAGGGTTCCCGAGGCACGTTTCTTCGTCTTCTCGGACGACCTCGGCTGGGTCAAGGAAAACCTGGAACTTCCCGGCCAGACCCAGTACATGGACCACAACGGTCCGGAGCACGGCTGCCACGACCTGAGGCTGATGAGCCTTTGCCTACACAACATCGTCGCCAACAGCTCGTTCAGCTGGTGGGGCGCCTGGCTGGGAACCGCGCCCGGCAAGATCGTGATCGCGCCTGACAAATGGTTCAACACGCCCGATCTCGATACCCGCGATCTGCTGCCGGACAGTTGGCTGAAGGTGCCGGCATGAGCGGTCCCAAGGTTTCCGTTCTCATGCCGGTCTACAATGGGGAGAAGTACCTGTCGCAGGCCATAGACAGCGTTCTTTCCCAGACCATGCAGGACTTCGAGCTGCTGGTGATCGACGATGGCTCGCGGGATCGAAGCATCGAGATCATAAGCGGCTACCACGACCCACGCCTCAGGCTTTTGGTGAACGGAGAAAACCTCGGACTGGTCAAGACCAGGAACAAGGCGATTTCCGAATCAGTGGGAGAATTCGTCGCGTTTCTCGATTGCGACGACATCGCGCTGCCGGAACGTCTCCAAAAACAGCGCTCTTTTTTGGAGGAGCACCCCGACTTTGGGATGGTCGGCTCGTGGATTGAAATCATGGACGGGGAAGGAGTCTGCCGTGAGGTCATGCGGTATCCGGCGGCACCTGAGGAGATTCCGGCCCTGCTCATTTTCGGCAACTATTTTTCCCAATCGGCGGTCATGATCCGCAAGTCGAGCCTGCCTGCGGTGTCCTATCGCTCGGAGTATCCGGTTGCCGAGGATTACGACTTGTGGGTTCGCATGGCGACGCTGGCAAAGGTCTGGAATCTGCCGCAGGTGCTGACCAGGTACCGTGTCCACACTCCCAGCGCGACCTTTTCCAAGGCGGAGCTGATGGAGAGCTGCATCCGAAAAGTCCTGATCGAGCAGTTGAACTTGCTGGGCGTTACCCCGACCCAACAGGAGATCGAGTTGCACCGACAGCTCGGCATGCTCCGGTTCCGAGTCTCCGCCGATATCTTTCATGAGGCTGAACGCTGGCTTATGAAGCTGATCGACAATAACCACACTGCCCGCCGCTTCGAGGAGCGCGCCCTGCAAAAGGTGGTGGCCCGCAGGTGGTATATGTTCTGCCGCGAGGGGTCCGGAGCCGGACTGCGGGCGTGGAACAGCTATCGAGCGGCGGAACTAGCGCGCTGGGCGGAACTATCGCGCTGGGAGAGTTGCAAACTCTTCGTGCGCTGCCTGATCAGGTGGCAACGGGCAGGGGGAGTCGACTAGTATGCCGGCCTTCAGCATCATAGTCCCCTGTTTCAACTACGGCCATCTTCTTGCCGAAACGCTGGAAAGCGTCAGCCGGCAGAGCGCCGACGACTGGGA
>NZ_DATFBA010000101.1:0-3380 GCF_035254065.1 Geomonas sp.
GTTGTCGGCGATCTCCGTCTTGGTCAACGACTCCGTCTTTTGCTGGTTACACCCAGCGCTGACAGCCATGGCAGCCAACATCGCCACGACAGCGGTTCTCCTTGCGTACTTCATCTGCATGTCTTACCCCCTTGAATGTAATGATCAGCTAACTGACTCAGAATTCACTGCTTTGGGCCATGTCGTCCAATTCACCCTTTTGTAGGCTCAAGGTGTCGCTAGACAGGAACCAATAAAAGACAAGCAATCAAAAATCTGCAGCATCCTAGCAACTACCTCGTGGGAAATATTTGACCAATGTCAAAAAGACAAGAAAGATCCAGAAAGGATGCTTTATTGAGTGTAGCATCCTTTTCTTCCCTTGCCAGATACCAGCAGTCACCGGATCTAGGACAAGAAACGCAGGCTCTCTTTCTCCAGTGACTCGATCTGCTACCACAAACCTTGTCTCACACTCTCAAGTGGCAGCAGTCACTCCCTATCAATAACCGGTCATCTCCAGATATCCGGACCCCTTCGGGGCGCCCCCCACACCCTCCACGGCGACAGCCCCCTCCCAGTAACGGAAGTTGGCCATCAGCTCCTGGTCCTCGAGCCGGGGGGTGATCCGCAGGTCAAGCTGGCTTCCCGGCACCTGCAGCCGCCAAACCGAGGGATAGCGCGAACCGCTGGAGGGGCTCGTCCACCAACTGACCACCTCCAGCCGGACCTCGTTACTGTTCAAGGCTCTGCTGCTGCCATCGGCGTTCACGAGGGTACCGGCCGAGAACGGGTCTACGCTGCCGTCTTTTCTCCTGAGCCGGTAGAACATCAGGTCCCGGCCGTCATCCAGTTGCAGGGCGAACCAGTCCCAGCCGACCTGGTTCGCTTCCAAGGCGCTGGTGCTCCATTCCCGATCCAGCCAGGAGAGTCCGCTGACCTTGAAGGTATCCTTGCCGGAGCGGATGGTCCCGGAGGTTCGCATCCTCGGCATGCTGTAGTAGTAGGAAGCGTTTCCCGGGGTCGCGCTCTTCCGGCTGAGCCCCCCTTCCCCATTGAGTATCTCCGGGGTGAGGCTCTGGAGGTCCAGATTGACGACCATGTCGGCTTCGCTGGCGGTAAGTTGCATGCTCCAGGGGTGGGAAGCGGTCTCACGCGCGGTCCAGTCCTCTAGCCAGATGGAAAGCGGCTTGCCGCCCGCTCCGGAGAGCCCAAGCGCGGCGCGGCTGTACCTCTGCGCGAAGCGGAATTGTTTCCCCTGGACGTCGGTGAGGGCGAAGTGCGCCATGAAGATCTCGTTGGTTCCCCAATGAGAGCTCCGCTTCACTTCCTGCGGGGTAAGCGCGACACGGAAGAAGGTGAGCTGGTACCCGAAGTGCCGCCCGTCAATAGCCTGCAGGTTGCCGGTAAAGTACCACCACTCGTTCCGGAAGCCGTGGTGAGCGCCGTGATCCTCGGGGAACCGGAAGCTGCGCGGCACCAAGGCCCTGGAAAATCCCTCCGCCGGCGTGCCGCCCAGTACTTCCCCGACACTCATCGGCTTTTCTTTTTCTGCTGGCCCCGCCAGGCTTCGCCCCGCCAACAAGAAAAGCGGCGGGATCAGGAGGAGAAGCACGACGAGGAAGACAATGACGCGGATGCGCATGGCTACTCCTCCTCCTTGAGCGCCAGGGCCGGTGAGGTCCGGGCAATGGTGGCCGAGGGATAGAGGCCGGCCAGCAGCGCCGCTACCACCGAAAGCAGGATAGCCTCCAGCAGATAGGCGGGATCCACCCTGAACTGCATGGTCCACCCGAAGGAACGGAGGTTCACCACGAACACCAGGATGAGAGCCTCCAGGATACCGAGCGGAAGCGAGAGGACTCCCGCCAGCAGCCCGATCAAGGCGGTCTCACCGCAGACCACGCCCCATACCTGCACGGGCGTGAGCCCTACCGCGCGCAGCACGGCAAGCTCCCTGGCCCGCTCCACCTGCATCGCCATCAAGGCGGACAGTATGCCGACGAAGGCGACTACCAGGGTAAGCATCCTCAGTACTCCCGTGATGGCGAAGGTCCTGTCGAAGATGGTCATGGTCGCCTTCTTCAACTCCCTGTTGGTTATGATGGTGAGCCTCTCCCCCCCTCCCCTGCTTTCGATCTCGGCGGCAAGCTCTGCGGTACTGACTCCCGGGCGAGCGTAGAAGGACATGGCATCGACGCTCTGATCGTCAAAACATCTCTGGTAGGCGACACGGCTCATGATGACGATCCCGGTGTCGGTGCCGTAATCGTAGATGATGCCGGAAACAGGAAAGGAGACCTCTCCATGTGTACTGCGCAGGACCAGCCGGTCTCCCACGCCCAGATGGTGCCTGATGCTGTACGGCTCGGACACGAGGACCGACTCACCGCGCTGGAAGGTTTCCCAGGCACGACCCGGATCACCTTTTTTAAAGGGGTAACGGAGGAACGTGCTCCTTTGCAAAGCCATGGAGAGGATCTCGGTAAACCCTCCTGGGGTTTCGATGGTGGTGCGCCGGGAAAGGGAAAAGCGCTCGGCACCAGGAAGATGGGACAGTCGCTCCACCAGAGCCGGGTCGAATGGCGGATGGCTGCGTCCACTCCCGTAGTCGGCGCTTCTTACGTAGACATCCGCCTGCAGCCAGCTTTCCAGCCAGTTCTGCACCGTGAGGCGAAACCCTCCCACCATGATGCCGACTCCGATGCCGGCTGCGACGGCAACCACCAGCGCCGCAGTCGCCACCCCAGTTCTGGAAAGGGACACCACCACGCCGCGCGCAGCCATCTTTCCGATGACACCGAAAACGGCGGCGGAGAACGGGCGGAGTGCGTTAACCAGCAGTACGACTACTGCCGGGATCACCATGGCGTAGCCGATGATGACTGCGAAGAGCCCGGCAAAGCCTCCGACAACGCCGCCCTTTTCAAAAAGGAGCAAGAGACCACCCGCGGCCATGAGCAGCAGGCCGGCATAGGCCGCGACAGGCAGCAGTTTCCTGTGGCGCGCCTCGATCGCCGAGCGGGAAAGAACGGCCCTGGGCGGAGCACCGGTCGCCTCCAGGGCGGCGGGAATGGCTGCGGCCACTGTTGCCACTATGCCGAGCAGCCCTCCCTTGATCAGCGCTCCCGGCAGCAGGGGAAGCGGGCCTACCTCCATGACGAAGTAAAGGTCGTTGATGGTCCTGGTCACCAGCCGGGTAAGTTCGCCGGCCAGCAGTTTGCCGCAGACGAGCCCGAATACCGTTCCGGCCAGGCCGATCAAGAGCGCCTCACCGCAGATCATGGTGAAGACCTGCCTCCTGCTTACCCCCAGCGCTCGCAACATGCCGATCAACCTGCGCCGACGCACCACCGAGAAGGTCATCGTGTTGTAGATCAGAAACATGCCGACCATCAGCG
>NZ_DATFBA010000102.1:0-4672 GCF_035254065.1 Geomonas sp.
GAGGGGGGTGAGCCGTGCTTGAAAGCTTAGACGTAGAAGCGATCCTCCGCCGCGCACTTTCTGCCGCCGGCGACTTCGCCGAGATCTACTACGAGGACAACAGCTTCACCGGCATCTTCGGCGAGGAGAGCAGGGTGGAACGTGTGCTTTCCGCCACCGACCGCGGCATCGGCATCAGGGTCATCTCAGAGCTGAGCACCGCCTACGGCTTCACCAACGACCTGACGCTCGACTCGCTCCTGCGGCTGGCCGAGACCGTGAGCCGGGGAGCGCGCGGCGGTGCCTTCGGGGGTGACATCAACCTCTCCCGGCTCCAAAGCGGCGGTTTCCCCATTGCCGTCGCACCGGACCAGGTCCAACTCGTCGAGAAGATCGCCATGGTGAACCGTGCCGACCGTGCCGCCCGCGCCGTGGATGCGCGTGTGAAACAGGTGCAGGCCACCTACCGCGATTCGCAGGTGAAGAGCCAGACGGTGAATTCTCTCGGCGAGTTCCGGGAAGACCTGACGGTCTCCACCGTTTTCCTGGTGCAGGTCGTGACGCAGGAGGGCGCGGTGACCCAGACCGGCTACGAGCCGGTGGGCGCCCAGCGCGGCTTCGAGTTGTTCAGGGATACCACGCCGGAGGAACTCGCGGTGAAGGCCGCGTCGCGCGGTGTGATGATGCTGGGGGCCCGGCAATCGCCGGCGGGGCAGTTCCCGGTGGTACTTTCCAGCGAAGCGGGTGGGACCATGGTGCACGAGGCGATCGGTCATGGACTAGAAGCCGACCTGGTCCAAGCCGGCACCTCGGTGTACAAAGGGAAGCTCGGCGAGAAGGTCGCCTCCGATCTGATCACCGTCATCGACGACGCCACCATCCCCTACGCCCGCGGCTCCTTCGCATTCGACGGCGAGGGGACCCCGGCACAGAAGACCGTGCTGGTGGAAAACGGCATCTTGAAGGGGTACATGTACGACCGGCTCTCCGCCATGAAGGACGGCTGCGCCTCCACCGGCAACGGCCGGCGCGAGTCCTACCGGACCCGCCCCATCGTGCGGATGACCAACACCCTGATCGCACCGGGAAAAAGCGATCCGGCGGAGATCGTCAAGAGCGTCGACCAGGGGCTCTTCGTGCGGCGGATGGGGGGTGGACAGGTGAACACGGTGACCGGCGATTTCGTGTTCGAAGTTTCCGAGGGGTACCTGATAGAAAACGGGGTGGTGGGCGAGCCGGTGCGTGGGGCGACGCTGGCAGGAAACGGTCCGGACGTCCTGAGAAAGATCACCATGGTGGGGAACGATCTCGGTTTCGGGATCGGGACCTGCGGCAAAGACGGACAGGGCGTCCCGGTAGCCGACGCCCAGCCGACCCTGTTGATCACAGGGATCACCGTCGGGGGGAAGAAACAGAAAAGCTAAAAGATTTATTTAACAGGGATGAAGGGGATTAAGGGGATAAAACCAAAGAAAATACTTGGTTAAAACCAAACCTAATTCAACAGGGATGAACAGGATGAAAGGGATAACACCTAAGAAAAATGTTTAAAGGCAGGGGCCAATCTTTACTCAAAAGATTGGCCCCTGATTTTAGCCTTTATCCCCTTCATCCCCTTCATCCCTGTTAATAATGGCCTTGATTCTAGTAAAGCAGTAAAGGTTTAACCCGGTTTAAGCCTTTATCCCTTTCATCCCCTTCATCCCTGTTAAATTTGCTTGGTTTTTATTCTTCTTCCCGATTCTCTTCCTGTTCCTGTTCCTGTTTCCCTTCCTCTTCCAGTCGCTTCGATAAAGCCGCCAGCTTGGGCGCGATAGCTTTCCCCACCCACATCTGCGGATTCGACTCGGTCTCGCCCTGCTCTCTCTCCCAGGTCCGGATCAGTTTCCTCGCCTCTTTGAAGGCCTTGGTGAAGGAGTAGGTGTGACGGAGTGCGTCATCCACGTAGGCGGACCCAAACCAGGTGAAGTTCTCCCCGTTGCCACAGCCGAACGATTCATGATTGGCGTCGGCAGCCGTGATCACCACCGTGTTCTCATCCTTCAGCGGCGCCAGGAAACCACCGGAGTAGCAGGCGGAGACTACCACGACCTTCCATTTGATCCCGGACCCTTGCACTATCCGCTTCAGGCCGTCCGGAGTGAGCCCCTTTAATTCCAGCGGCTGGTTATTGACCGAGAGCTCGTGCTCCTTGGAGCCATGCGAGGTCAGGTACAGGAAGAGGATGTCCTCGTCGCGGTTCATCACCTGTCCTACCCGCGCCAGCGCCCGCGCAAGATTGCTGTTGGTGGCAAAGGGGAGCGTGCTGCCGGTCTTGGGGTTGTTGACCAGCATGACGGTGCGCCCGTAGGCGCCAAACCGGGTGCTGAACAGCCGCTCGGTTGCGCTCAACTCCTTGAGGAAGACATCCTGGGTGGCGTCGCCGGCGAAGCCGACGAAGTAGAGATCGGTCTCTCCCTGGACACCGTGCCGCAGCCCGGCCAACTGGCCGTCAAGGAGCCGCGCCTGGGCCCCGAGCACCTCTTCGGTCACGTGCAGTTCACCGCTCTCGGCGCCTTCGCCGGAACTCACCCACAGGTCCGGACGGGGGAAATACCAGAGCGCCGGCACCACCAGCAGCAAAAAGAGAAGCGGCAGCACCATCCTGCGCCGCGTCGGGAACGACCGTGCCGACCGGACCAGGAACAGCAGCGCGGTGACCGCCCACCACCAGAAGAAACGGTAGTAGTGCGGTGCTTCCAGGTAATCGATCAGCCAACTGAGCCGGGATACCTGGCTGCTCGCTTCCAGGGCGGCATGGGTGAGCTCGATCGGGATGCTCAGCGAGATGAGGGCAACCGGGACGAAGGTGGTCAGCTCAGGCCGGGAGAGCCATTTCCCGACCAAGAAGCCTAACAGCAAAAAGAGCGGAAGGTGAAAGAAGAAGGTCTCCACGGCGGAGACCGAGAAGACGCCGCGCTTGCCGAGCAACAGGAAGGAAACGGCTAGATTCAGCAGAAAATCAGCCAAGGCGACCACTGCCAGGTCGGCTGTGCTCCGGAACCATCGGTCGGCACCCACCCGGAGGAAGAGGGAGGCCCGCAAGCCGCTGTGAAGATTCAAAAAAAGCTGCCGGATGAGCTGCCCCTTCTTGGCGGGGGGAAGCGGTGTGATGTGATCGTTGGCAGGGGGCTCACTAGTAACGACCGGGTCACCGGTCGAGGTCTCTTTATTTTCGGTTTCAGGTTGCTGCAGTTCGCTCGTCATGACCAAGGATAATACCATGACCCGGCCATTTGGCAGAAGGATTTCATGAGGCTTAGCGACAATTTTCTATAAATTTGCGTTCTCAATTGCCGTCAATCCTGCTACGATTATGCGTCTGTGTCCGGGTAAGTGAGAGTAGAGACTGAAACGGAGGAGTGCCGGGCACAAAGACCACTTGAGAGGTCAAATCATGAACAGTAAATGGACCAAGAACAGCTGGCGAAGCTTTCCGGCCAAGCAGCAGCCCGTCTGGCCGGCGGGCCCGGCGCTGGAGGAGTCGCTGAAGACGCTTTCGCAGCTCCCGCCGCTGGTCTTCGCCGGGGAATGCCAGACCCTGAGGGGACAGCTCGCCGATGCGGTGGAAGGTAACGCCTTCGTCCTGCAGTGCGGCGACTGCGCCGAGGACTTCTCGCGCTGCACCGGCCCGGACATCCGGGAGCTTTTGAAGGTGATCCTGCAGATGTCGGTGGTGCTCGCCTGGGCCGGCGAGAAGCGCGTGATCAAAATCGGCAGGATCGCCGGGCAGTACGCAAAGCCTCGCTCTTCCGACACCGAAACGGTGAACGGCATGGAGATCCCCTCCTACCGCGGGGACATGGTGAACAGCCCCGATCCCACGGCAGAGGCCCGCACCCCGGACCCGCGCCGGATGCTGGAGGGATACTACCGGGCAGCAGCCACCTTGAACCTGGTCCGCTCCTTCACCCTCGGCGGCTACGCCGCATTGGACCGCGTGCAGGCCTGGCACCGCGCTTCGCTGGACGCCCTGCCGGCCGGGCAGAAGTACGAGGAGCTGGTACGACAGATCTGGAAGACGATAAGGTTCATGACCGCCGTCGGCCTGGACCCCCAGCACACACCGCAACTGAACCAGACCACCCTCTACACTTCGCACGAGGCGCTGCTGCTCGACTACGAGGAGGCTCTCACCAGGATGGACTCGACCACGGGGGGCTGGTACGACTGCAGCGCTCACATGCTCTGGATCGGCGACCGCACCCGTCAACCCGACGGCGCGCACGTGGAGTTCCTGCGCGGGGTGCGCAACCCCCTTGGCATGAAGGTGGGCCCCAACCATGACCTCGACGAGCTCAAGCGGATCATCGAGACCCTGAATCCGCACAACGACGCGGGAAGGATCACCCTCATCACCCGATTCGGCGCCGACAGGATCTCGGACTACCTGCCGCAGCTGCTCCGCGAGATCAAGCAGGAAGGGTTCAAGGTGGTCTGGAGCTGCGACCCGATGCACGGCAACACCTACCAGAACGAGTACGGACAGAAGTCCCGCAAGTTCGAAGAGATCCTGAGGGAGATCCATTCCTTCTTCCAGATCCACGCCGCCGAGGGGACGGTGGCCGGCGGCGTACACCTGGAGCTGACCGGCGACCACGTGACCGAGTGCACCGGCGGCAGTCGGCAGCTGATGGACAAGCACCTGCACCAG
>NZ_DATFBA010000103.1:0-16704 GCF_035254065.1 Geomonas sp.
GGATGAGCTCCGCCGTGGTCACTACAAGCTGAGCGCCCCCGCCGAAGGGGAGCAGGGGGTGCTTGCGCAGATGATGGCGGTGATGCGGGGGATGGAGGTGGCGTGGCGGCTGGTCAGCCCCGGCAGTCCCCTGGCGGGCACCTCCCTGGCAGAGGCCGACCTGCGGCGCCGCTTCGGGCTGTCGCTCATCGCCGTCATCAGGGGCAACCGGATGTTCACCAATCCCGACTCCGATACGGTGCTGCAGGCGGGAGACATCGTCGGCCTTCTGGGCTCCAGCGAAGAGGCGGCTGCTGCGGAGCCCTGCTTCACGCCGGCAGGAAAGCCCGGTTCCGGTGAGGGGTAGCGTCGGCCGCGGCCGGGCGCCGGCGAGGCCTCAGCGCCATTCGTTGAGCGCCATGACGGCCGGCAGGATTGCCCGTGCCCCCTCCACCACGGAGGCCAGGGGGGTACTGGAAAGCCTCACGCCTATGCCGGTGCGCGCCTGCAGGTAATCCCGGACGCCCGGAACGAGCGCACCACCTCCGGTAAGACATATCCCGCTTTCGATGATCTCGCATCCGATCTCGTCCGGCAGGTCACGCAGGAAGGAATCGAGGGTACCGGCGATTTCCTCCAGTACCGGTTGCAGCGCGACAGCCGCCAGCACGCTTCCCGGCTGCTCTGCAGCACCCAGCACGCCGCTCTCGCGAAGCAGGAGGTCGCCATCGGCATCGGTGAAACCGGCGCATCCTGCATTTTTCGCGGCAGCGAGGATCGACCGGCGCATCTGACCGCAACCTACCCTGATCGCACAGGTGGCCCCCATTTTGCTGGAGCGGATCACCGCACAGTCGGTGACCCCCTCTCCGATGTCCACCACCATCTGCGCGTACGGCGAGGAGACATCCATGCCGGAGCCGATGGCGGCGGCCAGTGGTTCGGGGACCACCAGTATCGATGCCGCCCCCGCTTGCAGGACGGCATCGACCAGCGACTGCCTCTCCTCCTTCCTGGCATCGCTGGGAGCACAGGCCAGGACCCGTGGCTTGAGGATACCGAAGGTCCGGGTCCGATCCAGGAGAGGCTTCAACAACTGGACGGCAGCCTCGCTGTCCACCACAACCCCGTCACGCAGTGCCCGCCTGCTGCCGAGCCGGGAGGGGCGCTCCAGCAACGGAGAGCGTGCTGAGGCGACCCGAATGGTCGCCGTACCGACATCGAGGGCGACGTGCTGCCGCCACTGGCCGCCGAGAGCCCTGGGCATGGCTTGCCTCCTTTCTACTGCTGAGTCAGCCACCTGCTGCTCAGGCACCGCCGCCCGCGGACGGCTCGAAGAGTCTGCCGGCCGCCGCAAGCTGCTGCGGAGAACCTACCAGGAGGACCACGTCCTGGTCCTTCAGTTCCCACACCGGATCGGGATTGGGGGTGACTTCCTCGCCTCGTTTGATCGCCAGTATGGTTGCTCCAGAGCGCCCCCTGAGGATCCCTTCCCGCAGGCTGGTCCCCTCCAGCGGCGACCCTTCGCGCACCCTGAAGGCCCCGATCTCGGCGCCGGCAAGGAATCCGGCGATCCCTACCGCATGGCTGTGCCTTTTGCTGACCGCCCGCAGCATTTCGTACCCGTCCCGCCGTACGTCGGCAACGCAGGTTTCGATGACATCCTGCGGCACCAGGAACCTTTTCAGCACCCTGGAAAGGATCTCCACCGAGGTCTCGAACTCCTCCGGGATCACCTCGTTGACCCCGAGCTTGAAGAGCGGCTCGACCTCCAGGAGGTACCTGGTTCGCACTATCACATGGACGGAAGGGTTCATCTGCCTGGCGAGAGCGGCGATCTGCCTGCTGGCCGCGGCGTCGGATATGGCTATCACCACGATGCGTGCCTTTTCTAGCTGTGCGTGGTGGAGGACCTCCGGTCGTGAGGCATCGCCGAAAACGATCTGCGTTCCCTTCTTCTTCTCCGCCCGGACGGTGAAGGGGTTGGTCTCCACCACCACGTGCGGGATCTTCAGATGGCCCAGCACCTTGGCCAGGTTCTTGCCGTTCATGCCGTAGCCCGCGATGATCACATGATCGGCAAGGTCCACCTTCCGCGCGCCCCCCGCCATGTGCCTTCTTCCCCTGGTCCAGGCGCGGGGCAGGACGCCGACCAGGTAGGCCGTGACGGGGCCGGAGATCCTCACGCAGAGGGGGGTAAGCCCCATGGTCGCGATGGAGGCGCCCAGGAACAGCTGGTACCCCTCCTGGGAGAGAAGGCCGTACTTCAGACCGGCCTGGGACAGGATGAAGGAGAATTCGCCGATCTGGGCCAGCGACATCCCGGTCATCAGGGCGATGCGCAGGGGCAGTCCCAGCACCCCGAGCGCGGCGGTGGTCATCACCGCCTTCACCAGCAGGATGGAGAGGACGAGCAGGGCCACCAGGTGAGGAGATTTGAGCAGGACCGCCGGGTTGAACAGCATGCCGACCGAGATGAAAAAGAGGCTCATGAAGGCCTCGCGGAAGGGGGTGATGTCGCTGAGCGCCTGGTGGCTGTACTCCGACTCCGAGATGGCCAAGCCGGCGATGAAGGCCCCCAGGGCCAGCGACAGGCCCGCCTGTGCGGTGAGCAAGGCGGTCCCCATGGCCACGAAGATGATCATCAGTATGAAAAGCTCGCGGCTTCTGCTCTTCACCACCTGCTCGAAGATCCAGGGGATCACGAACCTGGAGCCGTAATGTGCCGCCAAAACGACGGCCACCGCCTTGGCCGAGATCACCACCACCTCACGCAAGCCGTTGCCTGCTCCGGCCAGCAGGGGGGTGAAGAGCATGAGCGGCACGATGCAGAGATCCTGAAAGATCAGGATGCCCAGCGCTGCCTTCCCCTGGGGCGTATCCGTTTCCCCGGCATCCATCAGCAGCTTCATGAGGATGGCCGTGCTGGAGAGCGCAACCAGGAACCCGTAGAAAACCGATTGGGCGACCGGCAGTGGAATGAGAGCCCCCAGGGCCGCCACGGCCAGGATGGTAAGGCAGAGCTGCAGCCCTCCTCCGATCAGCACCAGATGCCTGATCCGCATCAGCTCCTTGATGGAAAACTCGATGCCGATGGTGAACAGCAGGAGGACCACGCCGTACTCGGCCATCTGCTCCACCTGGTGGGTGTCCTTGATGAAGCCCAGTGCGTAAGGCCCGGCCATCATGCCGGTCACCAGGAAGCCGATTATGGAGGGGAACCTGAACCTCCGCAGTAAAAGGACGGTGACCAGGGCCAGCCCGAAGAGGATCTCGATATCCTGCAAGCCTTCGAATATCATGGTTTCCCTTTCACCGGTGGTTCAGCTCTGGCGTGAATTCCTGCCGGCAGCTGTTGCAGAGGAAGCAGTTTGGACCGATTCGCCGGTGATGGTCATATGAGCCGCAGTGGCTGCAGGAAATCCGCCGCTGGGTGGCGGCGTAGATGATGGCGCTGAAAAACGGATTCACGACTCCTCCTGAAACTTCTGACCCCGCTCAGCAACGTCGCCACCTGCCTTCTTCCCGATTTTGCCCGACCTAAGCTCCAATTCCAATACTATCGGGCTCGCCACGAAGATCGAGGAGTAGGTGGCGACCACGATGCCGACCACCAGGGCGAGGGCAAAGTCGTGGATGACCTCTCCGCCGAACAGCAGCAGGGAGATGGCGGCCAGGAAGGTGGTCAACGAGGTGATCACCGTGCGGGACAGCACGTCGTTGATCCCTCCGTTGAACACCTCCGCTATCGGCACGTGCAGGTTCTTGTGCAGGTTCTCCCTGATCCGGTCAAAGACCACCACGGTATCGGTGAGGGAGTAGCCGGCTATGGTCAGCACTGCCGTGATGAAGAGAAGGTTTATCTCCTTGTTCATGAGGTAGAAGACGGCGATCATCGCCAGCACGTCGTGCAGCGTGGCGATGGTGGCACCGAGGCCGAACCTGAAATCGAAGCGCCAGGCGATGTAGATGACGATCCCCAGCATGGAAATCCCGACCGCGACCAGCGTGTCCTTTTTCAGCTTGTCCCCGATGGAGGGGCCGATTTCCGAGGAACTTGCCACCACGAACGAATTATCCGGGAATTCCTTCTTGAACACCTCGGTAATAGTATCCGATACGTTGCCCGTGGCCAGCGTGGTCTTACCGATTTTGATCAGTAGGTTGTTCCCCTCCTTTACCTCCTGGAGATTGGCTTCCTTGAGGTGGTTGCGGGCCAGGGCCTCCCTCGCCTTCTCGATGGAAACAGGCTGACGGAATTCGAGCTGGACAGCCGTGCCGCCGGAGAAGTCTATGCCCATGTTGGCGGCGTTCCTAGCGATCTGGACGATGCCGATAATACCGACCAGCGCAAGAATCGCCGAAATTGTGAAAGCTATTTTTCTCTTCCCGATGAAATCTATATTTGTGGCCTTGATCAGTTGCATTATGGTCTCCTGGATGGAAGTCGCCGTCAACGGGCGCACAGATCCGCTCCGGGACAGGCGGACAGGCCACCTCCCGGCGTCGCTCTGGTCGGACTACGGGTGACAGCGAACAGTCATTGCAGCGGAAGTTCGACGCGGAAGTTCCGCATCCGGCCGCGCCAAGTTGTACTGCGCGTGACGCAACGGCCGGACGATCTTCGCATGACCTCAGAGGTGCTGCGGCAAAAAAACGGTTCGAGGGAAAAGGGCGATTGTGGCGGGTTAGACGGGAGGTGCCCTGGCGGGAACCGTAGAGTGGAGAGACGAGACGGCAGAATGTGGCTCGCTGTTGAAGCGCGCAACCGTGATAGACGACGGGTGAACCACCCCGACTTTGCTGCAGAGATCGAAATGCGGGGCGCTTTTCACCACCCGCGTTTGAGGAGATTTTACCTGGTCTTTGACAACGACCAAAGAACGCGGCTTGGCATCGCGACTTTTGGTAAGGGATGCCTGATGCAGCGAGGAAAAGTTGGGAAGACAGATCCCTTGGGAAATAAAAAACACCGATACTGTCAGCAGCAACGGCAGCAGATATTTCCTATGTATGAGAGGAGTTCCCAAAACCATATTCAATGGATATAGCAATCCGTCACAGGATGCAAGACATAATGTCGAACGGCGGCAGGCTCTTGGGAAGGATGCAACGGTTCTTCGCAGTCGGGGGACCTTCCGGCAGCGCGGGCTTTACTCTAGTTCCCGCAGGGAGCGCGCAGCTCGGAAAACCTGGTGAAGATCTCGCTTCTGCCAAGGAGCGGGACCAGTATGTAGCCATGGATACTCAAGGTATTGGAATCGACGAGCCGCATGCTGGCGGAATAGGTCTTGCCACTGTCAGGATCGTAGACCTTCCCGTGGGTCCATTTGCCGCCTTCGAAGATAAAATCCTTGAAGATGATCGAGCCGACGATCTTTTTGTCACGCTGTGCCTTGTCCGGGTTGTTCACGTCGAGATCGTCACGCCGTTCGGGGATGACCCAGGCGATTTTTCCCATCAACTTCTGGCCGGACTTGTAAAGTTCGATCCGTGCGTCCTTCTGCGGCGACCACCAGGTTCCGACGATGGCATCGGGCGCCAGCGGTTGGGCGGATACCGTCGAAAGGCCCAGTATCACTACGAGAGCTGCAACGAGAATTCCGAGATTCGCTAGCCGGTTTATCATGGCGCCCCCCTGATTCCCTTTCCTACGACTATCTCCTCTTTGATTATCTGCACTTTTTCCTGGTTTCACGAAAACGGTCCGAAAATAGCACTGACACAGCGATTAACATTCAGAAACGCGGAGAGGTCACTTGGCAATTATACCTCATGAGAAGGGCGAACGTCGGATGGCGGCTGCGGTTTGATGCGGAAAAGTGGCACGTACGGACTCCATCATCGAATCACTCGATCTTGTCGAGCAGCCTCAGCAGGCCGTCCAGGATGGTGAGGGGGTGCGGCGGGCAACCGGGGATGTAGAGGTCGACGGGGAGCAGATCGCCTACCCCGTCGTGGGCGGCGGGGGAACCGATGAAGGGGCCGCCGTTGATGGCGCAGGCACCGCAGGCGACCACGATCTTGGGGGCGGGAATGGCTTCATAGGTCAACAGGAGCGCCTCCCGCATATTCTCGGTCACCGGGCCGGTGACCCACAGCCCGTCGGCGTGCCGCGGCGAGGCGACAAACTGGAGGCCGAAGCGCCCGATATCCCAGCCGACGGTGGAGAGCACGTTGGTGTCGGCCTCGCAGGCGTTGCAGCCGCCGGCCACCACGGAGCGGAACTTGAGGGAGCGGCCGAACAGGGAGAGCATCTTGGCATCGAGTGCCTTAGCCAGGCGACGTTCCTCCCCTCCCCTCACCAGCAGGTCTTCGCGGCGGTTCACGGCCAGGCGGTGGTCGCGGCTGTGGACGATGGCGCCGTGCGCGCAGGAATCCACGCAGTCGGGGCAGAAAAGGCACTTGCCGAGGTCGATGGAGAATTCCTTGCCGCACTCGATGGCCCCTACCGGGCAGACCTCGGCGCAGGCACGGCAGTCAGGTGGACAGGCGGTCTTGAAGAACTCGGGATAGCCGCGAAACCGCTCGGGGACCGTCATCGGCTCCTCGGGATATTTCGTGGTGCGATGCCCCTGCTTTATGCGGGCGAGGATGGATTTTATCATGCTGACACTCCGAATCAGGCTAATGCTGGACGCGTCTGGCTCGACCAAGCTGACTTTCTTATTCGTTCCGACCTTTACTGCAAAGCCCCCCTGTCCCCCCTTTATCAAGGGGGGGGCCTAAGGAGCTACTGACACATACGCCCCCTCTTTATCAAGGGGGGACGCAAGGTTCTACTCCAGATACGCCCCCTCCCCTTCACGGGGAAGCTTGCCCGCCGGAGCCTCTAGGCGAAGGAGGGGGCCGGGGTGAGGATGGGGTGCTGAAAAGGAATTAAAGATCAAACCCGCAGTAGCTTAAGTTGAAGCTCTTGTTGCACAAGGGAAAATCGCTGATCTGCCCTCCCCGCAAGGCCATGGCCAGCCCGGTCCAGTTGTGGAAGGAAGGATCGGTGATCTTGTACCTTTCGATCTCACCCCTGTCGTCGGTCAGGGCGACATGGCAGATCTCGCCGCGCCACCCTTCGGTAAGCGCCACGGCCAGGGTGTCGGCGGCCGGCTGGCCCACCGGATACTGGATGGCGACCCCCGGCAGATGGGCGAGCTGCTCGTCGATGAACTCCAGGGACTTCTCGATCTCCAGCCAGCGCACCAGGGTGCGAGCGTAGACGTCACCGGCCCGGCCGGTCTCCACCGGTATCTGCGCCATGCTGTAGATGCCGAAGGGATGGTCGCGCCGGATATCCCGGTTGAGGGCGCTGGCCCGGGCGGCAGGCCCGACCAGCCCGAGCTCCAGGGCGGTCTGCGGGCTCACCACCCCGGTCCCTTCCAGCCTCGCCATCACGGATGGGGTCTCCCACAAGAGATCAACCGCGTTGGTCACATCGTCCCAGGCAGCGGCCAGCCGGCCCCGCATATTTTCCGCGAGTTCCGCGCTCACATCGTAGAAGACCCCGCCGGGGACCGCCAGGTCGCGCCCGAAGCGGCTGCCGCACAGGGAGGCGGTGAGGTTGAGGAAGTCGCCGCGTATCCTGCCGCAATAGGAAGCGGTGGGGAGATAGCCGACGTCGCCCGAGATGGCGCCCAGGTCGCCGGTGTGGTTGGCGAGCCGCTCCAGCTCCAGGGCGATCCCGCGGATGGCCTGGGCCCGCGCCGGCACCCGCGCGCCGGCCAAGGCCTCCACGATCATGGCGTGAGCGGTGCCATGCCCGATGGTGGTGTCGCCCGCCACGGTTTCCAGCTGCTTGCGGGTCTTGGCGTTCAGGGGGCCCAGGATGGTGGTCTCGACGGCACGGTGCTGGTAGCCCAAGGAGATCTCCAGGTGCATGACCTCCTCGCCGATGCACTGGAACCTGAAGTGCCCGGGTTCGATGATGCCGGCGTGCACCGGCCCCACCGCGACCTCGTGGACCTCATCCCCTTCCACCCGGTAAAAGTCCATGTCACCGATCTTGTTGGGAAGAGTGGGACGGCTGCCGGGAGGCGAGGCGAAGGGGGCGACGAAGCGGACCGGCTTCATCCACGGGTGATCGTTGAAGTCGAGATCGTACTGCTCGGCGATCTCCCGCTCGAAGAGGTGCACCTGGGGAGCGTACTGGACCAGCGAGGGAAACCGGCCGGAGGTTACCACGGTGCTCATCACCCCGAGCTGGGCGTCCATCTTGTAGGAAAGGAGGCAGTAAAGTTTAACGAACTGCCCTTCGCTGGAGCCGAAGTAGGAGACCACCCGCCAGCCGTCGTCGATCCCCTCCAGCAGCTCCTCCACGAACTCGTCATTGGAAAGGGTGGGGATGCTGAAGCGGGAGACCGCAGAGCCGTTGTGCATGAGAAGGTACTTGTGCCTCATCTGCCACCTCCCAGAAGGCCCGCCGCATCCTGCAGCAGCGCCATAAGCGGCCCCGGAATCCACAGCCCCAACATCAACACCACCCCCATCAGCATGAGCGGCGGCAGCACGGTCGGCAGGCTGTCACGGTAGGGGGTCTTCTCCATCCCCTCGGGCATCTTCCCCATCACCAGCGGCAGCACGGTGGAGGCCATGCCGATGAAGATCATGGCCAGGAAGAGGAGGAACAGCCCCCCGGTCCAATGGTTCCCCTGGACGAAGGCGGAGGAGACGATCATGAACTCGCTCACGAAGGGTGCGAAGGGGGGCGAGCCGGTGATGGCGAGGAATGCGGCCAAAAAGAGCGCTCCGGACCAGGGGGCGCGCTTGAGGGCGCCCCGCACGAACTGGGTGCTCTTTGAGTTGTAGGCCCGGTGGATGTTGCCGGAGGAGAGGAAGAGGACCCCCTTGGTCATGGCGTTGTTGACCATGTGCAGAAGTGCCCCGAGGAGCGCGCCCTTGCCGAGCCCGAGCGCCACCGCGATGATCCCCACATGCTCCACGCTGGAGTAGGCGAGCATCCTCTTGAAGTCGCTTTGCCTGGCCATGAAGACGGCGGCGAAGGCCATGGAAACGAGCCCCATGCCGAGCAGCACCTCCTGGAAGAGCGCTCCCTCGGTGGAGGCGGCGGCGATCTGGTAGACCCTGAGCAGGGCGAGCAGCGCGCAGTTGACGAGGCCGCCGGCCAACAGGGCGCCGACCAGGCCGGGAGCCTCGCCGTAGGCGTCCGGCTTCCAGGTATGCAGGGGGGCAAGCCCCATCTTGGAGCCGAAGCCGACCAGCAGGAAGATGAAGGCGGCGTGGCGCCATCCCGCGTGCAGGCGGGGGGCGTCGGCGATCAGCGAGCCGAGCAGCAGCGAGACATCCTGCTTGGCGACGATGGTGGAATAGGCGAGGAAGAAGAGTCCCAAAAGGGCGATGGCGATGCCGACCGAACAGATCAGCAGGTACTTCCAGGTCGCCTCGATGGAACGGGCGTTGCGGTTGAAGTAGACCAGCGGCGCCATGGCCAGGGTGGTCGCCTCCAGGGCGATCCAGAGGAGCCCCAGGTGCTGGGACATGGTGACCAGGGTCATGGCGGCCAGGCAGTCCAGAAGCGCCATGCAGAGGATCCGGTTGTCCCTCCTCCGCCGGTAGCTCAGGTAGCCGACCGCGTAGGCCGAGCAGACCAGGAACAGGACGCTGTTGCACAGCAGGGTCAGCTTGCCCAGCGAGTCCAGGAAGATCCAGCCCTTGGGCGAGGCGGGAGGGGTGGAGACCACCAGCACCACGGTCATGACAAGGTGCAGCGCGCCGAAGAGCGGCAGCACGAAGGGGCGTTTCCGGTTATCCGGGATGAACCAGGCGATCAGGGCACCCAGCAGCGGCAACAAAACGATGGCCCAAATCATAGCGTTATCCTTCCCTCAGGGTGGAGAGTTTGGAGGTGTCCAGCGTCGAGAACTCGCGGCTGATGTGGTTGATGACGATCCCCATCACGAAGACCCCCACCAGGAGGTCGAGGAGCGCGCCCGCCTCGACCATCACCGGCATCGCCTCGGCCAAAAGCAGGCCGAAGATGAAGATGCCGTTTTCCATCAAAAGGTAGCCGATCACCTGGGAGATGGCCTTGCGCCGCCCCATCAGCACCAGGAAGCCGCACATGAGGGTGGCGAGGGAGGCCGGCACGAAGAGGAGCCCCTCGTGCTCAGGGGCGAGCGGCAGCCTGGTGGCGAAGATGAAGGCGACCGAGGTGAAGATCGCCCCCAGCACCAGCGACGGGATGTAGCCGATGAAGGGCTCGAACTCCCGCTGGATCTCCGCCTTCTTGACGGCCCGGATGATCAGGATGGGGATCACGGCGCCCTTCACGGCGATGATGCTCACCACGATGGTGGCGAGGTGCCAGGAGAAGGGGTGGACCAGCGCCGGCAGCACACCGAGCAGCACCCCCTGGAGCGCCACGGCGCGGACCGAGAAGGTGAGCCGGCTGGTGCCGAGCACGGCGAAATTGATGAGCAGGCAGAGCACGAGTAACTGATCGGCCAACGAGTTCATGGCATCACCTCACAACCAGGACGAGGGAGAAAGCGGTCAGGATCATGGCCGCCACCAAAAGCTGCGGCACGCGGATCAGCCTCAAGCGGGCCATCACCGACTCCACCACCCCGATGGCGACGGCCAGCAGGACCATGGAAAGCGCGAAGATGACCCAGTCGAGGAAGGTATTACCGCCGGTGAAGGGGACCGCGATGTTGGTGAACAGCGCCCCGAGCAGGTAGAGCTTCAAGGCGGCGCCGTAGAGTATGCAGCCGAAGTAGGGACCGGAGTGGTCGAGCACCATCACCTCGTGGATCATGGTGAGCTCCAGATGGGTGTTGGGGTCGTCAAAGGGGATGCGGGAGTTCTCGGCCAAGAGCACCACGAAGAGGCCGACCAGCATGAGGAGCAAGGAGGCGCCGGTGCCGACCCAGACCGGGAGGGTGACGTGCTGCAGCATCGGGGTGAGCGACATGGTGCCGGAGAGCCGGGTCAGGGTGATCAGGGCGAAGAAGAGGGTCGGCTCAGCGAGGCAGGAGAAGGTTACCTCGCGGGCGGCCCCCATCCCCTCGAAGCTGGAACCGGTGTCCAGGGCGGCCACCGTGGTGAAGAAGCGTCCCAGGGCAAACAGGTAGGCGAAGAGGATCATGTCCCCCTCGAAGGAAACCGGTGCGGCGTGCTTGCCCAGCGGGACCAGGAGGGCCGCGAAAAGGGTAGCGGCAAGGGTCACCACCGGACCGGCCTTGAAGAGCCAGGTCGTGGTGTCGCTTATCACGACCCCTTTTCGGAAGAGCCGTCCGAGGTCGTAGTAGGGTTGCAGGAAGGGAGCCCCTACCCTGCCGGCAAAGGCCGCCTTGGTCTTGCCGATCACGCCAAGCAGAAGCGGAGGCATGGCGAGGACCAGTACCACATGGAAGAGCGTATCGATCATATCGATCTCCAGAGGAAAACGCGTACGAAAAATGATTATCAAAAAACAGTTAAAACCTTAAGGCTTGACCACAGAGGACACGCAGGAACAGCCTGAGGTCACAGAGGAAAAACAAAGGCCTTTACTAGTAGAGAGCCCTCTTTCTTCTTTGCCTTCTGATTCTCCCCCAAATCTTTCCCTCTGTGTCCTCCGTGCAACCTCTGTGTCCTCTGTGGTCAGGCTTTCTGCCTTACCTCACCCACAACATCAGCACGAACAGGGTGGCGAAGATGTACAGCATGTAGATCTGCACCTCGCCGTGCTGCAACCGCCGCAGATAGGAGAATCCCATCCCCACCACGCTGAACACCGGCATGATGATCCGGTAGAGCAGGGTCTCCTCCGGAAGATAGGCAAGCCGTCCGGTGGCAGGGGCCACCCCAAGCAGGGGACCCGACCTCCTGATCCGGGTGCGGATCATCGGTGCGGCGATGGAGCCGAAAAAGAGCCCGAAGGAGCTCGACGTGTACTGCATGCGCGGGGTCGGCCGCAGATAGCCGCAGCCCCAGGTGGGACCGGTGGCGGCGGGGAGCAGGGACTGCCTGCGCCTGAGATAAAGGAACAGCAGCGTGCCCAGCACCAAGAGGACGGCCCCTATGGTAGTGAACCAGAGAGGACGGATCGGCAGTCCGGGATAGGCGTGACTGGCCGGGGCAACCTCGGGCAACACCGGCCCCACCAGCGAGAGGAAGAACTGGGGGAAGATGCCGGCCGACAGGCTCAACAGGGCCATGAGGGCCATAGGGAGCAGCATGCTGGCGGGAGACTCGTGGGAATGGGCCGCCTGGTAGCTACGCGGGGAACCAAGGAAGGTGATGCCGAAGAGCTTCACCAGGGAGACCACCGCCACCCCGCCCACCAGGGCCAGAACGGGAGCGCCCAAGGCCAGGTACGGTTCAGGCGAGCGTGCCTCGCCGAAGAAGCCGAGGTAGAGCAGGAATTCGCTGACGAACCCGTTGAAGGGGGGAAGGCCGCAGATGGCGACCGCGCCGCACAGGGAAAGGGCGGTGCTCCAGGGCATGCGGGCACCAAGGCCACCCATGCGATCCATCTCACGGGTGCCGGTCGCATGCATGACGCTGCCGGCGCTGAAGAAGAGCAGCGGCTTGAACAGGCCGTGATTCAGCACGTGGAAGAGGCCGCCTGCCAGCCCGAGATAGGCGAGGCGCGGATTGCCGGTGGTCTGCCCGACCAGCGCGCAACCGATGCCGGCGACGACGATGCCCAGATTCTCGATACTGCTGTAGGCCAGCAGCCGCTTGATATCCTTTTGCGCCGAGGCGATGCCGATCCCCATCAGCGCGGAGGCGAGCCCCGCGCAGGTCAGCAGGGCGCCCCACCACAGGGGCCGTTCCGGAAAGAAGGAGACCACGCGCAAAAGCCCGTAAACGCCCATCTTGAGCATAACGCCGGAGAGGATGGCGGAAACGTGGCTGGGGGCGTTGGCGTGGGCGGAGGGGAGCCAGATGTGCAGCGGCATGATGCCGGCCTTGGAGCCGAAGCCAAGCAGGGCGGTGAGGAAGATGACGGTGGCAGCGCCTGCGGCGAGGTGAAGGGAAAAGGTAGCCGGGAAGAGGAAGCTGCCGGTGGCGAGCCTCAACTGGGAGAAGAGCACCAGGAGGGATGCGGCGCCGATGTGGCTGGCGATCAGGTAGACGGCGCCAGCCTTGCGCACCTCTTCCTCCTCATGCTCGGTCACCAGCAGGAAATAGCCGGCCAGCGCCATGACCTCCCAGGAGATCATGAAAAGGGCTCCGTTGCGGGCGACCACGACGCAAGCCATGGCGGCGGCGAGCAGCCCGTAGAAGAAGGTGACCGGAGGTTCACTGGAGCGGTGGGAGGAAGCGGGCCAGTATCCGCAGGCGTAGAGGGCGCCTGCCGGGAAGACAAGAAAGATGGGGATCAGGAAGAAGAGAGAGAGAGGGTCGAGGGCGATTTCGCAGGCTCCGAAAGGGAGATTCCATTCCAGGAGGTAGCGGGCCGTGCTGCCCGTCAGCAACATGTAGACCAAGGCCGGAAGCGCCAGCAGTGCGGAGAGGATGGCTCCCGTGGTGCCTACCCGCTGTCCCAGCGGTCCGTGCCTGAAGAGAAGGCCCGGTAACCCCGAAACAGCGGCTGCTACTATTGCGGCGAGCACAAAAAGGGATGGCTCGCCCATCATGTCATGGAACATTGCAAATCCTTCTGACGGCAAAGAGCAGATATATCGAAGCAGATACTATCTGAACAATCCCATCAACAAGATCGTCCACCGCCGCACCCGGACGGCCGGCGGCAGGCGAAACTTGCAATAAAAGTCCTGCGAATCAATTTATCAAAGAAGCTGGCAGCGTTAACCACCAGTATTACAACCCATTACAACCATTCCAACGAGTACAGCTCGTTACTCTCGATGACTACCTGCGTTACCGCTTCCCCCCAGCCGTCGCCTGCTGCAGGTGGGACTGGGTGTGGCTGCTCGGTTCATTCCTCTGCATGGTCGCTTCAATGGCCTTGTTGTAAGCGGGCGGGAGCTCATCCTGTGAGGTCACGGCCATCCCCAGGTCGCGCAGCTTCCCGTCGGACAAGCCATAGATCCAGCTGTGGACAGTAACCTGCTGCCCCCGCGCCCAGGCATCCTGGACCACCGTGGTCTGGCAGACATTCACCACCTGCTCGATCACGTTCAACTCGCAGAGCCGGTCGCAGCGGGTGTCCTCATCCTCGATACTGGCCAGATACGCCTCGTGTCTCACGCGCACATCCTGCAGATGCCGGACCCAATTATCGATCAGGCCGAGCCTCATGCTCATGAGGGCCGCGTAGACGCCGCCGCAACCGTAGTGTCCGCAGACGATGAGGTGCTTCACCTTCAGGATGTCTACCGCGTACTGCATCACCGAGAGGCAGTTGAGATCGGTATGCACCACCAGGTTCGCCACGTTGCGGTGCACGAACAGCTCGCCGGGCAAAAGCCCTACGATCTCGTTGGCGGGGACGCGGCTGTCGGAGCAGCCGATCCAAAGGTACTCCGGAGCCTGCTGGTGGGAAAGCTTGGCGAAGAACTCGGGGTCCTCTGCATGGATCCGGTCGGTCCATTCGCGGTTATTATCAAAAAGGCGCTGCAACTCTTTCATTGTATGTCGATCCCGATCTCAGCATGTCGGCGGGGCTTATCGCTCCGACAGACCCCTCTCCCGTAAACATCTTCCAATGGGGAAGGTCCCTCAAGGTACTACCCCAAAACCGATTTGTCAAAGCAAAGAAGTAAAAAAAATGCAGCGGGGAAAACGACGCTACGCCGATTGCTTCTCTCATACTCCTTCGACCTGGAGCCCCACCTACCACGATATCTCCGGATGACCCAGGCAAGGTACGTGGTACAATAGAACCGGCCAACGGATTGGCGAAAACGCACCGGTGAGGAAGAATCGGAGAAACCTGTACAAGATCATCTTGGGAAATGGAGTACGGAGGGGCACAATAGCTATTGAATCATAGAGGGGGCTGAAATGTTTGAGAACGCAATGCTGATGTTCATCATTGTCGCGAACATTTCGCTGCTTTTCACCCTGCTACGGCTCAGTGTCAAGCACAGGGATTTGTTGTCGCGATTGAGATTCGGTCGCAGCGTTTACGGCTTTATCGATACCTTGGCCCGGCTTCTGGAATTCATTCTGAAGAGGCAATACGCTAAATTGAGTGATCCCCTGCTTACCTTCAGTTGCATATCCTTCATCCTCTCGTTTTTCCTTTCCATTCCATTGATGGTACTTGCCATACTTTTCCACCGGTAAACCAGAAGCTTTTAACAAGGTCTGGCCGTAGGTGCTGAGCCTGTCGAAGCACCTGTCACCATATTCGAAAGCTTTTAATAGCCGTATGCGCTTCACTACCCTTCGACACGCTCAGGGCGAACGGCTAACTGCATCTCTCCCTCACCTTCCCTCACCCCGAGGACGTCTTTCTCCCTCTCCCGGAGGGAGAGGGAGTGTTGGCTTCGAGTTGGATGAGCTGGATGAGCTGGAAATGGAGTGGTGAGTTGATCAGCAGGAGAGTTGACAAGAGGGTTGCAAACTCGCTCAAAATACTTCTCTCGCCCCTCTTTGTCAAAGAAGAATTTTTTAACCGTTATTTCACGTTTAGAACGTGAATTTATCCGCTAAAAAGCCGATATTTTCGTCATTCGGTGTTGTCTTCCCTCACACCTTGTGCTAGATAATACAACAATGTTATATTTTCTCGCCAAGGGAGGTTCTGCACAGCCGTTTTTGTTGGTCCGACGTTAACCGCAACCTAGTAGCGAAGGAGGATCTGTGAAGAGTCATGTTTGGCGACCCCTCTTTGTGGTCATCTTCATCATCGCCGGCGTGTTGGTGGTGAGGAAGATACTGGTACCACCGGATTTCGGCATCGGCAGTCGCGGCTACATGTACGGCTGGCACCGCCCCAGTAACGAGCAGGAATGGAAGGCGGTCAAGGTCAAATACCGCACCTCCGAGTACTGCAAGACCTGCCACAAAGACAAGTACGACGAGATCAGGCAATCCCCCCACGCCACCATCCCCTGCGAAAACTGCCACGGCCCCGGCCTCAACCACCCCGACGATCCCAAGACGCTCGACATCGACCGCCGCCGAGAACTCTGCGCCCGCTGCCACTTCCGACTGGAATACCCGACCAGCGGCCGCGGCAAGATCCGGGGGATCGACCCCGCCACCCACAACCCGGGACTGGAGTGCGTGACCTGCCACTGGCCGCACGATCCGAGAAAGGAGGGGCACCACAAATGACGATCTCGAGACGATCCTTCTGCAAGAAATCCCTTCTCATCGCGGGCGGCCTGGCCATCCCCTTCGCCGCCCTGGAACTCTTCGATCCTAAGCGGCTTCTTGCCGAGAAGAACGACGGCAAGAAGACCCGCTGGGCCTTCCTGGTCGACACCCACAAGTGCGTCGGCTGCGGCTTCTGCGTGAAAGCGTGCAAGATCGAGAACGAGGTCCCCTACGACGCCCACGTGAGCCGCACCTGGGTCGAGCGCTACGTGGTCACCAAGGACGGCAAGACCCACATCGACTCCCCCCTGGCCGCCCGTGACGGCTTCGAGACCAAGAAGATCGACATCGGCGAGGGGAAATTCGAGGAGATCAAGGACCAGGACATCGACAAGGCCTTCTTCGTCCCCAAGCTCTGCAACCAGTGCGACAATCCCCCCTGCGTCCAGGTCTGCCCGGTGGGTGCCACCTACCAGACCGAGGACGGCGTGGTGCTGGTGGATCGCAAGTGGTGCATCGGTTGCGGCTATTGCGTGATGGGATGCCCCTATG
>NZ_DATFBA010000104.1:0-2547 GCF_035254065.1 Geomonas sp.
GGTGGGACACAGGGGAGTCGGCAAGAGCGCGGGCATCATCCAGGCCTGCCGGGAGATGGAACGGCGCTACGTCCCGCTGAGGCTCGGGCAGATGGAGGTGGGCGACCTGGTGGGGATCCCCTACCGCAACGGGGAGGTCATGCAGTGGTCACGCCCATCCTGGCTCCCCGCCGACCAGGACCCGGCCACCATCATCCATTGCGACGAGCTGAACCGCGCCCAGCAGGAGGACACCCTGCAGGCCATCTTCCAGTTCGTGGAGCCCCCCGCCGAAGGGATGCAGCGTTCCCTGCACACCCACCGCCTCTCCCGCCGTCACAAGGTGGTGGTCAGCATCAACCCACCGGACGGCAGCTACCAGGTGGCCACGCTGGACCGCGCGCTGATCGACCGCATGGTCATGCTCTACGTGGAATCCGACTACCAGTGCTGGGCCCGCTACGCGGCCGAGCGCGAACTCTCCACCGACGTCCGCCAGTTCCTGGCCGGCAACTCCGGGATGCTGGCCCGCCAGGGGATGCCGATGGACCTGCAGGTGGAGCCGACCGAGCGCGGCTGGGAAATGGTCAGCGTGGTGAAGAAAAACTGCCGCCTCCCCAAAGAGCTGGAGATGGAAGTCTATGCGGGGATCGTGGGCAAGGAAGCCGCCATCATGTTCATGCGCTGGCTTGCCGATCACAAGGGACGGCCGGTGACCGCCGCCGAGGTGCTCAACGATTGGCCGCGGGTGGCCGATCGTGCGCACGGGCAGCGCGACGACCTGCAGGCCGCCACCATCAATGACCTGAGCGCGACCCTCAAGGCGTCTCCCATCCTCCAAGAAGAGCAGGAGGAGAACCTTGTAGCCTACATTTCCGTGCTGCCGCGCGACCTTTGCTTCGGTTTTGTGAAGAACCTGATCAAGATTCCGGAAGTCGCCCTGACGCTGGTGAAGGACAAGCATGACAGCGTCATCTTCGACGCCATCCAGGCCATCTCCCGCGAGGCATACTGACCCGGTCATGGCTGCAGATCACCTGGAAAACGCCGTGGTCCGGCTGTTGAGGGAGCGTCCCTTCTACGGGCACTTCCTCCTTAACCTCCGCCGCGAGGAGAGAAACCTCTCCGGAAAGCCGGCCGGTATCACCATCCGGAACGGCATCCCCACCCTCGCCGTCGACCCCGCCGGTTTCGGCGGACTCACGCTGACAGAGCAGCACGCGGTGCTGGAACACCTGGTCAAGCACCTCCTCCACCTGCACATGCTGCGAGGCAAAGGTTTCAACCGCCACGACTGGGGCGTCGCCTGCGACCTTGCCATCAACCCGTCCACGCCCGGCCTTCCCGATGACGCCGTTTACCCTGCCCAGTTCAAGATGGAGGATGGCCTGGCCGCCGAGGAGTACTACGCGGAACTGGTCGCCCCCTTCGACATCGGCAACCTGGAAGGATCGGGCTACGGCAACGCCGAGCAGGAGAACCGCGGCGCCGCCGGTATCGGACAAGGACACGAACTTACCGCCACCTTGGACGACCACGACGTATGGAGCGAGGCGGACAGCACACCGCTGAGCTTGGCGGAGGAGATGGTGCGTGCGGTGACCCGCGAGAGCCTGCGCGGCAGCGACGGCGAGATCCCGTCAGAGATCTGCGAGGTGGTGAACGGCCTTTTGGCCCCCTCCCCCCTCCCCTGGCGGCAGATCCTCAGGCAGTTCGTGGGGACCGCCGGCCGGGTAGGAAGGAACAGCACCTGGATGCGGGAACACCGGCGCTTCGGGCACGACACGCCGGGCTGCCGCAAGCGCCGCCGTCTCAACCTGCTGGTCGGCATCGACGTGAGCGATTCCACCAACATCGCCGAGATGCGGGAGGCCTTCGGCAGGGAACTGGTGCAGATCGCGCGCGGCCGGGACGCCTCGATCACCGTATTGTACGCCAACAGCAGGATTCAGAAGGTGGAGGCCTTCAGCGGGACCGCCTTCCGCGCGGTGCGCTATGACGGGGGCGGCTTCACCGACCTGCGCCCCGTCTTCGATTACGCGAGAGCTATGCACCCGGCTCCGGCGGCCATCATCTATCTGACCGACGGGGTGGGGCCCGCGCCCGAACAGATGGAATGGCCCACCCTCTGGGTGCTGACGTCAAAAGGTGAGAAACCGGTGCCTTGGGGTATCGAGTTGAGATTGGAGGTTTAAACGCACCCCCCCCTTCCCCCCCTTTATCAAGGCCCCCCCCTTACGTCCCCTCCCCTTCAAGGGGAGGGACAGGGTGAGGATGGGGTGACCGCTGCCTAGGGGTATGAAGTTAAGACTGGAGGTTTAAGGATGGACGAGGAAATTCAGTACAAGCCGATGACCGCGGAGTCGGTCGGCGAGCTTTTGAGGGAAGCCGGAGCACAGGTGATGGTCCGTGCCGGCCGCAGCGAAAACTACAGTGCCCCCAGGGAGTTCTCCTTCGAGGTGAAGGCGATCTTCGGGAACGGCATGGGATTGCACGTGGTGGCGCGGCAGTTCAACTACCGCGACCCCTGGGAGGCAGAAGGACGGGTGAACGACCTGGTAGACGTGA
>NZ_DATFBA010000105.1:0-8962 GCF_035254065.1 Geomonas sp.
CTGTGAAACCGGCAGGAAGCACCGCCACCTGGTCGCCGCACTGAACGCTTCCGGAGGCGACGGTGCCGGTGTAGGCACGGAAGGTCCCCCCCGCGCCGTTCCTTAGTTCCTCGCCGACACCCTGCTGCCATGCATCACCCGAGCGGGCAACCTTGATGACGTACTGCACCGGCAGCCTGAACTCCTGGCCGGGAAGCGCGCGGGACGGGGCGAGGCTGTGCAGCCAATCCAGCACCGTCACCCCCTGGTACCATCCCATCCGGCCGGAGAGGGTCACCAGGTTGTCTCCCTCCAGGGCGGAGATGGGGACCACCGTGAAGCCGCCGGCGGGAAGCCCGAAGCTCTCCAAGGCAGCGGCCAACTGGGCACACTGCTTTTCCACCCGCCGGTACTCCTTGAGATCCCAATCGAGCCGGTCCATCTTGTTGACGGTGAAAAGGAGGTTCTTGATCCCCATCAGCACGCAGATCAGCGCGTGGCGGCGGGTCTGGGGAAGGACCCCGAGGGTGGCGTCCACCAGGATGAGGGCGGCGCTGCAGTTGGATGCGCCGGTCGCCATGTTGCGGGTGTAGCTTTCATGCCCCGGCGTGTCCGCGACGATGAATTTGCGGAGTTCGGTTTCGAAGTAGCGGTGGGCGACGTCGATGGTGATCCCCTGCTCGCGTTCGGCCATCAGGCCGTCCAACAGGAGCGAGAAGTCGATTTTCCCGCCGGCGGTGCCGATGCGGGAGCTCTCCTCCTCCAGGGTACGCCGCTGGTCGTCGGGGAGGTTGCCGGTCAGCTCGATCAGGTGCCCGATCAGGGTCGATTTCCCGTCGTCAACGCTGCCGCAGGCGAGGAAGCGAAGCAGGTCGGTCGCAGCAGTCATTAGAAGTATCCCTCCTGCTTCTTTTTCTCCATGCTCCCCGCCTGGTCGAAATCGATCAGGCGCCCGCAGCGCTCGGAGCTGCGCGCCTGCTCCAGTTCTTTCACGATACCGCCGACGGTGGCCGCGGAGGAATCGACCCCGGCGGTCAGCGGGTAGCATCCCAGGGTACGGAAGCGGACCTGGCGCAGCTCAGGCTTCTCGCCGGGCAGGAGCGGGAAGCGCTGGTCGTCGACCATGATCAGCTGGCCGTCCCGCTCGACCATGGGGCGCTTGGCCGCGAAGTAGAGGGGGACGACGGGGATTTTTTCCCTCTCGATATAGCGCCAGACATCAAGCTCGGTCCAGTTGGAGAGCGGGAAGACCCGGAAGCTTTCGCCCTTCTTCCGGTGCAGGTTGGGGATGTTCCAGAGTTCCGGCCGCTGGCCCCTGGGCTCCCACCGGTGGTGGGCGTCACGGAAGGAGAAGACCCGCTCCTTGGCGCGGCTTTTCTCCTCATCGCGTCGCGCCCCCCCGAACACCATGTCGAAGCGATGCCGGTTCAATACCTGCTTGAGCGCATCGGTCTTCATGATGTCGGTATAGAGGCGGCTGCCGTGCGTGAAGGGGGTGACCTTGTCGCGGACACCGTCGGGGTTGGTGTGGACGACCAGCTCCAGGCCGAGACGGCGAGCGGTCTGATCACGGAAGCTGATCATTTCCCTGAACTTCCAGGTGGTGTCGACGTGCACCAGGGGAAAGGGGGGCTTGAGGGGATAGAAGGCCTTCAGGGCCAGGTGGAGCATCACCGAGGAATCCTTGCCGATCGAATAGAGCATGGCCGGCCGTTCGGCCTCGGCAACCGCTTCTCGAAGGATGTGGATCGACTCCTGTTCCAGCTGCGACAACGCATTCAAGCAATCCATAACAGTGGGGGCTCCTGCCTTTCCGGGGGATTGAGGCTCAAAGTATACCCTAAAATTATGGAAGTGAGATGAAAGTTTTTTTATCAGGTTGCCAATGCCGTAGAAAGTTCTACGGACCCTTCGACAGGCTCAGGGTGAACGGCAGGAGGTTTTACCTAAAACGTCAGTTTTTACAGTGACGCGGAGATGACGTGGTGGCAGTTGCCGGGACGGGTGCGGCATTTTTGACGATGACGAGGGCGATACCGCCCAGAATGGCAACGGAGGCGCAGAGCAGACGGAAGGTAACCGCTTCGCCGAGAAAAACAACCGCGCCGAGGGCGGCAAGCGGCGGCACACTCAGCTGGACTGTCGCCGCGCTGGTCGCCTTCAAGCCGCGCAGCGCCATGTACCAGACGGCGTAACCGAGACCGGAAGCCAGCGCACCGGAGCAGACGCCGTACCAGATGCCGGCGGGGGGGAGTGCTTGCTGGGGATGGGTGAGGGCGCTCACCAGCAGGGCCATCGGCACGGCGCGCAGGAAGTTGCCTGCCGTCACGCTAGTGGGCTCGATGGCCCCCTTGCCCCGCAGGCAGTACACCCCCCAGGCTACCCCCGCGGCCAGCATGAGCAGGGAGCCGAACAGCGGCGGCGCCGACAGTCCGGGAAGCAGCAAGACACCGAGGCCGGCAAACGCAAGTACCAGCCCCGCACTCTGCCGGGCATGGAAGCGCTCACCGCGCCACAACCCGTGGCCGATCATGGTGGACTGCACGGCGCCGAAGAGGAGCAGGGCGCCGGTTGCGGCCGAAAGAGTGAGGTAGGCGTAGGAAAAGCCGGCGGCATAGACGAAGAGGGCCAGGGCGGAGGGCCAGCTGCCAGCCGAGAAGTGTCTGCCGCCGCGCCACTGCGTGATCAACCAGAGCACCAGCGCGCCGGACAAGATGCGGACCGAGGTGAAGCTCGCCGCATCGATGCCGGTCTGCTTGAGCGCCTGCCGGCAGAGCAGGGAATTTCCAGCGAAGGCGATCATGGCCAACAGGGTGAGCGAAAAGGTGCGTGACTGCGACATGCGGAACTCCGGTGTCTCGATGAGCAAAACGACGTTCGACAAAAATAGCATACGCTGTTAATCCTAGTCGACAGAAATGTACTGATTCTTTGCCGGCTGAATGCCGGTCGCCTTCTCTTGCTTGACGTTTAACGCCACACGTTATAGTCTTCCAACCTCAACGGGCCCAATGCAGTGAGCCCCGGGGGCGCCAGATCGTTCAGGCGCCGCTAAAGTTCAATCAGACGGGAGGGGAGCGGTGATCGACAAGGCGGACATCCTGATCGTAGGCGCGGGCATCATCGGGCTCACCATCGCGCGGGAGCTGGTTAAAAACGGCTTCGGCGACATCGTGATCATCGAGAAGGAACCGGAGCTCGGGCGCCATGCGTCCGGCCGCAACAGCGGCGTGCTGCATGCCGGGATCTACTACTCTCCCGACAGCCTGAAGGCGAAATCCTGCCTGAACGGCAACTTCCTGATGCGTGCCTACTGCAAGGAGAAGGGGCTCCCCCTGTTGGAGAACGGCAAGGTCATCGTCACCCGCACCGCGGAAGAGCTGCCGGTCCTGGAGGAGCTGTACGGACGGGCCACCGCCAACGGCGCCAAGGTCGAACTGATCGACGAGCGGCAGCTCGCCGAGCTGGAGCCCAACGCCAGGACGGTCGGGCGCGCACTCTATTCGCACTACACCGCGGTGGTCGATCCGAAGGCCGTACTGAAGAGCCTGAAGCGGGACCTGGAGGAAAGTGGGCGGGTGACCTTCCTGCTCGACTGCCGGCTCACCGGGCTTAAAGGAAGCGGCAGGGCGGTGACCAGCAAGGGGGAGATTGCCTTCAACCGCCTGGTCAACGCGGCAGGCGCCCATTGCGACAAGGTCGGCCGGCTGTTCGGGATAGCCGATAAGTACCGGCTGATCCCCTTCAAGGGGGTGTACCGCCTGCTGCGCAAGGACCTCCCCTTCACCGTCAATTCCAGCATCTACCCGGTCCCCGACATCCGCAACCCCTTCCTGGGCGTCCATTTCACCCGCAGCGTACACGGCGACGTCTACGTGGGACCCACCGCGATCCCCGCCTTCGGCCGCGAGAATTACGGCATCATCGCCGGCATCGACGCCGAAGGGTTCGCCATCGCCTTCGAGGACCTGGTGCTGTTCCTGGCAAACGCCAAGTTCCGCAGCGTGGCGCTCAGCGAGCCGGTCAAGTACTTCCCCGGCTTCTTCTATCGCGACGCCGCCCGGCTGGTCAAAGAGCTGGACAGGCGCGACCTGGTGGCTGCCAGCAAGGTCGGCATCCGGCCGCAGCTGGTGGATTGGGAGACCAAGCAGATGGTGATGGATTTCATGGTGGTGGCCGAGGGAGCAGCCCTCCACGTCCTCAACCCGATATCGCCGGCCTTCACCTCCTCCATGGATCTCGCCCAAGGGATCGTCGCCCAGCACTTCAGCAAACGATGAGAGGCCGCGCAGCCGCATTTTCATGTATTGTAGAACCCAATCATATTGCGCATCTGCATCCCTCTGGCATACTATCTGGTAACCTTCGCCACCAAGAGAACCATTTCACCCGGTAGATCAACTCACCTACCAGAACGGATCGCTACCTGTAATGCAATCGCCACGTTTACCCAGGAGACGCAAGTGACTCAGCTACAGACACCGGTTTCTACGCAAGGGCATGGGACAGGGGCCTTCGACGCCAAGAAGGTCTTGACGTCGGTAGGCTCTGGGATGATCAAGGGACTCAACAGGGTGGGGCGCTTTGCCTTGAACGACGGCCGCTCCATTTTAAGACTCGAGCGGGACTGGCTTTTGGAGAAGAGCCGCCGCCTCACCGGCCTTAGCGACTTTGGCGACTCCGACTTCCTGGAGCCGCTGGAGATCTTGCTGCGCTCTTTCGAGCAGGACGCCGAGCTGAACCTGCTGGGACGCATCACCGTCCATTCCGAGATGCTGCGGATGCTTTGCAACAAGCTGAACATGCGGCACGACCGGACCTTGAACCCCGGCATCGCCAAGGAGCAGATCGTCAAGCCGATCTTCATCACGGGTCTTCCCCGGAGCGGCACCACCTTCCTGCACGCGCTGATGTCGCAGGACCCGGCCGCCAGGGCCCCTCTGGTCTGGGAGGTGATGCATCCGTCACCGCCGCCGGAGAGGGCCACCTACCATAGCGACCCCCGCATCGAGAAGACCCGGCGTGAGCTGGCCTGGATCGACGTCCTGATGCCGGATTTCTACAAGTGCCACAACATCGACGCCACCCTGCCGCAGGAATGCATATCGATCACCGATCACTCCTTCCTGAGCTACGTCTTCGAATCGATGTACTACGTCACCACTTACCGTAAATGGCATGACGAGCAGGACAAACGTCCCGCCTACGTCTGCCACCGCAAATTCCTGCAGCATCTGCAGTGGCACTGCCCCGGCGGCCACTGGGTGCTCAAGGCCCCCAGCCACCTGATGGCGCTGGACTCCCTGTTCGAGATCTACCCGGACGCGCAGATCGTGCTTACCCACCGGGACCCGCTCAAGGTCCTTCCCTCCTGTGCGAGCTTCGCCAATGTGCTGCGGGCGCCGTTCACCAGCCGGATCGATCTCCACGAACTGGGGGCGGAGGTCAGCAAGCGCTGGGCCGACAGCGCCAGGCTGGTCACCCGCATGCGGGCGGCCAAGCAGCACGAAGAACAGTTCCTGGATGTGAGCTACCACGACCTGCTGAGGGACCCGATGGCGGTGGTGGAGAACATCTACCGCTATTTCCAGCGCGAGCTGACCGCGGAGGCGCGGGAGGCGATGCGTCAATTCATCGCCGGCAATCCCAAGGACAAGCACGGCGCCCATCGTTACTCGCTGCAACAATTCGGTTTGGACCCGACCATCGAAAGGCGCAATTTCCAGGAGTACACGGAATTCTTCCGGGTGCCTACGGAGGTCTGACATTCCAGCCGCAACTTCCACTATGTCCATGCGTCGCGTCAACCTGGTGCTGGTCGGCTTCGCCTCAATCGCGCTCTTCCTGATGTTCAGGAGCATCGACTGGGACCCGCTGCTCCGTTCCCTGTCGTTGGCGAAATGGTACTGGGCGCTGCTGGTGGTACCCTATGGCGTGACCTGCTACTTCTGGACCCTCTCCTGGCGGCTTTTGGTGGTCGATCCCGCGGTCCCCTCCCTTTCCCGCATGTTTTTCCTGCGGCTGGCGGGGGAGTCCCTCAACCAGTTGACCCCGACCGCCTCGCTGGGTGGCGAACCGTTCAAGGCCCTGCGGCTGCAGGCCGACGGGGTCCGCTGGCAGCAGGCGGCCGCCTCGCTGATCATCCACAAGGCTTTGATGGTCCTGAGCCTGGTGCTGTACATCTTCATCGGGCTAGCACTCATCCCGTTCACCCTGCCTGGTATCTCACCCCGGCTGGCGCTCTTTTGCTGCCTTGGTTGTTCGGCCCTGGCGGCGGCCGGGCTGGTGTTTCTCACGCTGCAGCGCAAGAACCCCTGTCTTTCCTTCCTGAAGATGCTGAAGAAGATCGGTCACTGCCCGGCGGTGCTGGCGGCCAAGGAGAACGACCTCGCCTCCCTCGACGAGGTGCTGGCGGCCTTCTACCGCGATCACGCCGGGAGGGGCTTGCTGGCGCTTGGCATCTTCTTTCTGGGGTGGCTGATGCAGGCGGTGGAGGCATGGCTTATCTTCGCGCTGTTGGGGCACCGGATACCGATCGAGCTGGCGCTATGCCTGGACGGGCTCGCCCAGTTGGTGGCGGGGCTAGGCTTCATGATCCCCGCCTCGCTCGGGGTGCAGGATGGGGGCAACATCCTGCTTTCGCTGGGATTCAAGCTGGGGGCCACCCTGGGCGCCGGCTTCAGCATCATGCGCAGGCTGCGCGAGGCTTTCTGGCTGTTGTTGGGCGTGGTAGTGGCGGCACGGGAAAAATGATCGACTCGGCTGCGTCTACAGCTGCATTTAAACAGGGTGCGGGGCTCGCATGCGTCGACTGACCATCTTAATTCTCCTCATGATCTGCCTGGCCGGTTGCGCGTACGAGGTGCCGAGGAAGTATCTTCCTCCACCCGTTTCCAACGACAGCTTTTCGGACCCGGTAAAGACGGTCGCCATCCCGTTGCCGGTCATCGGCTCCAGCCCCAACGAGGGGGTCACTGGTGGCGGACTGGTTGCCTTCCTGCTGCACAACTCCAAGAACGAGGTCAGTTCCCTGGTCGTCCCGCAGGAGAACTACAACAAGTATTTCGGCGTCTCCAGCATCCTGTACGGGGCGTTCTATCCCACCCCCACCAAAAATATCAAGGTAAACCTCGCCAAGGCCACCACCATCAACGAAGAGATGCGCTTGAGGTACGAGGACAAGAGGCTTTTCTCCGACCGCTTTGAAGGTTTCCTGCACCTCTTCAACTACAAGGACGGATCCGCCCGATTCTTCGGGTTCCAGTCCAGCTCCCTCAAGGCGAACGAGACGAACTACACCGACGCCGAGTTCGGATTCCTGGGCACCTTGGGCTACCGGCTGACCGATCACTTCGAGCTGCTGTTCACTGAACAGCTGAAGAGGGTTAATATCGAGCAGGGGGCCGTCACCTCCATTCCCTTCATCACCCAGCGCTTCCCCCCCAGCACCGTCCCCGGTGTGTACGGCTATGGCCTGCACGCGCAACAGGTTGCGCTCGCCTTCAACACGCTGGATTCAGAGGGGATGCCGACCACCGGCACCTACATCAAGGTATCGTTTGAGGAAAGCGCCAAGTGGATGGGGAGCAATGCCGATTTCCAGGCCTACCTGTTCGAGGCCAAGCACTACTTCCCCCTGGCCGAGGGACGCTTCGTCACGGTGCCCCGTTTCGCCTGCAAGCAGACGGTGGGAAAGGAGATCCCGTTCCTGGAACAGGCCATCCTGGGGGGGGAGACCACCTTGAGGGGGTACGGCCAGAATCGCTTTATCGACAAGAGTTATCTGCTGCTCAACCTGGAGGAGCGGATCAGGCTTTTTCGCTGGGAGATCTTCAAGGTGACTGCGGATTGGGAGCTGGCTCCCTTCGTCGATTTCGGGTCGGTGATGCATTCCCTGGTGGAGGCGACCGGTAAGACCTTCGAATTCAATCCGGGGATAGGTTTGAGGACGGTGGTGCGTCCCAACATCGTAGGGAGGATCGACGTCGGGGTAGGGAAGGACGGTCCTGCCGTGTTCGTCGGTTTGAACTATCCGTTCTGATCCAGCTCTTTTTCCAGCAGGTGCCAGGAGTGGTCGTTGAGGTCGTGTCGAAGCAGGTAGCGGTGTCCGTCGTCGCCCACCACCTTGAAGCAGTTGTAGTCGGGATCGAACCAGCGATCCACGATTTCGCGCACCTCGATCTGCCGCCCTTGCAAGGTGAATGAGGTGGGCCTTTCATCGCCCTTGTAGCCAGCGTAGCACTGTACCGTCACCGGGTAGTTCATACGCTTCCTCCCTAAACCCGCGGCCTCGGAGCCTAGGCTGCATCCAACGGTGGAGCTGCGGTTCCCCTCCCTGACCCTTCCCCTCCGGGAGAGGGGATGTCGGACCTTTCCCCACCGGCAAGGTTAATTCATCTCCTGACGACCAACACGCCCGCTCCCTTAATCTCGCCGGCCCTCAGCGCAGAAAGAGCCTCGTTGGCGTTCTCCAGCGGATAGACCGTCACCTCGGTCCTCACCGGCACCTGGGGGGCAAGAGCCAGGAACTCTTCGCCGTCCCTGCGGGTCAGGTTGGCAACGGAGCGTAACACCCGCTCCCCCCAAAGAAGGTGATACGGGAAGGAGGGGATGTCGCTCATGTGGATGCCCGCGCAGACCACGGTGCCTCCCTTGCGGACAGCCTGCAGGGCTGCCGGGACCAGTTCCCCGGCGGGCGCGAAGATGATGGCGGCGTCCAAGGGGCGTGGGGGGAGGGTGTCGGCGTCTCCGGTCCAGATGGCGCCAAGTTCACGGGCAAAAGCCTTGCCGGCGGCATCTCCCGGGCGGGTGAAGGCGTAGATCTCCCGCATTTGCCAGCGCGCAACCTGGGCGATGATATGGGCGGCGGCTCCGAACCCGTAGATGCCGAGCCGGCTGCCATCGCCAGCCATGGTTAGTGAGCGGTAGCCGATCAGGCCGGCGCAGAGCAGGGGGGCCGCCTGCAAGTCCGGGTACCCTTCCG
>NZ_DATFBA010000106.1:0-4292 GCF_035254065.1 Geomonas sp.
GACAAGGGAGTCACGGTGCAGCAGTTTCTCAGGGAATACCTCGAGGTTCACGGCTACTGGGTCCTCTTCCTCGGCACCTTCCTCGAGGGTGAAACGATCCTGATCTTCGCGGGATTTCTCGCCTGCGAAGGCTACCTCAACATCTACGCGGTCATCCTGGCCGCCTTCGCCGGCTCCTTCCTCGGCGACCAGTTCTACTTCCACCTCGGGCGGCGCAAGGGGCCGTCCCTTCTGAAGCTCTTCACCTCCTTCGCCAGGAAGTTCCGCAAGGCGCTGCGCCTCATCGAGCGCTACGGCACCTTCGTCGCCTTCATTTCCCGCTACACCTACGGCTTCCGCATCGTGCTCCCCATCATCCTCGGCATGACCAACTTCGCCGCTCGGCGCTTCCTGTTTTTGAACCTGGCGAGCGCGCTCTCCTGGGCCATCATCTTCTCGCTGGCCGGCTTTCTGTTCGGCAAGGGGGCCTCGCTGGTGGTGGACGACGTGGAGCGCTACGAGCCCTACCTGATGCTGGTGCTCGCCTGCCTCACCGGCTGCCTCTGGCTCAGCCATTTCGTCGCCCACTGGTGGCGCAAGAGGCACGCCCGCAGAAGGCTGCGCCGGATGCAGGAGTGGAGGAGCTCGGCGAGGCCGCAAGCCTGACCCCACAAGCCTAACCACAGAGGACACGGAGGAGAAGCAGGCTACTGTGGCCCGGTTGTTAACCGTACAAGATTTCAGTTTCCTCCGTGTCCTCCGTGACATCCTCTGTGTCCTCAGTGGTCCGCTTTCCTGAAGTATTGCAAAATCCTTCCCTGTTATGCTCTAATGCCCTGCCGTCCCCCTTTAACCCCATCCTCACCCCGACCCTCCCCTTGAAGGGGAGGGAGCGCGGTTGGCAACCTGTGGTGGAGTGGAACTCGTCAGGTCGGTGTCTTCACTTGACGGCCCCGGTGAGCGTCCCCTCTTCTTCAAGGAGAGGGACAGGGTGAGGATGGGGACGCTACTGCAATAAAGTTCTAAGGAAGTGAAATGGATCTGAAAGAACGCATCTCCGTCGTGCTGGTCGGCACCCAGAGCCCCGGCAACATCGGCATGGTCTGCCGCGCCATGAAGAACATGGGCCTGAGCGACCTGCGCCTGGTCAACCCCTGCAGCGTAGAGCACCTGGACGCCATCAAGTTCGCCGTCTCCGCCCGCGACCTGCTGGAGCGCGCCCGCATCTTCACCTCGCTGGAAGAGGCCATCGCCGACGCCGAGTTTTCGGTCGCCACCACCCGCCGCCACGGCAAATACCGGAGCGAGATTTGGACGCCGGGCGAGGTGGTGGAGCGCTTCGCCGAGTGCGCCCCCGGAAGCCGACTGGCGCTGGTCTTCGGCCGCGAGGACAGCGGGCTCACCACCGACGAGGTGGCCCTTTGCCGGTGGCAGTCCACCATCCCCACCGCCGACGAGTTCGGCTCCCTGAACCTCTCCCAGGCGGTGCTTATCTTCTGCTACGAGTTCCTGAAAGGGGCCCAGCCGGCACCGGTGAAGGAGGCGAGGGAGGTGGCCGGTTCCGCCCTGCTGGAGCCGCTTTACTCCCACATGGAGAAGGTCTTCCTGAAGATCGGCTACCTGAACCCGCAAAACCCCGACCACATGATGCGCACCATGCGTCGCATCTACGCGCGCGCCGAACTGGACGAGCGCGAGGTTGCCTCGCTGCGCGGCCTGCTCTCCCAGATCGACTGGGCCTGCGCCGAGTTCAAGGGGAAAAAGGGGTCATGAACCTCGTGCACTACATCGGCTTCTTCGCGGGGCTTCTGACCAGCGGCGCCGCGGTCCCGCAGGTTATGCAGACCTGGCGCACCAAGCACGCCCGCGACCTTTCCATGTCGCAGCTGGTCCTGCTCTGTCTGGGGATGCTCCTTTGGCTCATCTACGGCCTCTTCCTGAACGACCTCCCCTTGATTGCCGCCAACATCTTCTCAATCTGCTGCTATGCCGCCCTCATCGCCATGAAGCTTCGCTTTGACAGAAAGGACGCTGCCGCCTGCGCGCAGGCAATGGAGTGAGCACTGAGTGAGAAGGGGAGGGCGGGGCACTGTCATGGTGGTTGGCAGCTCTAATGTTAAAAATATTTATGATTTCTTATTGAATGTGTTAAAGTAATCGCCGCGTAAACCGAAAGAGAGAGGCAAGCGGCGAAAGTCAGCGAGGGATGCTCATTGAAAATCCTGCTTACCAATGACGATGGTGTGCACGCGGCAGGGCTGGCCGCCCTGATCAGAAGAGTCTCCGAGGTCGCGCAGGTGGTGACGGTGGCTCCCGACCGGGAGCAGAGCGCGGTGTCCCACGCGCTGACCCTGCACCACCCCCTGCGCGCCGCCCGCATCGCGGACAACGTCTTCTCGGTGGAGGGAACCCCTACCGACTGCGTGAACCTCGGCATCCACAGCCTGCTCAGCTTCCGGCCGGACCTGGTCATCTCCGGCATCAACCGGGGCGCGAACCTGTGCGACGACGTCACCTACTCCGGTACGGTGGCCGCCGCCATGGAGGCGACCCTGATGGGGATCCCGGCCATCGCCGTCTCCCTGGCCACCCGCAACGCGGGGGAGCACTACGACGCCGCGGCGCTCTTCGCCGCCCGGCTGGCCGTCACCGTCTTCGAGAAGGGGCTGCCGCCGGACACCTTCCTGAACGTGAACGTGCCCGATCTGCCGCAGGACAAGCTGTTGCCGCCGATCATCACCTGCCAGGGGAAGAGGAGCTACGAGGGAACCATCGTGGACAACGTCGACCCCCGCGGCCGGAGCTACTACTGGATCGGCACCGCGGACCAGAGCTTCAAGGAGGTCCCCGGCTCCGACTACGACGCCGTTGCCCACGGCCACATCTCCATCACCCCGCTGCACATCGATCTCACCAACCACGCCTCGATAGCGCTCCTCAAGGGGTGGGAACTTCGGTGAAGCTGGACATTTAGGGTGCCATTTGCTATATTTCCCCGTTCGTTAAAGGGGGGGAGATGGATTTAGCAGTCGCACGTAAGAGAATGGTCGCCCAGCTGGTGAAACGTGGCATCACGAACGCCCGGGTGATCGGCGCCATGCAGGATATCCCGAGGCATATCTTCGTGGAGGAGGCGATGGCCGCGCAGGCCTACAGCGACAGCTCCCTTCCCATCGGGGAGAAGCAGACCATCTCCCAGCCGTACACGGTGGCCCGCATGACCCAGATGCTGGAATTGACCGGGCGCGAGAAGGTGCTGGAGCTCGGCACCGGCTCCGGCTACCAGGCGGCGGTGCTCGCCACCCTGGCCAACCGGGTCTACACCGTGGAGCGCATCCGCCCCCTGGCGCTCAAGGCCAGGAAGGCGCTGGACAGCCTGAGGCTGTTGAACGTGAACCTGAGGATCGGCGACGGCACCGACGGCTGGCCCGAGGAGGCCCCCTTCGACGCCATCCTGGTCACTGCGGGAGCGCCGCACGTCCCCCAGTGCCTGATCGACCAGCTGGCCCCGGGCGGCAGGCTGGTGATCCCGGTGGGAGACCGGCAGGACCAGCGCCTGGTGCTGGTGATCAAGCATGCCGACGGCAGCGTCGAGAGGCAGGAGACCGAAGACTGCCGCTTCGTCAAACTGATCGGGAAAAACGGCTGGAACGAGGAGAACTGAACCAAAAGCATAGTCTTGCGCTTCTGAAAGCTGGCCTTCTGAATAATGTAGCCTTCTAACCTAAAGCCGCCCCATAGGAGTCGTGCATGGAACCTGAAGAGCTTCTGGAGGAGAAGGAACCGATTTTTCTGGACGAGCACGATGAGCCGGACGGCATCGGGCTGGACGAGGTGGAAGAGGCCGAGGAGCGCGAGGAAAGCGAGGAGTCGCCCGAGGTCGAAGAGGAAGAGATCAAGGCGCCGGTGGTGGAGCACTTCGACGACGCCATCAAGCTGTACCTGCGCGAGATCCAGAAGACCAAGCTTCTGACCGCCGATGAAGAGAAGGAGCTGGCGGCCAAGATCGACCTGGGGGACAAGGCCGCCCGCGACCGCATGATCGTCTCCAACCTCCGGCTGGTGGTGAAGATCGCCAAGCGCTACATAAACCGGGGGCTTCCCTTCCTCGACCTGATCGAAGAGGGGAACATGGGGCTCATCAAGGCGGTGGAGCGCTTCAAGCTCTCCAAGGAGTGCCGCTTCTCGACCTACGCCACCTGGTGGATCAGGCAGTCCATCGAGCGGGCGCTGGTCAACCAGTCGCGCACCATCCGGCTGCCGGTGCACGTCTCCGACGACATCAACAAGATGCTCCGGGTGACGCGCGAACT
>NZ_DATFBA010000107.1:0-8272 GCF_035254065.1 Geomonas sp.
GCTCGCCGCCTGGTCGGAGCGCACCATCTTCATGACACCGATGGAGAGCGCCACCCGGAAGTGGTCGAAGCCCTGGTCGATGCGGTAGGAGATGGCGCGGTCGGTGAAGAGCGAGGCGAAGCAGCGCCGGCAGGCGTCCAAAAGTTGCGCTTCTCCCCTGATGTTCAGGTAGCTCTCCTGTTGCCCGGCAAAGGAGGCAGTCGGCAGGTCCTCGGCGGTCGCGCTGCTGCGGACGGCGACGTCGGTGTCTTCTCCGTATTCCCTGCAGAGCCGGTGGTAGGCGGCGAGGATGGCACTGCTTACTTCGGCCGGAAGCGGTGCTTCGTACACCAGCTCTCTCAGTCGGTGGCCTTTTCGTGCGAAGGCCTCCAGGTCGCTCTTATCTATCTCCCTCAGGAGCTTCCTCATCTCCTGCATCTTTCCGCTCGCCTCGATCAGCTCACGGTAAGCATGAGCTGTGATAGCGAAGCCGTTGGGGATCTTTATGCCTTTGGGCACCAGTTCCCGGTACATTTCCCCCAGCGAGGCATTCTTTCCGCCCACCAGGGGGACATCGGTAATGGAGAGCTCCTTAAACCATCTGACATAGCGAGAGTGTTCTTTCTCATTCATGATCAGCTCCTGTACCGGCTTAAACTGTGGAATCCCCGAAAGATTGAACATTTAAATATTATATCCTGACACCAAGCATTAGCATCTTCTGTGCGTCATGCTCCGCTTCCCGCCGAAGGTAGCGCTTGATCCTGCCCTTGGGAAAGGCCCTCGACGGTGATGCGCTCCACGGTGGTTGCTTTCCCAAACCGGTAAATTATAATAGGCAAGATTAGAATAAACCAATGCAAACTAAGGGAGGAAGACTATCATGCAGACATTCGTTATGCTGACCCGCCTGTCGACTACCATCCTCCGATCGCTGGTCTCTTACGAAGAACTGGAAAATAACGTGATGCAGCACATCCGGACCAAATGTCCGCAGGTGGAGTGGCTGGCGAATTATGCCATTTTGGGACCGTGTGACTACCTCGACATTTTCCGGGCGCCCAACCACGAGACCGCCCTGGAGGTATGCACCATCATCCGCTCCTTCGGCCATGCCACTACCGAAATCTGGAGCGCGGTGGAATGGGAGCGCTACAAGGAACTGCTGCATCAGTTGCCGAAAAAGTCGTAAAAGGCAGGTCCTCTCCGGTGACGGGGAGGAAGGGAGGGGATGCGGTGACCGGCGCTTGCGCATCTCCTCCCACCTTTCCAGCTCACCGGGCTGACAGCTCCGCTCGGAACCCCTTCGCGAACTCCTCCGCTGTGGCGATGAACGCCAGGAAATCCTCTCGCAGCCCTTCATAATTCCGCACAAGCTCCGCCTCTCCACCCGCCAAAGGGTTGTCTCGTGGGATGCGCCTCGACATGCGCACCAAGGCACCGCCGACACCGTCAGTGTCCAGATAGGAAGGGATCATATCTTCGAAGATGATGGGGAGGATCTGGCCCAGCCGCTGCGGGAGGATGGCTCGACGCGCCTCCACCACCCGCCTGACCCGCTTGAGATAGAGGGGGAGCGGCTCGGCTGACCAACTGCTCCAGGTGGTGGCCAGGAAATGATCGTAGAAGAGATCGACCAGGATGCCGCGGTAGAGACCGAAGTGAGGGGCGATGCGCAAGCGGCTGCGGTTGAAGGCGGGCTCGGTATGCGCGAAGGAGTCGATGGCGCGGTGCAGCTCGATGCCGCGCCGCACCAGGGGAGGCCACTGGTCTGTCAGCCGCCCTTTGACGAAGTCCCCCATGAAGTTGCCGGTGAGGATCTCGGGGTCGTCTCCGGAGAGGTGAAGATGGAAGAGATAGTTCATGTGAAGGCGTCGATCCCGGTCAGGTCCCTTCCCAGTACCAGGGTGTGAACCTCGTAGGTCCCTTCATAGGTGTCGACAGACTCGAGGTTGCACATGTGCCGCATGGTCTGGTACTCATCGCTGATGCCGTTGGCGCCCAGCATGCCGCGGGCCGTGCGCGCCACCTCCAGCGCCATGCGCACGTTGTTCCGCTTGGCGAGGCTGACCTGCTGCGGACGCAGGCGGCCTGCCTCCTTGAGTTTGCCCAACTGCAGGGAAAGGAGCTGCCCCTGGGTGATCGCCGTCAGCATGTCCGCCAACTTCGCCTGGGTCAGCTGGTACCCTGCCACCGGCTTACCGAAGACCTTCCGCTCCCGGCAGTAGGCGAGAGCCTCGTCGAAGCAGGCCATGGCAGCGCCCACGGCGCCCCAGGCGATGCCGTAGCGCGCCTGGTTGAGGCAGCTGAGGGCACTCTTCAGCCCCACCGCGCCCGGAAGCAGGTTCCCGGCAGGTACGCGCGCCTCGTCCAGCACGAGTTCGGCGGTGATGGAGGCGCGCAGCGAAAGTTTGCCGGCTACCTCGCCGGAGCTGAAGCCAGCGGTGCCCCGCTCCACCAGGAACCCCCGTATCTCGCCATCCAGTTTCGCCCACACCACGGCCAGATCGGCGATGCTGCCGTTGGTGATCCACATCTTGACGCCGCTCAACCGGTATTCGTTCCCGTGCTTGACGGCACGGGTGATCATGCCGCCCGGGTCGGAGCCGAAATCGGGTTCGGTGAGCCCGAAACATCCGACTGCCTCTCCAGTAGCCAACCTCGGCAGCCAATACTCTTTCTGGCTTTCACTGCCGAACTTCCAGATCGGGTACATAACCAGCGCGCCCTGCACGGACACAAAGCTCCTGAGCCCGGAGTCGCCCCGTTCCAGCTCCTGCATCATGAGGCCGTAAGATATCTGGTCGATCCCCGGTAGTCCGTAACCGGTCAGGTTGGCGCCAAAGAGCCCGAGTTTCCCCATGGTGGCAGCCAGTTCGACTGGGAAGGTGCCGGCGCGGTAATGCTCCCGGACCACCGGGAGGAACTCGCGGTCCACGAAGTCACGGACCGTGTCGCGGATGAGGCGGGCCTGGTCGGTCAGCTCGCTCTCGATGTCGTAGTAGTCGATACCTTTAAACATGCTCGTGCTCCTGGTTGTCCAAAGAGGGGAGGGGAGGGAATCCCTCATCCATCTTGTCGATCTGCGCCTTCTGCAGTTTGCCGCTGAAGTCGCGGTAGATTACCTTGGTCTTGCTGAAGAAGTCGATCGCCCCCCCGCGGCCGCCGGCTTCGGGATGGCCGGAGCCTGAATGACGCCAGCCGCCGAATGGCAGCTGGACCTCGGCGCCGATGGTGGATGCGTTGATGTAGACGATGCCGGTCTCCAGATCGCGCTCGGCGCGTGCGGTGGTATTGACGTTGCGGCTGTAGATGGCGGAGGAGAGGCCGTACCGGGAGCCGTTGACTATGCTGATAGCCTCGTCGAGCCCGCTGCAGGGGATGACGCTCAGCACCGGCCCAAAGATCTCTTCCTGGGCGATGCGCATGGTTGGCCTGACATCGGCGAAGACGGTGGGTGCCAGGTAGAAGCCGGTGGCAAGCGGGCCATCGGTGATTCTCTGTCCGCCGGTCACCAGCCGGGCGCCTTCCTCCTTGCCGATCTGCACATACTTGAGGACCCTTTCGAACTGCCGCTCGTTGATGAGCGGCCCTACCTGCGTTTCCGGGTCGACCCCGTAGCCCAGCTTCAGGGCTGCTGCCCGCTCGGCCAGCATGGTGAGGAAGCGCCCGTAGACGGATTGGTGCACCACGACCCGACTGGTTGCCGTGCAGCGCTGGCCGGTGGTGCCGAACGCCCCCCACAGCACGCCTTCCAGGGCCAGCTCCAGATCGGCGTCCTCCATCACGATGATGGCATTCTTCCCCCCCATCTCGAGGGCGACCGGGCGGTGCAGGGCTGCGAGCTTCGCCTCCAGCGCTTCTCCGGCCGCGCAGGAGCCGGTGAAGGAGGCTGCGTCAACACCTGGGTGGGTAAGCAGGTATTCCCCTGCCTCGCCCCCCGGTCCGCAGACCAGGTTCACGACGCCTGCCGGAAAACCCGCCTGTTCCAGGATCTCGACGAAGGCTGCGGCGCACGCCGGTGTGTCGGACGACGGTTTAAGGATGGCGGTGTTGCCGCAGATAAGGGCGGCGAACAGCTTCCAGGAGGGGATGGCGATCGGGAAGTTCCACGGCGTGACCAGGGCCACTACCCCGAGGGGAAAGCGGACGCTCTTGCAGTCCTTGTCCGGCAACTCGGAGGGGACCGTCTCCCCCTGCAGCCTGCGCCCTTCGCCCGCCATGTAGTAGCCGATGTCGATCGCCTCCTGAACGTCGCCAAGCCCTTCCGCCAGCACCTTCCCCATTTCCCTCGACACCAGGTTACCGAGTCGATCCTTGTTGGCGGTGAGGAGTTCGGCGGCTCGGAAAATGAGCTCCCCCCGGCGGGGAGCGGGGAGACGCCGCCAGGCCGGTAGCGCCTCCCGGGCAGCGGTCACCGCACGGTCGACATCGGCTCGCGAGGACAGTGGGACGGTGGCTATCACGTCCTCGAGGTCGGCCGGATTATAGCTTTGGAAACTCCTCTGGTCAGCGGCATCGCACCAGGTGCCTGCGATGAAATTCCTCACTGTTTCCGACATGGTGCACCTCCCGGGGGCTTGTCGACTCAAAGCATACCAAAAGAGATGGGAAGCAACAGTCGCGGAGCGACCTAGGTTATAGAGACAGGTGCAAATGGCTGTCGAGTGGGGTATTCTGTGTGGATGGAATTAGTTGCACCCAATGTATCTGTGGTGGCTTCGTCATTCTTTAAAGCGCCCGCGGTGGAGCAGGAGATGCGGGAGGATAGGGAGGAAGAGCCATGTTAGGTGCCTTGACCGGTGATGTGGTGGGATCGATCTATGAGTGGAACAACATCAAGACGACCGAGTTTCCTTTGTTCCAGGAGCATTGTCGCTTCACCGATGATTCGGTGCTGACCGTGGCGCTGGCGGAAGCCATCCTGACCGGGGAAGGGTATGCCTCCCTGATGAGGCGGTACTTTCGCAGGTATCCCGACGTCGGTTACGGGGGCAATTTCCGCAGTTGGGCCCAGAATGACCACGCCCATCCCTACCACAGTTGGGGCAACGGGGCGGCCATGAGGGTATGCCCGGTGGGCTGGGCCTTCGGTTCCCTGGCCGAGGTCTTGAAGAAGGCGAAGGATTACAGCCTCCCCACTCACAACCATCCCGAGGGGATCAAGGGCGCCCAGGCCACCGCAGCCGCCGTCTACCTTGGTAGGACCGGCGCTTCCAAAGAGGATATCAGGAGGTTCATCACCGAATATTTCGATTACGACCTCTCCCGCTGCTGCGACGAGATCAGGCCGGGCTACTCCTTCGACGTATCCTGCCAGGGAACCGTGCCGCAAGCCATCACCGCATTCCTGGAGTCGTGCGATTTCGAGAGCGCCATTCGGCTGGCGGTTTCCCTGGGAGGCGATTCCGACACCCTGGCCGCCATCACCGGCGGCATCGCGCAGGCGTTTTACGGGGGAGTGCCGGAACCAATCGCGATGAGGACGCTGGCGTTTCTGGATGAGCCGCTACGGGGGATTACTCTAGCTTTTGAGGAGAGGTTCGTGAAACGAAAGGGAGGGCCGCCGACCTGACCTGAGAGCTGGATTGCGCAGAAAAGAGACGGCCGGCCGGTACCTGTCCTGGCAGGTACTACGGCCGGCCGGTTTGAAGGTTCCGCCTACTTGAGAAGTTTCCTGCCGATGTCGAAACCCTTACCAACAAGCTTCCCTATCCCATAGTAGTTGCGATCGGATGGGCTGTAGATGAGAGGGAGCGCCTTCCTTGCATCCACGTTGCCGTCGGCGTCGAGGACGTCTTCGTCGGCCTTCACATCGACGATCTCTCCGATGAACTGGATATGCACCCCGATCTCCACTGTCTGCAGCAGGCGGCATTCCAGCACCAGCGGGAATTCGGCGACATAAGGGGCGTCCACCAGCTCGCTTCTGACGGCGGTGAGTCCGGCGGCCGCGAACTTGTCGGTATTGCGGCCGGAGGCGATGCCGGCGTAATCGGCAGCGGCGGCGTAAGCCTCCGAAGCCACATTGATGGTGAACGCCTTTCTCTTGATAACGGCGTCATAGGTATAGCGGGATTTCCGCAGCGAAACAGCTACGGCCGGCGGCTCCGAGCAGCAGACTCCGCCCCAGGCGATGGTGGCGATGTTGGCCTTCCCGTCCTCGTCATAGGTTCCCACCAGCCAGGTGGGGGTAGGCATTGCGATGGTTGCGGCACCCAAACTCTTCTTCATAGCTTCCTCCTCTAGATCGATCGATCAGCCGGTGACTGTAACAGACAGTGGACGCTAATGCAAGATTCCGTGCTGTAGGTCTTCCGCAACGCTTCGTAACCTCATTCCACTCGCCATAACTCTCCCTCGCCCCCCCCCGGGAGAGGGGACTCTCGGAGGGCGTGGGCTGTCAGAGAGAGGGACTCTCGGACGGTTAAAAAAGCGAAGGATAGCTGAGGCTCTGTGCTATACTCGGCCGGAATTGTGTGAGGGAGAAGAATCGTGGAAATAAGGGAAGCAGATATCCGGATAGAATACTACCGCGCCTCCGGTCCGGGGGGGCAGCACCGCAACACTACCGACTCGGCAGTCCGCATTCGTCACCTGCCGACCGGCATCGTCGCGCAGGCCAGCGAGAGCCGCTCGCAGCTTCAGAACCGGGAAAAGGCCATGGAGCGCCTGGCGGCGCTGATTCGCAAGAGTGAGCAGAGGGCAAAGAAGAGAATCGCGACGAAAGTGCCGCGCAAGGCCAAGGAAAAGCGATTGGCCGCAAAGAAGCTGGTATCGGAGAGAAAAAAGCAGCGCTCGGCTCTGGATTGACCCGCCAACTATGACCGGTCAGGCGAAGCTCGCCGCTTCGGGCTGGCTGTACAACTCCCTCATCACGTTGCAGAACCCGATCGCGGCCGGGGAGAGTTCCCGTCCTTTTCTGCTGGCCAGGTAGAACTCCCGCCTGATCTGGATATCTTCCACCGGCACCTTGATCAAAGCTCCCTGCGCCAGTTCCCTTTGTACCGACAAAAGCGAGATGAAGGAGATGCCGATCCCTGCCATCACCGCACGCTTGACTGCCTCGTTGCTCCCCAGGTGGGCAGCAACCCGGACGCTGCCGGTGTCGATCCCCGCCTTGCGGAGCGCTTCAGCGGATGCCTTGCCGGTCCCCGATCCAGTTTCCCGCAACACGAAGGTCTCGCGCCACAACTCACCGGTGCCGATGGCGGATACTCCGCTCAAATGATGCCCCCCCGGCGCGATCAGCACCAGTTCGTCGGTCGCGAAGGGAACCAACTCGATGCCGTCCTCCGGAAAACAACCTCCCACTACGCCAACCTCGACCTCTTCGTCCAGCAGTTTCTCCACCACACCTTGGCTGTCTCCCTGCAGAAGCGTGATGCTGAGGCCGGGAAACCGTTCGGCCAGCAAGGGGAGGGCGGCGGGAATCATGTACTCGCCGGGAATGCTGCTTCCCGCTACCTTGAGTTTGACCTCCTCTACTCCCTTGAAACGCGCGATGGCGGTCGGTATTTCGTGGGCGTAGGCGACAAGGCGCCGGGCTCGATCGAGCAGGAGCTTGCCACCCTCGGTCAGCAGGGCGCCGCGGCCGGTCCGGTCCAGAAGCTTCAGGCCGAACTCCTCCTCCAGCGCAGAGATATGCTGGCTGACGGTGGATTGGGTGATGAAGGTGGCTTCCGCCCCTTTGGAAAAGCTCCCGGTCTCGGCGACCTTTATGAAAACTTCCAGCTGCTTGAGGTTCACGTGAGCTCCATTCGGTAAGACGATAGAAGGTGGCGGAAAGATTAAAATTACCAATTTGACAGTGAGCTGTCAATCGCTTATCAATTTAGCTCATTTCCAGGCAGCCCGAGCTGGCTGCCGATACAGAGGAGCTTTATATGAAAAGGTTGTTGTTCTTCATGCTGGCATTTACGATGTGCCTGGCCCCCGCTGCCTGGGCTGCCAGCAGGGCTGGGGTGGTGACGGTCGAGGTGGATCTTTCCAAGCAGGAGTCGGGCAAGCAGACCAAACTGTGGATACCCTACGCCGTTTCCGACAAGTACCAGTCCATCACCGACGTCAAGGTCTCCGGCGATTACGCCTCCTCGGCTGTCTACACCGATCCGGTGAGCGGCACCCCCATCCTGTTCGCGAACTGGGAACAGAATGCCACCAGCCGCAAGCTGACCTATTCCTTTGCTGTGGTAAGGGATGAGATCCACATGTCCAACCTTCCGGCCACCGAACCGGCCTGGAATCCGGCCGATTACGCGGAATATCTCGAGCCGACCACCCTGGGGCCGAC
>NZ_DATFBA010000108.1:0-8340 GCF_035254065.1 Geomonas sp.
GGCTGGCGTACTCGTCGTCCCGGTAGCCGAGAGCGGCCAGCATGGTCTCCCGCGGCACGGCGGTGCCCGGCTGTTCCGCGAGGCACTGCATGAATTCCATCTCCTTGGCGGTCAGCAAGATGGCTGCACCCATGGGGGTCAACAGGTACCACTGCTGCTTGATCAGCTGCCAGACGTTGGGGACCTCTTCAGGCGCGGGCTCCTCCTCCGGGGGCGCCGCGATCCCGCCCAGGCGCAGCGCGAGGCTGGAGATGGCCGAGGAGAGCTCGCGTGAGTCGACCGGCTTCACCATGTAGAGGTCGGCGCCGGAGTCGTAGCCGTGCACCCGGTCCTCCACCGAGTCGCGGGCGGTCAGCATGATGATCCCCATGCCGGTATTCTTCCTCAGGTACTTCGCCAGCTCGAAACCGCAGTCGTCCGGAAGCCCGACGTCCACCACCGCGATGGAAAAGCTGGAGCGGGCGAGCTCGCGGTAGAACTCCAGGGCGCTTCCCACGCCCAACGCTTCGTGCCCGGCGAGGATCAGACACTCCACCAGGCTTTCCCGGAGGTCGAGATCGTCCTCGACCAGAATGACCTTCACCTTGCCGTTCATGGCTACTCCTTTGACTGGTTCAGCGGCAGCCGCACCATGGCCAGCGTCCCTCCCTGCGGACTGTTCTCCAGGGTGACCCGTCCCCCGTGCTGCTCGATGATCTTCTTCACCAGGTGCAGGCCGACCCCTGCCCCCCTGGTGTCCCTGCTGCCGCTCCCCCGGTAGTACTTCTCGAACACCCTCTCCAGTTCCTCCCGGACGATGCCCTGGCCGCTGTCCCTGACGGCCACCAGCGCCTCCTGCCCATCCCGCTCGAGGCTTAGGACCACCGGCGCGCTTTCCGGCGAGTACTTGAGGGCGTTGTCGACCAGGTTCAGAAAGGCCGTCTTTAGCAGCAGCGAGTCTCCGGTCAGGCTCCCCTCCACCTCGCCCAGTTCCAGCACCAGCCTCCCCTCTCCCCAGAGCTCCCGCATCTCCTCCATCATGCTCTCCACGAAGGGGGCGAGGTGGATCAGTTCCCGGCTTGCCTTCTTGATCGCCTCGTCCATCCGCTCGCGCCCCAGCGAGATCTCCAGCACCTCGACCAGCCGCGCCACCGCGCGCCGCATCTTCCCGAAATTGCGGGTCAACTCGGGGTTGCTGCCGGCCTTCATCTCCAGGATGTCCAGGTTGGCGCGGATGATGGCGAGCGGGGTGCGGTACTCGTGGGAGATCATGTCCACGAAACGCGCCTGGCTCTGCAGGGCCTCCCGCTCGGTCTCCAGCGCCTCCTCCAGCTCAGTCCGCTTGCGCACCAGTTCACTGGTCATCTCCTTGGCCAGGTCCACCGCCCTCTGTTCGGTCTCCCGGCTCGACGCCAGCGCCTTCTCTTCGGCAGCATGCACGCGCCGGGTAAGGGCAAGGGTCATCAGCACCATGCTCAGCACCGCGCCGATCTGCATCCCGTAGGCGGTGAACCAGTTGAACGGCGCCAGCCCGAACATCCGGAACAGGGCCAGCAGTGCCCCGACGTTGCTGGTCATGAAGGCGATCAGGAAAAGGCTGCCGGCGGGGACCTGCTTGCGGAGGAGATCGACCCCCTTCCAGACCAGGTAGATCACGAAGAGGATGCCGTTCAGCACCAGTAGCGGGGCCACCCGGACGTAGAGATGGAGGGGGATGGAGAGGCAGCAGGCCACGCCGAAAAGGACGGTGAACTGGAAGTAGCGGTGGGCGAAACCGCCACGGCCGCGGGTCTCCAAGAGGCGGGTGGCGAAAAGCGCGAAGAAGGAGAAGGAGAGCGCGACCCCACCGCCGGTGAGGTAATCGCAGACCAGGTGCGCGGCCGAAGGGAGCAACAGCGGCAACACGCCGGTAACCGCAAGGTAGCTGACGGCCAGGGCGAAGACATAGCAGGCGTAGTAGCCGTACACCAGGTCGCGCAGCTTGATGGAGTAGATGATATTGATGCAGGTGACCAGCAGGCAGATGCCGAAGAAACCGCCGGTCAGCAGCGCCTGGATCTCCGACCAGTACACGAACTGGTCCAGGGAATAGAGCCATCCGGCCAGGTTGTGGGAACTGGTGGTCTGGACCCGGAGGTAGACGTGACGCGGCCTGTCGTCCGGCAGCAGCAGGGGGAGAGCGAAGCTGGAATGACGGACAGGCCTGAGATCGATCGGGTGGTGGTCGCCGAAGACGTATTCGCGGTAGGAGGAGGCAACGGAGGGGTCATCGCCCGTCTGGACGTAGACCTTGATCTCGTCCAGCATGGAGGGACCCAGACGGAGCATCCAGTCGTGCAGCGATGAACCGGAGCGGCTCAAGGAGAAGCGGAGCCAGCTCGCCTCTTTGGTGTACCCCCTGTTCAGGAAACCCGAAAGCGGCCTGAAACGGTCGGCCTGCCCCGGCCCTAAGACGTCAGCCAGGTTCAGTCGCCCATCCGGGTCGGAAAGGAGTTCCAAGTGCCCGGCCAGGGAAACCGGGGCGGACGGGGAAAGCCTCACCACGGGGGCGTTGAACTGCACCGCGTACGCAGGCCGAACCCCGAACAGGAGAGCCAGCGCCAGCAGAGAGCACAAAGCGGCGAGGAAAGTAGCGCGGAACGACGAGGTCATAGACATCCAGAAAGTCGGTGATTTTCAGAAGCTTGGGATGGATACGAAGAAATAGCATAGCTCACCGGGCCTTACAACAGGGAATTCATTAGGAGGGGCCGGGAGGCAGGGAAGAAGGCGGAAAAGCAAACGACGCCGGGGCTATTACAGCCACCGGCGTCGCGTGTAGAGGGGCCTCAAGGCAACCGGACTACCTGCAGGAGTTGCAACGGTCGGCCTCGGTGGCGGTGAGCTGGCAACCGCAGAGCGCGCAGGCGTTATCCCATTCGGGATGACCGGCCTCTTCCGCGCGCCTCTTACCTTCCAACCGCCTCACCTCGGCTTCCATTTCCTCGTTATATTGTGTCTCGAACATCTCGTTGCCTCGCACGGTTTAGATTGAGGGGCCATCTTACAACCTTTATGGGCGATCGGCAACTGCGGGCTACGGGAGGCCGGAAACGAGACAAACGATCAGGGGACTGGCTCCGCAGGTGCCAGTCCCCCTTTAGCCTCGATCCCCCTCCTTTTCCTACTGCCAGATGAGGGTCTCGCCGACCGCCAGCCTCTTCATCCTCTTCTCCAGCCCGTAGCCGGAAAGCTCCCTGGCGAACTCCTCCGGCGTCCCGGTCAGGATCGGCATGGTGGCGAAGTGCATGGGGACCACCAGCTTGGCATCGACCAGGCGCACCGCCTGGGCCGCCCGCCTCGGTCCCATGGTGAAGTGATCGCCCATGCAGGTCAGCATGATGTCCACCGGGTGGAAATCCTTGACCAGCGCCATGTCCGAAAAGAGGTCGGTATCGCCGGTATGATAGATGACCGGGCCATCCTTGATGGTGATCAGGAAACCGGCCGGGTTACCCGCTGCCGCCTGGGTGGGAGGAAGACCGGGAGCGAGCGGTGCCGTCATGTCGGAATCGTGCACGGCCGGAATGAAGGCGACCTTCACCTCCCCGCCCAGCAGCACCAGCTCTCCTCCGTAGTTCCCCAGGGTCTCGTAGCCGGCCAGCTCCTTGGGGTACCCCTTGTACTGCACCATGGCCTGCCCAAGCCCGTGCGGCGCCACCAGCTTGGCCCGCGTCTTTTTCCCGATCTCCACCGAGTTGCCGATGTGGTCGTTATGACCGTGAGTGAGCAAAATCAGGTCTACGCGGTCAAGCTTGGCCAGCTCCTCCTTGCCCGACTTGTTGACGGGGTTGTCGATCCAGGGATCGATCAGCAGCACCTTTCCCGCAGGGGTGGTGATCTTGAAGGCCGCCTGACCGTACCAGGTGATCTCCGTCTTCCCCGCCGCCTGCGCGAGTGCAGGGATCAGCATCGAGAAAAGCGCCATCCAAAGCAGTGCGAACGACTTCTTCATCCCTTCCCTCCTTCGGTTCTCGTTACCTCAGCATCTCAAACAGCGAACGTTTCCTTGCTCTCCCCAGCGGGCGACCGCCTTGTTGAACTCGGACATCCCCTGCTCCACCGACCTGCGCAGAGCGAAGGTGAACAACGGCCCCAGCAGCCCGCCGAAGGTCGACTTCTGGACCAGCTTCAGGCGCCCCTGGTCGAGCTGCTCCAGTTCCAGCCCATAGGACCAGCACATCAGCGCCGGGAAGGCCAGGCTGTGGCGCCAGAGAAGCCGGCATTGCGGGTCGGCGCACAAGAGAGTCGGCTTGATCGGGAAGGGAGGGATGGCCGGCAGCTGGACGGTCATCTCCAGCCGTGTCCCCTCCGTCGCCTCCCCCTGCGCCTGCACGATGAGCGGGTTCCATTGCGGGTAGAGGGTGAAGTCGCTCAACAGTTCCCAGAGCCTTTCGGCCGGAGCCTTAAGGGCTATCTCGGTGCGGAGTTCAGTCATGGTACCCTCCTTGGAAACAGCGGTGTCAGGAAGCAGGACCAAAACTGCCAGAGAGCAGATATAAGAGATGCCTTAATTTGCCGACCTTGTCAATCCGGGGCTTGACGGCCGGTCTCTTTGGGTGAGGGAGTTGGCCGTGTTGAATTGGTGCGGGTCCTGGAACGGATAACCGGTAAGGTGTCCTGCGCTACTTACATGGGGTCGGCGTAGTACTGTTCCATCCTGGCGATCAGTCGGCCGGGGTCGGGGTCCATCGCCTTCCGTTCGTCGGAGGCGAAGTATGCCTGGTCCGCTGCCTCCCAACTCCCCTCCCCTTCGTATCTCTGCACCCAGATGAACTGATTGGTCGCCTCGACGGTCCAGCCCGCCACTATCACGAAACCGAGCTTCTCCCTCAGCGGCTGGATCTTCTCTTTCCACTGGGCCACGAACTGATGCAGCGCTCCCTTGTTGATGGTGTAGATCCTCACTTGCTCACGCATTATCTATCGCCTCCCCGGTAGCCAAAACAGCGGGCTTATCTCCTCTTGCCGATGTCGTTATGGCGCAATGAAGCAAGAGCCGCCCTTCAAAACGCCCACCTTGACGGCCACAAGAGTATTGCATAGCAGCCCGCTTAGCACAATGACAGCTTCCGCATGGAGCTGCCCACTTTCGCCATCCTTTCCGAGTGGCGAGCTGCCATCAATCCCACTTCTCATATATTGCATATTTAGAATATATATGGTATCTATCTGTAACGCCGATACCCGTATTTGCATTGCGCTTGCAATGGCGGGAGATCGTAGCGCAAAGACTTGCTGGAGAGGTTGTCATGGCTAAATACGTTATCGTGGGGGGAGTGGCCGGCGGCATGTCGGCGGCGGCTCGCCTGAGACGACTTGATGAAAGCGCCGAGATTGTGGTCTTCGAACGGGGCGACTACGTTTCTTATGCGAACTGCGGGCTCCCCTACTACCTGGGGGGCGCCATCACTGACCGCAGCCAGCTTCTGCTGCAGACGCCGGCTTCCTTCCGGCAGCGTTTCAACGTGGAGGTACGGACCGGCCACGAGGTGGTCGCGGTGCTGCCTCAATCGAAAGCGGTACGGGTCCGGGAACTCGCCTCGAGAAGGGAGTTCGACGAGCCCTACGACCAGCTTCTGCTGGCGCCAGGCGGCTCGCCGGTAAAACCCGCCATCCCCGGAGCCGACCTTCCGGCCATCCACACGCTCTGGACCATCCCCGATACCGACCGGCTGCACGCGATCCTCTCCGGCGGCACGGTCGCCTCGGCGCTCATCGTGGGGGGAGGCTTCATCGGCCTGGAGATGGCTGAAAACCTCCATGCACTGGGGATTTCGGTCACCCTGGTGGAGGCGACCCCGCAGGTGATGAGCACGATCGACTTTGAAATGGCGGCGCTTGTTCACCGCGAACTGCAGCTGAAGGGTATCGGGCTCAGGCTGCAAGAGGCGGTCTGTTCTTTCAACGCTGCACCGGCGGGCGGGGTCAAGGCAACCCTCACCAGCGGGGCGGAGATCGGAGCCGACCTGGTGCTGCTGGCGGTGGGGGTAGCCCCCAACACTGCTTTCCTGAAGGACTCCGGCATCGAGCTCGGCCCGCGCCGGCACATCGTGGTCGACCAGCAGATGAGGACCAACTGCGAGGGGATCTTCGCCGTGGGAGACGCCACCGAGATGGCCAGCCCCTTCACCGGCAAGAGCAGCGCGGTACCGCTGGCCGGTCCCGCCAACAAGCAGGGGCGGATCGCGGCGGACAACATGCACGGCGAGGCTCCCCGCTCCTATCGCGGCACCATGGGGACCGCCATCGCCAAGGTCTTCGATCTGGACGTCGCCCAGACCGGGCTCACCGAAAAGTTCTGCCACGCCAGCCAGATACCCTGCGACTCGGTGATCATCCATCCCAACGACCACGCCGGCTACTACCCGGGCGCCACCCAGCTGACCCTGAAGCTGGTCTTCTCGCCGGAGTGCCGGAAGGTGCTGGGGGCGCAGGCGGTCGGCTACAGCGGCGTCGACAAGCGCATCGACGTGATCGCTACCGCGATCCAGGCGGGGATGACGGTGGATGACCTGTGCGAAATCGAGCACGCCTATGCCCCTCCCTACTCCTCGGCCAAGGATCCGGTCAACATGGCGGGTTTCGTGGCCCAGAACATCCTGGACGGCCTGTACAAAAGCATCACCTGGGACCAGCTGGCAAGCCTGGATGACAACCATTATCTGGTCGACGTCCGCACCCCGGATGAGTTCGCCGTTGGAAGCCTGGACGGCGCGATAAACATCCCGCTCGACGAATTGCGCGGCAGGCTAGACGAACTCCCCAGGGAGAAGAGGATCGTACTCATCTGCAAGGTTGGTCTACGCGGCTATTTGGCAGCCCGCATTCTCCGGGCGCACGGCTTCACCGACTGCCTCAACCTTTCGGGGGGATATGACATCTTCAAGGTCGCCACCGCCAGCCAGCCCCATGCCGAGGCGGCCGCACCGAAAGCAGAAGGAATGAAAAAATTGGAGAACGGCATGCAGGAGATTTCAGTGGACCATACCATAGTGGCAGATGTCAGGACCGTCGAGGTCAACGCCTGCGGGCTGCAGTGCCCGGGCCCCGTGCTCCGCCTGAAGAGGGAGATTGACGCCGTGGCCCCCGGCGACCTGGTGCAGATCAGTGCCAGCGATCCCGGCTTCTACAGCGACGTGCAGGCATGGGCCCGCTCCACCGGCAACCTGGTGCGGGAGATCGACAGCCACCAAGGGACCATCACCGCGCTGGTGGAAAAGTGTCTTCCCCCCCAGCAGGCGGCGGCAATGAGCGGCGGCAACGACAAGACCATCATCGTCTTCTCCGGCGACCTCGACAAGGTCATCGCCTCCTTCGTGATCGCCAACGGCGCCCTGGCCATGGGGCGCAAGGTCACCATGTTCTTCACCTTCTGGGGCATCAACGCGCTCAGGAAGCAGGAGAAGAGTTCGGGGCTGGGCAAGAACCTGATCGAGGCCGCCTTCGGGATGATGATGCCCCGCGGCAGCCGGAAACTCGCCCTCTCCAGGATGAGCATGGCAGGGATCGGCGGCAAGCTGATCCGCGGCATCATGAAGAACAAGAACGTGCCGTCGCTTGAGGAGATGATGGAGCTGGCCATCCGGGGAGGCGCGCAGCTGGTGGCCTGCCAGATGTCCATGGACCTGATGGGGATTCGCCGCGAGGAACTGATCGACGGCATCGAGGTCGGCGGAGTGGCAGCCTATCTCGAGGCGTCGGAACACGCGGACAATAACCTGTTCATCTAAACGGGGAGGAAGGGGGGCCCTTCACCATGCGAGGGGCACTGGCGGTAGAGGCGACCGCTCCCCCTCCCTAACCCTCCCCCTTCGGGAGAGGGAACGTTCGCCGTGTTGTTCATAGCCGTTTCCTTTTGTTCCTAGCCCCTTCCCTTTCCCAGCCGCTTCCGCTAGGCTAGAGAGTGAGCTATCGAGGAGGCACATCATGAGCAGCGTGTTACCGGAAGGCGAAGATTTGCGGCGGGCAGTGAAGTGGGTTTCTGGACATCTGCTGGACGACCCGGACCATCCACTCCAGCCGCTGATCCAGGAAGCCGTCTTCAAGTTCGATCTCTCCCCCAGGGATGCCGAATTGCTGATCTCCTTCTACCGGAAAAACAAGACCAGTTGAGCTACCCATCTCCGGCGCGGTACGCAGCGGCCCGCGCCATGTCCCCCCCTTTCTCCGTCTCTTCTCCTCCACTGTTGTCCATTTCCTTTCCCGATCAGTCACAATCTTCCGCTCAACCAACTTCGCCCTCTCCTTCAAGGAGAGGGCCGGGGTGAGGATGGGGTATTATCCGGTGAAAGAACGCCCCATCCTCATCCTGTCCTTCCC
>NZ_DATFBA010000109.1:0-6317 GCF_035254065.1 Geomonas sp.
GGTTGACCTGGAAGCCGGCACCGAGATGGTGATGCCGGGCGACAACGTCGCCATCACCGTCAACCTGATCACCCCGATCGCCATGGACGAAGGTCTCCGCTTCGCAATCCGCGAAGGCGGCCGCACCGTCGGCGCAGGCGTGGTCAGCTCCATCATCGAGTAATTTAAGCATTCGACAGCCGGTTCCCCTTCACCGGGGACCGGCTGTCGAGTCTTTTGGTAGTCCATTAGCTGTAGACTGAAGTTGGAAAGGACAAAACGATGCCTAGAGATATCATCACCCTTGGTTGCACCGAGTGCAAACAGCGTAACTATACGACCACCAAGAACAAGAAGAACACCCCGCAGAAACTCGAGTTCTCCAAGTACTGCCGTTTCTGCAAGAAGCACACTCCTCACAAAGAAACTAAATAATAAAGTTTGGGGCTTCGTACTTTGATGAAGCCCCCGCCGCAGGCCAGTAGCTCTAACGGCTAGAGCACCGGTCTCCAAAACCGGGTGTTGGGGGTTCGAATCCCTCCTGGCCTGCCATTTTATTTTATAATTCTGCATCAGTGGGGTGACACGTGCTCGCGAAAACCAAGAGCTTTTTTGAGGATGTGCAGGCGGAACTCGCCAAGGTGACCTGGCCTACGCGCAAGGAAACCTTCGCCACAGCCCAAGTTGTAGTTGTCATCATTGTCATCGTCTCACTTTATCTTGGCGCCTGCGACGCAGTCCTTGCAAAGATCATCCGGTCGATACTCCGCTAGAGGACTTTCCACATGGCACTTAAATGGTACGGTGTTCACACCTACTCAGGATTTGAAAACAAGGTCAGGCTCTCGCTTGCCGAGCGCATCAAGAACCTTGAGATGGAAGAGTTCTTCGGCGAAATCCTGATCCCGTGCGAAACCGTGGTAGAGCTTAAGAAGGGGGAGAAGAAAACTTCGTCCAGGAAGTTCTTCCCTGGTTACATCCTGGTCAACATGGAGCTGAACGACGACACCTGGCATGTGGTCAAGGAGACCGCCAAGGTGACCGGCTTCGTGGGTGGCAACAACCCGTTCCCGATCCCGGACGAGGAAGTAAACAAGATCACCAAGCGTATGGAAGAGGGCGCCGAGAAGCCCCGTCCCAAGGTGCTCTTCGAGGTGGGCGAGACGGTGCGCGTCATCGACGGCCCCTTCCTGAACTTCTCCGGCGTGGTGGAAGACGTCAAGCCCGACAAAGGGAAGCTTCGGGTCATGGTCAGCATCTTCGGACGCGCCACCCCGGTCGAGCTGGAGTTCATGCAGGTAGAAAAGCAGTAGGGCAACCCGCTGACAGAAATAGCAGCATCAGGCAGTTTCAGGAAAGATCAAAGGAGTAGGAAAATGGCCAAGAAAATTACCGGTTATATCAAGCTGCAGGTACCCGCTGGGAAGGCGAATCCCTCTCCCCCGATCGGTCCGGCGCTCGGTCAGCACGGCGTTAACATCATGGAATTCTGCAAGGCGTTCAACGCCAAGACCCAGGCCGACGAGGGGACCATCACCCCGGTCGTGATCACCGTCTACGCAGACAGGTCCTTCACCTTCATCACCAAGACCCCGCCGGCTCCGGTCCTCATCAAGAAGGCCCTTGGCATCCAGAGCGGTTCCGCGGTCCCCAACAAGACCAAGGTCGGCAAGCTGACCAAGGACCAGGTGCGCGAGATCGCCACCAAGAAGATGCCGGACCTCAATGCGGCCAGCCTCGAGGCTGCCATGAAGACCATCGAAGGTACCGCGCGCAGCATGGGCGTTGAAATAGCTTAAGTAAAGAGAGGGTTAATAGAATGGCTACCACTAAAAAGCTTAAGGAAGCTCTTGCCAAGGTTGATAGGAGCAAGACCTATCCGCTGACCGACGGCCTGGAGCTCGTGAAGAGCGCCTCCTTCGCCAAGTTCGACGAGACCGTCGACGTGGCAGTGAAGCTGGGCGTTGATCCCCGCCACGCCGACCAGATGGTCCGCGGCGCGGTAGTGCTCCCCAACGGTCTGGGCAAGGAAGTCCGCGTGCTCGTGTTCGCCAAGGGCGAGAAAGAGAAGGAGGCCCGCGACGCCGGTGCCGATTACGTGGGCGCTGACGACCTGGTCGCCAAGATCCAGGGCGGCTGGTTCGACTTCGATACCGCCATCGCTACCCCCGACATGATGGGCGTGGTCGGCAAGATCGGTAAGCTCCTCGGCCCCCGCGGCCTGATGCCGAACCCGAAAGTCGGCACCGTCACCTTCGACCTGGCTCGCGCCATCAAGGAGTGCAAGTCCGGTAAGGTCGAGTTCCGCGTCGAGAAGGCAGGCATCGTGCACGCTCCGGTGGGCAAGATCTCCTTCGACGTACAGACCCTGAGGGAGAACGTGGTTGCCCTGGTCGAGGCCCTGCAGAAGGCCAAGCCGGCTGCCGCCAAAGGGACCTACATGAAGAAGGTCTCCGTCTCCTCCACCATGGGCCCGGGCGTCAACATCGACATGACCGACATCGCCTCCGTCCTGAAATAACAGCAGCAACTACAAGAACGCGGACCGCAGCTAGAACGAAACATCGCTCTCCCTGACCTGATCCGCGTTCTGCTTCATATAGCTTCAAAAGCCAAAGTCAAAGACAGTGGGTGCGCCCGACAAAACTGCGGAGGGTGCTTAATCGCTTAGGCGGCCAACCGAGACTGGCAAAAGGTGTTGCAGGAATCTTCCCGCAACTTCCTGACTTTGGCGGGGTTTCGTACCCGTATACCAAAAGAAAGGAGGAAAGCGCTTGAATAAGGAAAACAAACAAGCTGTTGTTGCCGAAATGCACGACAAGCTGCAGCGTGCCCAGGCGATCTTTGCCGCGGATTTCCGTGGCATGACCGTGGGCCAGGCCGAACAGCTCCGTAGCGAGCTCAGGAAGGCCGGCGTCGAGTACAAGGTCGTCAAGAACACCCTGCTCGAGATCGCTTCCAAGGGGACCGACAAAGAAGGCATCGCTTCGGTGCTGTCCGGTCCGACCGCGGTTGCCTTGAGCTATGACGATCCCGTCGCGGCTGCCAAGGTGCTCTCGAAGTTCGCCAAGGAAGCCGGCAACCCGTTCACCCTGAAAGCTGGCGTCCTGACCGGTAAGACCATCAACGTCGCCGAGATCCAGGCACTGGCCGAACTGCCGAGCCGCGAAGTGCTGCTTGCCCGCATGCTGGGCAGCATCCAGGCACCGACCAGCAACTTCGTCCGCGTTCTTGCTGCAGTCCCGGGCGGCTTCGTCCGCGTACTGGACGGCATCAGGGCACAGAAAGCAGCCTAAGGAAACGGTCGTTCTTACGACCCTATTGACTAAACCGAACCATCTAAAATATTCTGGAGGAATAAGAAAATGGCTATCACCAAAGAAGAAGTTGTCAGCTTTATCGAGAACATGACCGTCCTGGAACTCGCCGGCTTCGTGAAAGAGCTGGAAGAGAAATTCGGCGTTTCCGCCGCTGCTCCGGTTGCCGTTGCTGCTGCCGGCCCGGCTGCTGGCCCGGCTGAAGCTGCTGAAGAGAAGACCGAGTTCGACGTCATCCTGAAAAATGCCGGCGCCAACAAAATCGCCGTCATCAAGGTTGTCCGCGCTCTGACCAGCCTGGGCCTGAAAGAAGCCAAAGACCTGGTCGACGGCGCTCCGCAGCCGGTAAAGACTGGCATCTCCAAAGAAGAAGCTGCCGACGCTCAGAAGCAGCTGGTAGAAGCTGGTGCAGAAGTGGAAGTGAAATAAGTATAAAGACGCCGATCTTTATCCTAGCCAAGGTCGCATTTTGCGGCCTTGGCTGTTCTATTTTAGTTTGAGGCCGCTTCACCCCGCACCGGCCGCCGCCACAAACCAGCAGGATATTCAAGGGGGTGAAGGTCTTCCAAGGCGTTCACCAAAGGAGAAGATATGGCTTATTCAATCGCGAATAACCCCCTGTTGCGCAAGAACTTCGCCAAGATCCACAAGATCATCGATATACCGAACCTCATCGACATCCAGAAGAATTCCTACAAGAGATTCCTCCAACTCGACACGCCTGTAGACGCACGCAAGAACTCCGGCCTGGAGGCCGTGTTCAAGAGCGTCTTCCCTATCAAAGACTTCAGCGACACCGCCTCGCTCGAGTACGTTTCGTATTCGCTGGGCGCGCCGAAGTACGACGTGGAAGAGTGCCACCAGCGCGGGATGACGTTTGCCGCCCCGATGAAGGTGAAGGTGAGGCTGGTTGTTTGGGATGTCGCCAAGGACCCCGGTACCCGATCGATCCGTGACATCAAGGAGCAGGAGGTCTATTTCGGCGAGATTCCCCTGATGACGGAGAATGGTACCTTCATCATCAACGGGACCGAGCGCGTAATCGTCAGCCAGCTGCACCGCTCCCCGGGCGTGTTCTACGATCACGACAAAGGGAAGACCCACTCCAGCGGCAAGGTGCTCTACTCCGCCCGCGTAATCCCCTACCGCGGTTCGTGGCTCGACTTTGAATTCGACCATAAAGATATCCTTTACGTGCGCATCGACCGCCGTCGCAAGATGCCGGCCACCGTGCTGCTGAAAGGTCTCGGCTACTCCAACGACGCCCTCTTGAACTACTTCTACAAGTCCGAGGAGATCAAGATCGGCGAGAACGGCGCCATGACCAAGGTGGTCGACGCGGAACTCCTCTCCAGCCAGAAGGCGACTGCGGACATCGTCGATCCCGCCACCGCCGAGGTGATCCTGAAGGCGAACCGCAAGTTCACCAAGGCCGCTCTCAGGAAGATGGCCGAGCACGGCATCAAGGAGATCCCCATCGCCGAGGAAGAGGTGGTAGGCAAGGTTGCCTCCCACGACATCTTCGACCCGGCTACCGGCGAGATCCTGGTGGAGTGCAACGAGGAGCTGACCCAGGCGAAGCTCGAGGAGATCGTCGCCAAGGGGATCACCTCCTTCCAGGTGCTCTTCATCGACAACCTGCACGTGACCTCTTCGCTTAGGGACACCATCCTGATCGACAAGATCGGTTCTACCGACGAGGCGCTCATCGAGATCTACCGCCGTCTGCGTCCGGGCGATCCGCCGACCCTAAAGAGCGCGCTGGTGCTGTTCGAGAACCTCTTCTTCAACGCCGAGCGCTACGACCTCTCCGCGGTCGGCCGTCTGAAGCTCAACTACAAGCTGGGCGTGGACGTACCGCTTGACTGCATGACGCTCACCCGCGAGGACATCCTCGAGGTGGTGCGCTACCTGATCGAGCTGAAAAACGGCAAGGGTAACATCGACGACATCGACCACCTCGGCAACCGCCGCGTGCGCGCCGTGGGCGAGCTCCTCGAGAACCAGTACCGCATCGGTCTCGTCAGGATGGAGCGCGCCATCAAGGAGCGCATGAGCCTCCAGGAAGTCGAGAACCTGATGCCGCACGACCTGATCAACTCCAAGCCGGTTTCCGCGGTAGTGAAGGAGTTCTTCGGTTCCTCGCAGCTCTCCCAGTTCATGGACCAGACGAACCCGCTCTCCGAGGTCACGCACAAGCGTCGTCTCTCGGCCCTGGGACCCGGGGGTCTCACCCGCGAGCGCGCGGGCTTCGAGGTGCGCGACGTGCATCCGACCCACTACGGCCGCGTCTGCCCGATCGAAACCCCTGAGGGTCCGAACATCGGCCTGATCGCGTCGCTCTCCACCTACGCCCGTATCAACGAGCACGGCTTCGTCGAGACGCCGTACCGCGTGGTGAAGGAGGGCAGGGTGACCGACGAGGTCCGCTTCTTCTCGGCTCTGGAGGAGGAGGGGCATGCCATCGCCCAGGCCAACGCCGAGGTCGATGCAACCGGGCGCTTCGCGGCCGACTACATCTCGGCCAGAAAGAGCGGCGAGTTCGTCCTGGTGGGTCGCGACGAGCTGGAGCTCATGGACGTGGCGCCGATGCAGCTGGTCTCCGTCGCGGCATCGCTCATCCCGTTCCTGGAAAACGACGACGCGAACCGCGCACTCATGGGTTCCAACATGCAGCGCCAGGCCGTGCCTTTGCTGCGCGCCGATTCCCCCCTGGTCGGGACCGGCATGGAGCGGGTCGTGGCACGCGACTCCGGGGTCTCCTCGGTGGCGCGCCACAACGGCGTGGTCGAGTCGGTCGATGCCTCGCGCATCGTGGTGAAGATCGACGAGGACCAGTACGATGCGACCGGCACCGGCGTCGACATCTACAACCTGATCAAGTTCGCCAGGTCCAACCAGAACACCTGCATCAACCAGCGCCCCGTGGTCAAGGTGGGCGATCACGTGAAGGCGGGGGACATCATAGCCGACGGCCCCTCCACCGACATGGGGGAGCTCGCCCTGGGGCAGAACGTGCTG